>NZ_JBXATB010000015.1:0-3724 GCF_058809925.1 Rhodoglobus sp. GW821-FHT12B09 | reverse complement strand
GCTTCGATACGGCCGTGGGCGGCCTACTCAACCCACCTAGGGCGTCGCCACCTGGAACGTGTTGCAGGCGTCCGGCCCGCCCTTGTAGCCGATCTGGAACCACTTCTGGCGCGACTCGCTCGAGCCGTGCGTCCACGTCTCGGGCGTGACCTGGCCCTGCGTCGAGGACTGGATGCGGTCGTCGCCGACGGCCGCCGCGGCGCTCAGGGCGTTCTGGATCTGCTCGTCGGTGACGGGCTCGAGGAACGACACCCCGTCCGCGTCCTTGATGGTCGGCGCCGCCCCCACCCACGCGCCGGCGAAGCAGTCCGCCTGCAGCTCGAGCCGCACGGAGTCGGAGGTCGGGCCGGTGGCCTGCAGGTCGAGGCCGTTCATGATGCCGGTGATGTTCTGGATGTGGTGGCCCCACTCGTGCGCGACCACGTACATCTCGGCGAGCGGCCCGTCTGACGCCCCGAACCGGCTGGTGAGCTCGTCATAGAAGGCGGTGTCGACGTAGATCGTCTCGTCGGGCGGGCAGTAGAAGGGCCCGACGTCGCTGGTCGCGCCGCCGCATCCCGTGTTCGTCGAATCGGTGAAGAGCACGATGTTCGTCGAGCGGTACGTCGCGCCGAGCTTCGGCAGCTCGGTGGACCAGTAGGTGTCGAGCGAGTCGGATGCCCCGCCCATGAGGCAGTCGATGCTGGCGTTCGCCTGCGACCCCACGTCGCAGTTGGCGATCGGCTGGCCCTGCTCCTCGGTCGTGGTGCCCACGCCGCCCGCCAGACCGGTGAGGTCGACGCCCAGCAACTGGGACACGATGAACAGGCCGATCACGAGGAGGCCACCGCCGCCGCCGACGGCGATTCCCGTGTTGCGGCCCCGGCGACTGACCCGGCTCGAGTCGATCTTCGCGTTGTCGTTGAACGTCATGGGGACAACGTTACTTCCAGCGGTCCTCCGCGGAACGACGGATGATCTCCAGTAGACCCGCGCGCATCCGCTCGCTATCCTGCAGCGCCGGGAACACCTCCGATTCGAGCGACCGGACGGATGCCCAGGCCGCATCGCCCGCGGCGGTGCGGCTCACGATCTGGCGGCGGCGATCGGAGGGATCCGCGCGGCGCTCCACGAACCCGGAGCGCTCGAGCCGCTCGATGGTGCGCGACATGGTCTGGTTCTCGACCTTCGCCAGCCTCGCCAGTTCGGACTGGCTCAGCGGGCCCGCGTCGAGGAAGTGCAGGGCGATCATCCCGGCGTGCGTGAGGCCGCGCGCCTCGAGCGCCTCGACCCAGGCGTGCTCGACCAGCCTCGCCGCCGTGGACAGGAGGCGGCCCGTCGGCCAGTGCTCCATGGGGTCTGTCACGCACCAACTCTACGTGCTACGGTCGATTAGTAAGCTGGCTGATCAATCGGAGGCAGAGCATGCGCGAAGCACGGGACACGGTACGGCAGATCACCGTCGCGGCGAGCGCCGTGATCGCGGTCATCGGCTCGTTCGTCGGGTCGGGGGCCGCGGGCGGGACGCCCATCCAGGAGGCGTCGGGCGGCGCGCTGAGCGCCACGGCGACCCCGATCGCGCCGGACGTCCCCGCGTTCTCGATCTGGAGCGCCATCTACCTCGGCCTCCTCGCGTATGCGGTGTGGCAGTTCCTGCCCAAGCAGTCGGGCGCCGAGCGGCACCGCCGGCTCGGGTACTGGGTCGCGGCATCCCTGCTCCTCAATGCCGCCTGGATCCTCAGCGTGCAGTTCGACCAGCTCTGGCTGAGCCTGCCCGTGATCGTCGCCCTGCTTGCGGTGCTCGTGCGCGCGTTCCTGCTGTGCCTGCGGTATCCCCCCTCGGGCACCATCGACACGATCATCACGGATGGCACGCTCGGCCTGTATCTCGGTTGGGTGAGCATCGCGACCGCCGCCAACGCGACCGCGCTGCTCGTGGCGTCCGGATTCACCGGCTTCGGACTCTCGCCCGACGTGTGGGCGGTGATCGTGCTCGCGGTGGCCGGCGCGATCGGCGTCCTCGTGGCGGTGAGGGGGCGGGGGCGGATCGCCCCGGCGCTGTCGCTCACGTGGGGGCTCGCGTGGGTAGCGGTCGGGCGCCTGGCGGGCGAGCTGGTCTCGATACCGGCCGGTGTCGCCGCGATCGTAGCCGCCGTCGTCGTGCTCGCCGCGACCGCGATTGCGCGGGTGCGCGCATGAGGCGCTGGCTCGGGCTCGTCTTCATCAGCATCGCCGTCGCGCTGATCATCGTCGACTCGACCATCGTCAACGTCGCGATCCCGTCCATCGTGGACGAGCTCGGCATCTCCTCCACCGAGGTGCAGTGGGTGCAGGAGACGTACACGCTCGTGTTCGCATCCCTGCTCCTCGTTTTCGGCACCCTCGCCGACCGGTTCGGCCGCCGCCGCGTGCTGCTCATCGGCGTGATCGTCTTCGCGCTCGCCTCCGTGCTCGCGGCCCTCGCGGCTGACGGCACCCTGCTCATCGCGTCGCGCACGCTGCAGGGCATCGGCGGGGCCATGATCCTTCCGGCGTCGCTCTCAATCATCAACACGACGTTCCGGGGCAAGGAGCGGGCGATCGCGTTCGCGGTGTGGGGCTCGACGATCGGCGGCATGGCCGCGGTCGGGCCGCTGCTCGGCGGCTGGCTGACGACGTACTTCTCGTGGCGGTGGGCCTTCGGCATCAACGTGCCGCTCGGCGTGATCATCGTGATCGGGGTGCTGGTGTTCGCGCTCGAGTCGCGCGAGACGACCTCCGGCCGCATCGACGTCGTCGGCGCCCTGCTCTCGGTCGTGCTCTTCGCCTCGCTCGTGTTCGGGCTGATCGAGGGGCGCACCTACGGCTGGTTCGTCAGCGACACTCCGCCCTCCTTCTGGACCTGGGATGTCTCGCCCATCCCCTTCGCGTTCCTCCTCGCGCTTCTCGCCCTGGCCGCCTTCGTCGCGTGGGGCCTGCGCCGCCAGCGACGGGGCGAGAGCACGATGCTCGCGTTCGGACTGCTGCGCATCCCGTCGTTCCGCAACGGCAACATCGCCGCCCTCATCGTGTCGCTCGGCGAGTTCGGCATCATCCTGTCGCTGCCGCTCTGGCTGCAGAACGTGCTCGGCTACGACGCGCTGCAGACCGGGTTCGTCATCCTCGCGCTCGCGATCGGCTCCTTCGTGGCCAGCGGTTTCGCGGGCGCGTTCGGCAACCGCATCGCGCCCGTCCTGATCGTGCGCGTGGGCATCCTCGCCGAGATCCTCGGCCTCGTGATCGTCGCGCTCGCGATCAACCCCTCGGCGGAGTGGTGGCACATCGTGCCCGGCCTCTTCGTCTACGGGTTCGGCGTCGGCTGCGCGACCGCACAGCTCACCGGCGTGGTGCTCAAGGACGTGCCGGTCGACCAGAGCGGGCAGGGCTCCGGCACGCAGAGCACGTCCCGTCAGATCGGCTCGGCGCTCGGGATCGCCATCCTCGGCACCGTGCTCTTCACCTCGCTCGGCGGCGGCCTGCAGGCCCGGCTCGACGATCGGGCTGAGATCCCGGCATCCGTGCGCACGCAGATTGTCGACCTTGTCGTCGACTCGTCGGGCACCGCGATTCCGGCCCTCGAGAAGCAGTCTCCGGATGCCGCGGCCGACGCCCGCGCCGCCTTCAGCGACGCGACCCGGTACTCGGCGTTCGCCGCCGCCGGGTTCCTCGTGCTCGGCTTCCTCGCGACCCTCCGTCTGGGTTCCTCCCGGCGGGTCGAGTAGGCGCT
>NZ_JBXATB010000014.1:0-8498 GCF_058809925.1 Rhodoglobus sp. GW821-FHT12B09 | reverse complement strand
GATGCCGAGCCCCGTCGCGAGCTGGTTCACGGCGACCTGCTGGCTCTGCCCCGCCCGCCCCGCGCCCCGCCCCGCCCGCGCCCCGCCCGCGCCCCGCCGGTACGAAATGCAGGAGTGGAGCGCTCTCACGAGAACGCGACCGCCTGATTCTCGGGCTGGGCTCCCGAGAGCTCCTGCATTTCGTACCGGGCGGGCGGGACGCGGGGCCGGGGGTGGCGAGTCGGCCGGGGCCTAGGAGATCACGTCCCGCAGCAGTTCCTCGTTCGTCGAGCGGCGCAGGGACGCCACGATGAAGCCGACGACGAGCAGCACGAACGGCAGGAGCACGAGGATCCAGCCGACGGCGTTCATGCTCCACGGGGTGACCGTCGGGTCCACGCCCTCGGCGGCGGTGCCGGCGAGGATCGCGAAGCGGGACATGAGCAGGTACTCGCCGAGCACCAGGCCCACGATCGCGAGCACCGGCGCGATGACCGCCTGGAACACGTTGGCCTCGCCGCGGTTGCGGAGGAAGTACCGGATGACGGCGATCGAGACCAGGATCTCGATGAGCACGATCGCGAGCACCGCCAGACCGCTGAACCAGCTGAACAGGGTGAGGAACGGGTCGAGCTGGAGCACGGCGAAGAGGATGATCACAGCTCCGGCGATGATCGTCGTGAGCAGCGAGGCGTTGCTCGGGGCACCGCGGCGGTTGGTTCGGGCGAGGGCAGCGGGCAGCACGCCGCCGCGGGCCATCGCGAAGAAGTAGCGCGCCGACGCGTTCTGGAATGCGAGCAGCCCGGCGAACAGGCTCGAGATGACGAGGATGCCCATGATCGTGGCGAGCCACGGGCCGACGTACTCCGACGCGAGGCTGAACAGCACTGCGGCGGGGTCGACGAGTCCGTTCGAGCGCTGGAGCACCTGGTCGATGACCGCGGAGGAGCCCATGCCGGTGACCATCGCGAACGCGGTGATGGCGAACAGCACGGTGATGACGGCCACTGCCGCGTAGGTGGCGCGCGGGACGGCGCGCTTCGGGTCCTTCGACTCCTCGCCGTAGATGGCCGTCGCCTCGAATCCGATGAACGACGCGAACGCGAAGGCGAAGGCGATGCCCGCGGAGCCCGCGAGACCGCCGACGAGGATCTGGTCGGGCGCGAAGGAGGCAGCGAAGTTGAGGCCCTCCGGTCCGCCCGTGACGAGGATCGCGACGGAGGTGGTGAGCAAGGAGGCGAGCTCGAGCACCATGAGGACGCCGAGCACCTTGGCGCCGACGTCGACGCTGAGCAGGGAGAGGGCGGTGACGAGCGCCCAGGCGATGAGCGCCCACGCCCACCACGGCAGCAGGCCGAACTCGCCCGCGGCGACGACGCCGAGGAAGCCGTAGATCGCGAGCTGGATGGCCACGTAGGCGAGGATCGACACGAAGGCCGAGGCGATGCCCGCGTTGCGCCCGAGGCCGCGCCCGACGTAGGCGAAGAACGCGCCGGCGTTGGTGACCTTCTGGCTCATCGTCGCGTAGCCGACGCTGAACAGCAGCAGGATGAGGCCGATCGCGAGGTACGCGCCGGGCACCGCCGCGCCGTTGCCCAGCACGATGGCGACGGGCACGGCGCCCGTCATGCCGACGAGCGGGGCGGAGGCCGCGACGACGAAGAAGACGATTCCGATGACGCCGAGGCGGCCCTTGCGCAGGCCGCCCTTCGAGGTCTCGGAGCTGGTCTCGGTGGGGGCCGGGGATTGCGACATCTGACACTCCTCATTGAGCTTCGGGTACGCGAAGTCGTCCGTATCCAAACGACTTGTGACCACCTTGGCGAGCCCGCCCGCCCACGTCAATAGTTTGAGTCAAGTTCGTTCGGAACCGAATCGTTCTGGGCTACGCTCGTGCGCATGACAGCGCTCAACGGATTCCTGCCGCCCCTCACACCGCGCGGCTCGAGCTCACTGGTACCGAAGATGCCCTGGTACTACTCGGGCACCTTGCTCACGGTCGAGTACCGCACCGATCCCGCCAACGTCCGCGCGATCCTGCCGGAGGACATCGACCTCGCGCCCGAGGACCCGGGCGCGGTCGCGATCATCTGGGCCGACTGGCAGTCGTGCAGCGAGGGCGGCCTCGAGCTGCTCGACCCGGTCCGCTCCCAGTACCTCGAGGCGTTCGTGGTGGTGCGGTGCTCGTACGAGGGCGTCGTCTACAGCCGCTGCGTCGCGATCTGGGTGACCAAGGACTTCGCAATCGGCCGCGGCTGGTTCCAGGGCTACCCGAAGAAGCTCGGCTCCGTGCACGTCACACGGCTCTTCAACCACGGGCGCGCCACACCGCGGCTCGAGGCGGGCGCCCAGCTCGGGGCATCCCTCGCCGCCTACGACCACCGCCTCGCCTCGGCTGTCGTGACCCTGCGCGAGCCGTCCGAGAGCAACGGCTTCGTCAACGGCCACCGGATGCTGCACAACCGCTTCATGCCGTCGATCTCGCAGGGCCAGGGCCTGTCGTTCGACCAGCTCGTGACCATGGGCGGCACCGATGCCGACCTGGGGCAGGCGTGGCGCGGCGACGCCGAGCTGAGCCTCGCGGACTCCCCGTGGGACGAGCTGCACTCGATCCTGCCCGTGGGGGAGATCCTCGGCGGGTACTACCGCGAGCTCGGCGTCACGTTCGCGGGCGGCGAGCTCATCGCCGACCGGTCGCGCGCGGTGTAGGGGGCGGGTTGAGTAGGCCGCCCGCGGCCGTATCGAAACCTATGGCACAGGGGTTTCGATACGCGCGCTGGAGCGCCCTACTCAACCCGCCTGGGTTTCGATACGAGCGCTAGAGCGCCCTACTCAACCCGCAGGGGTTTCGATACGAGCGCTAGAGCGCCCTGCTCAACCCGCAGGGGTTTCGATACGCGCGCTGGAGCGCCCTACTCAACCCGCCTGGGTTTCGATACGCGCGCTGGAGCGCCCTGCTCAACCGGCCTAGTAGTCGGCGAGGTACTCGTCGATCTCCCACGGAGTGACGTCGCGGGTCGTCGGGTCCACGGTCTCGGACTCGTACCGCTCGACCTCGTCGCGCTTCATGAGGCTGAACACGTCGACGATCGCCGAGCCCATCGTGGCGCGCATGCTGTCATTCGCCCCGAGCGCGTCGAGCGCCGCCGTCAGCGACATCGGCAGGATGCCCGCAGCCTCGTCCTCGTACGCCCAGCCCTCGGCCGCCGCGGGCGCGGTGAGCCCGTTGCGCAGGCCGTCCAGCCCCGCGGCGAGGATGGCCGCGATCATGAGGTACGGATTGGCCGAGCCGTCGCCCAGCCGGATCTCGAGCCGCGTGCCCGCGCCGCGCTCGGGCGGCACCCGCAGCATGGCGCTGCGGTTGTCGTGGCCCCAGTTGGCGCGGTACGGGGCGAGGGTGTCGGGGCCGAGCCGCTTGTAGGCGTTGACCGTCGGGTTGGTGAAGGCTGCGACGGATGCCGCGTGCGAGAGGATCCCGGCGATCATCTGCTGCGCCCGGCTCGAGAGGCCCTCGCCGTCGTGCATGAGGTTCGCGCCGGTGGTGGAGTCGACCACGGAGAAGTGCAGGTGGAACCCGCTGCCGCCCTCGTCGCTCCAGGGCTTGCCGAGGAACGTCGCGTGCTTGCCGGTCCTCGCCACGATGTCGCGCACCGCCGTTTTGAACAGGAACGTGCGGTCGGCCGCGTCCATGGCCTCGCTGTGCCACAGGTTGATCTCGTACTGCGAGGGGCTGAACTCGTGGTTGCCCGCGAACACGCCGATATCCATCTGGTCGAGCATCCGGAGCAGGTGCAGGAGCGTGCCGTCCGGGTCGACCCACGCGCCGGTCGTGTAGACGCGGCCGGTGCGGCTGATGGCTCGGCGCCAGCCGTTCTCGTCGTGGTCGGCGATGTAGAACTCGAGCTCGGGGCCGACGACGGGCGTAAGGCCGAGCTCGGCGTACTGGTCGATCACGGCGCGCAGCACGGACCGCGGGGCGATGGCGCTGGGCGAGCCGTCTGGCTCGAGCGCGTCGGCGATGACGAGGGCCACTCCCGGCTCCCACGGCATCATCGTGAGGGTGGCCGGGTCGATGCGCGTGATGAGGTCGGGAAGCCCGGACGACATGATGTCGTTGCCGTCGAGGACGCCGCCGCGGGTGGTCGTCACCCAGACGCCCTGGCAGAAGGCGGGGCTCTTGGCCCGCTCGAGCTGGCTCACGAGCAGGTCCTTCGACCGCGTGATCCCGAGGATGTCCGGGAAGATCAGCCTCAGAACGTCGATGCCCTTGGCGTCGAGATCGGTACGAAGTGCTGCGACGTCGAGACTCATGTGTCCTCCGGTACAAAATCGTTCGGCCCTGAACGATTAGTGAGATACTAACGCGATGCGAGCCCTTTTCGTCCAGCACGACCACGTGAGCCCGACCGGCCCGGTGTCGCAGCGGCTCCGCGACCGGGGCTTCGAGGTGGACGAGATCCTGGTCGTGGACGAGGCGAACTTCGCCACCCCGAACGTCTCGTTCGAGTTCCCGGACGCGGGGGAGTACGACCTCCTCGTGCCCATGGGCGCGCCGTGGGGCGCCTGGGACGACGCGTGCATCGGCAACTGGCTGCTGCCGGAGATCGGCTGGCTGCGCGGGGCTCAGGATGCGGGCATCCCGGTGCTCGGTATCTGCTTCGGCGGGCAACTGCTCTCCCGCGCGCTCGGCGGCACCGTGGCCCGGGCGCCCAAGGCCGAGATCGGCTGGACGCCCATCCACACGGACGAGCCCGCGCTCGTGGGGCCGGGGCCCTGGTTCCAGTTCCACTACGACCGCTGGACCGTCCCCGCCGGCGCGACGGAGATCGCCCGCAACGCGGTAGCCTCGCAGGCGTTCACCGTGGGCCGCTCGCTCGCGCTGCAGTTCCACCCGGAGCTCACCGGCGACGCCCTCGAGGGCTGGCTGCGCGAGGGTGGCGCCCCGCAGGTGGTCGCCGACGGCCAGGACCCGGATGCCCTCCTCGAGCACACCCGGGCCGAGGAGCCCGCGGCCCTGGCGAGGACGAACGCCCTCGTTGACGCGTTCCTCGGGTTCAGCCGGTTGAGTACTGCGCTCTAGCGCCCGTATCGAAGCCGGGTTTCGATACGGCCGCGGGCGGCCTACTCAACCCGCCAGGGTCTCGAGCGCCTCCAGCACCGCGTCCGCGGACGTGTCCGGGTTCACGAAGGCGAGCCGCAGCACGGTCCGGCCGCGCCAGGTCGTGGGCACGCACAGGATGCGCCCCGCGTGCGACATCTCGGTCGACCATGCGCTGTACTGCTCGTCCGTGTATCCCGGCCGCTCGAACAGCAGCACGGAGAGCTCGGGCTCGCGCACAAGCTCCAGGTGCCCGGATGCCCGGATCCCCTCAGCCACGGCCCGTGCGGTGCTCAGGCAGAGCTCGACGGCATCCCGGTAGCGGTCGGTGCCGTGCGTGGCGAGGCTGAACCAGAGCGGGAGCCCCCGCGCCCGACGGCTCAGGTGCACCGCGAGCTCGCTCGGGTTCCACGACTCCCGGTCGATGTGGTCGAGGTAGCTCGCGTGCTGGGCGTGGACCGCCCGCGCCAGCTGGGGCTCCCGGTACACGAGCGCGCAGCAGTCGTAGGGCGCGAAGAGCCACTTGTGCGGGTCGACGATGAAGCTGTCCGCGCGCTCGACGCCGTCGAACAGCGGACGCGCGCTCGGTGCCGCGAGGGCGGCACCGCCGTACGCTCCGTCGACGTGCAGCCAGGCGCCGAACTCCCCGCAGACGTCGGCGATGTCGGCGAGGTCGTCGACGAGCCCCTCGTTGGTCGTGCCCGCGGAGGCGACCACGGCGAACACGTCCGGCTCGCGCTCGAGCACGGCGCGCAGGGCGGCGCCCGTGAGGTGGCCGCGCGAGTCGATCGGCACGTCGACGATCTCGACGTCCAGCGCGCGCGCGGCGACCGCGATCGAGGAATGGGCGTTGGTGGTGCAGGCGAGCTTCCAGCCGCCCGCGGGCCGGGATCCGCGCCGGGTGCGAGCGGTGTCGCGGGCCGTCATGAGCGCCGAGAGGTTGCCCGACGTGCCGCCCGAGACGAAGCATCCCCCCGCCGTCGTGGGCCAGCCGAGCAGGCCGGTGATCCACGCGAGAGCCTCGTTCTCGGCGTAGATGGCGCCGGCGCCCGCCTCCCACATGCCGCCGAAGATGTTCGAGGCGCTGGTGACGAGGTCGAAGGCGACCGCCGCGCGCGTGGGGGCGGCGGCGATGTAGGCGAGGTTGAGCGGGTCGTCCTGCGAGCGGGTGGCGGGCTCGAGCACCTCGTCGAAGATGCGGAGCGCCTCGGCGCCGCCGATGCCGCCCGGCACGATCGTGGGCCCCGCGGCGGCCGCGAGCTCGGACGCGCTGCGGGCCGTCGTCAGAGGATCGGTGTGGCGCACGACGCGCTGGGCCGTCCAGTCGAGGGCGAGCTGCACGACCTCCGACTCATCGCCCCAGATCGCATGCTCGCTGGGCTCGGTCACGAGAGCTCGACGCGCACCGGGAAGCGCTTGATGCCGTTGACGAAGTTGCTTCGCAGCCGGTCGGGCTCGCCGAGGGCGACCATGCGGTCGACCCGCGGGATGAGGCTCTCGAACATGATGCGGATCTCGAGCCGCGCGAGCGCGTTGCCGAGGCACATGTGCGGCCCGCCGCGGCCGAACGCCATGTGCTCGTTGGGGCTGCGGGTGACGTCCATGCGGTACGGGTCGGCGAAGACCTCGGGGTCGCGGTTGCCCGAGGCGAACCAGGTGACGACCTTGTCGCCCTCGCGGATCGCCTGCCCGTTGATCTCGGTGTCGCGCTGCGCGGTGCGCCGGAAGTGGAACACCGGGCTCGCGAGCCGGAGGAACTCCTCGACCGCCCACGGGATGAGCTCCGGCCGCTCCTTGAGCAGCGCGAACTGGTCGGGGTTCTGGATGAGGTAGTTCATCGAGTGCGTGATGGTGTGCCGCGTGGTCTCGTTGCCGGCGACTACGAGCAGCAGGAAGTAGCTGTTGAAGTCGCGCTCTGAGAGCGGGATGCCGTCTTCGGGCACCTGGTTCACCAGTCGTGCGACGAGGTCGGTGCGGTCTGTTCCGCGGCGCTCGTCGGCGAGCATCCGGCCGTACTCGAAGACCTCGAGGGCGGCGGGGGAGCGGAACGGCAGCAGTCGGTACTTCTCGCTCTCGGCCGACGACGCGAGCACGTCGGCGTGCTCGGGGTCGTCGTTGCCGACCATGCGGTTGCCCCAGTCGATGAGCTTGTAGATGTCGGCGTCGGGAACGTCGAGCATCTTCGCGAGCACCCGGATCGGGAAGTCCGCGGCCACGTCGGCGACGAAGTCGAACTCGCCCTTCGCGAAGGCCGCATCGAGGGTCGTCGCGGTGAGCCCGCGCAGGAAGGTCTCGTAGCCGGCGACGGCCCGGGGCGTGAACTCGCCCTGCATCAGCCGGCGCAGTGAGCGGTGCCGCACCCCGTCGGTCTCGAGCATCGACTTGCGCGCCTCGATCTGCTCGGCGTCGAGCTCCTCGAGGTTGACGGTGCCGCGCTCGCTGGAGAAGGTCTCGGTGTCTCGCAGCACGCTCACGATGTCGTGGTAGCGGGTGAGCGACCAGAATCCGTGGTTGGGGGCGTCCTCCTCATCCCAGTGCACGGGCTGGTTGGCGCGCAGCTCGTCGAATGCGGCCCACGGGTCGCCTGATTCGAACAGGTCGAGGTCGGCCAGGCTGACGTTCTTCGTTGAAGTCAACTCGATCCCTTCGTCGGGAGGTTGTTTGGATACGAACAAACACTAGGCGATCACCTCCCGGCGCGCGAGAGTTCGCGGCCCGAGAGGTCGAATAGAGTGACACCATGGCCGGACCTCACACCCTCGAGGAGACGGAGCGCCAGGTCGGCGCACGCCTCGGCGAGCTCCCCATCGACTACGCCGCGATGGCCGTCGCCTCCAACCTCTTCCGCGCGGCCAACGCCGTGCGCAACCACTTCGAGCGCACCGTCCTGTCGGAGAACAACCTGTCGTGGACGGCCTTCGTCGTGCTCTGGGTGGTCTGGATCTGGGAGCCGATCGAGACCCGCCAGATCGCCGTCGAGGGCGGCTTCTCCAAGGCGACGCTCACGGGAGTGCTGTCGACCCTCGAGGGCAGGGGCTGGCTCACCCGCACTCGCAGCACGACCGACGGCCGGCTCGTCGAGGTCATGCTCACGGATGCCGGGCGCGCGCTCATGACGGAGCTGTTCCCCGCCTTCAACCAGCAGGAGAAGCACATCGCGGGCCCGATCGACCCCGCGCGCCGCGAGGAGCTCGCCGAGATGCTCCGCGCGATCACGGCGAACGTCGAGTAGCGCCCGCCCGTCGGCCGGCGCCCCTGCGCGCGCCGGCGCGCCCCCGCCCTGCCCCCCGCAGCGCCCCTGCCCTGCCCCCCGCCCCGCCCATGCGGAGGTTTCGACACCATGCGCCCGCCGAAACCTGCGCATGGTGCCGAAAGGTCCGCACGGGGGGGCGCGGGGCGAAGCGGCGGCGCGGGGCAGGGC
>NZ_JBXATB010000013.1:0-66265 GCF_058809925.1 Rhodoglobus sp. GW821-FHT12B09 | reverse complement strand
CCTGTACGAAATGCAGGATGAGCGCGCTCCCATGCCGCGAAGATCAGCGCATCCAGCGGATTCCGCCCCGGGATCTCCTGCATTTCGCACCTACGGGCCGCCCGGGGCAGTCCCGGGGCGGGGCGAGCCGCCCGGCCCCTCGCGCCCCCGCGCTCGCCGCCGCCACCCGCCCCGCCCCGCCCCCACCCGCCCCGTCCCTGTACGAAATGCAGGATGAGCGCGCTCCCACGCCGCGAAGATCAGCGCATCCAGCGGATTCCGCCCCGGGATCTCCTGCATTTCGCACCGCCGGGGCCGCCGGGGCCGCCGGGGCAGTCCCGGGGCAGTCCCGGGGCGGGGCAGGCGGAGCGGGGCCGGGCGGGCAGGGTAGGCGGGGCGGGGCGGGGCCGGGCCGGCGGGGCAGGCAGGGCGCGGGATGCCCTACGCGCGCGCCAGGCGGCAGAAGCTGCGCTCGCCGACCTGCCAGTGCTCGACGAGCTCGAGGCCGAGGCCGGGGAGGTGGCGGGCGAGCCGGTCGCGGCCGATCTCGGCCCAGGGGAACGTGTCGCTGCGGCGGCCGCTGCCGTCCACGACCTCCGCGAGGTAGCGGGTCTCGTGGTCGGGGCGCCCGTCGACCTCGACGACGATCTCGCCCGTGGGCCGCAGCAGCTCCGCGCAGCGGGCCAGGAGCTCCGGCACGTCGCCGCCGATGCCGATGTTCCCGTCGACGAGCAGCGCGGTCTGCCACCAGCCGGCGCGCGGAACCGCCTCGAAGACGGAGACCCGGGCGAACGTGCCGCCGAGCTCACGGGCGTGCGCGATCGCCGCGCGGGAGACGTCGATGCCGAGGGCCGCGAGCCCCAGGTCGCGGGCGGCGCGCACCATGCGCCCCGGTCCGCTGCCGATGTCGAGCACGGGGCCGCGCACGCTGGCGAGCAGGCTGAGGTCCGCGGCATCCGCGTCGGCGTTCCAGCGGGAGACGTCCATGGTGACCGGAGCCTCAGTGCGGGAGCGGGAGTCGCGCAGGAAGAGCAGCTGGCCCGCGCCACGGAGGGCGTGCGCGTACGGCTCTGCCCCGCCCGACCCGAAGGTGGCGGTTTCGGCGAGGCTCACGATGCCGCCCCGAGGGCGAGCGCCGGCGAAGCGGAGAGGGCCGAGCGAAGCGTGCGGGCGAACCGGCCGGTGGGCGCGAGCGCGGCGACCTCGAGGGCGTCGTCGATCGTGTCGACGTCGGTCAGCTCGGGCAGCATGCCGACGGTGAGGCCGGCGGCAGCGAGTCGTGCGAGTTGGAGGGCGCCGGTGTCATCGCGCGAGGTCGGCACGCCGCGGAGCAGGGCGCCGTCCGGCCGGCGGAGCCCGAGGGCCCACCACCCGCCGTCGTTCGCGGGGCCGAACCAGGCGTCGACGGAGTCGGGCCAGCCGACGAAGGCGGGGGCGAGGTCGGCGACGGCGACCTGCGGGGTGTCCATGCCGATGAGCACCATCGGCTCCGAGACGAGGTCGAAGACCGCCGCGAGGCGCTCATCGAGACCGCCGCCGGACTGGTGGACGACCTCGTAGCCCTCGGCGCCCACGGGCGTGTGCACGCCCTCGAAGAGCAGGATCCGGCGGGTCGCCGGGAGGTCGCGCACTGCCGCGAGGGTGTCATGGATCGCGGCGGCAGCGAGGTCGGCCGCCTGCTCGAGACTGAGGGGCGGGTGGAGGCGCGTCTTCACGCGGCCCGGGACCGGCTCTTTGGCAATCAGCACGAGGGTCGTCATGCAGAGCTATTCGGAGCCCTCCGCCGTTCCGCAAGGAGTCGGGACATGTCCTTTATCGCCGTCATCGTCCCCCGGATCGTGCCGGTGACCTTGGACCTTCCGATGCGCGGCGAGTACGGGGCGTCGACCTCGAGGATGCGCCATCCCGCAGCATGTCCCTTGAGCACGACCTCGAGCGGGTAGCCGCTGCGACGGTCCTGCAGGTCGAGCGCGAGGAGGGCCTCTCGGCGGGCGGCGCGCATCGGCCCGAGGTCGTGCAGCCGCAGCCCGGTGGCGCGGCGCATGAGCAGCGCGAGGGCCTGGTTGGCGAGGCGCGCGTGCAGCGGCCAGGCGCCCGCGGTGGTGGGTCGGCGACGCCCGAGCACGAGGTCGCGGTCGCCCGCGGCAACCGGGTCGACGACGAGCGGGAGGTCGCGCGGGTCCATCGACGCGTCGGCATCGCAGAACGCGACGATGGGCGCCGTCGCGGCGAGCAGCCCCGCGTGGGCAGCGGAGCCGAAACCCCGGCGCGGCTCGACCACCACGGTCGCGCCGTGTGCGCGCGCGACGTCGGCCGAGCCATCCGTCGACCCGTTGTCCACGACGATCGCGCGATAGCCCTCGGGCAGCCGCGAGAGCACCCACGGCAGCGCGCCCGCCTCGTTGAGGCAGGGGAGCACGACGTCGACCTCGGTCACTGCACGGCCGCGCGCAGCGGCGCAGTCGCGAACTCGCGCATCCCGCTCTCGAAGTCCACGCTCGGCGACCAGCCCAGCTCGGTCATCAGGCGCCCGGATGACGCGGTGATGTGCCGCACGTCGCCCAGCCGGTACTCGCCCGTGACCACCGGCGGCAGCCCGCCCGCGTGCAGGCTCACCTGCTCGGCGAGCTCGCCGATGGTGTGGACCGTGCCGCTGCCGACGTTGAAGGCGCGGAACTCCGAGGCGTGCCCGGCTGTCCACTCCAGAGCAGCCAGGTTGGCGGATGCCACGTCCCGCACGTGCACGAAGTCGCGCCGCTGCGCGCCGTCCTCGAAGACCCGGGGAGCCTCGCTGCGCTCCACAGCCGAGCGGAACAGCGACGCGACCCCGGCGTACGGGGTGTTCTGCGGCATCCCGGGACCGTACACGTTGTGGTACCGCAGCGCCGCGGCGGACCCGCCGGTGGCGCGCGCCCACGAGCTCGCGAGGTACTCCTGCGAGAGCTTGCTCGACGCGTAGACGTTGCGCGGGTCGAGCGGGGCATCCTCGCCGATCAGCTCAGGGACGAGCGGGTTGCCTTCCGCGTCGAGCGGGTCGAACCGGCCGGCCTCGAGGTCGGCGACGGCGCGCGGCGCGGGGCGGGTCAGGCCGCCGGGGCCGGAGTAAGCGCCCTCGCCGTAGACCACCATCGAGCTCGCGAGCACGAGCCTGCGCACCCCCGCCGCGGTCATCGCGGCCAGCAGCACGGCGGTGCCGAGCTCGTTGGAGCCGACGTAGTCGGGGGCGTCCGAGTAGTCCACGCCGAGCCCGACCTTGGCGGCCTGGTGGCACACCACGTCGACGCCGTCGAGCGCCTCGGCCACTGCCGCGGCATCCCGGACGTCTGCGTTTCTGAAGTCCACGCGCGGGTCGAGCTCGACGGGGCCGCCGTGCACGTCGGGCCGCAGCGAGTCGAGCACGCGCACGGGCCAGCCCGCGTCGAGGGCCGCGGTGACGATCGCGCCGCCGATGAAGCCCGCGCCGCCGGTGACGAGGAGCGTCATTCCGCCGGCCTCGCCAGTACTGCTGCCACCTCTGCCGGATCCATGAGCTCGCGTCCTTCGTAGTCGTCGGGGATCGCGGCGACCAGGAGGTGGATCGCCGCGATGATGCGCGGCTGGGCCTCGGCGAAGCGCGCGAAGACGAGTTCGGCGCTGACCGCCTGATCGGCGGGTGCGGCATCCGCGTCGGTCACGAACGAGAGGTTGACGGTGCCGATGTTGAGCTCCGACGCGAGCGGCACCTCGGGGTAGAGCGTCATGTTCACCGTGTGCGCCCCGGCCGCGCGGAACCACTCCGACTCGGCCCTCGTCGAGAAGCGCGGGCCCTGGATGACGACGACCGTGCCACTCGGGGCGGCGCTGTCGCCCAGCGCGCGCACCGCGGCCTCGTGCAGCGCCGGGCAGAACGGATCAGCGGAGGGCAGGTGCTGCACGGAGCCCCGGTCGTAGAACGTGTCGGCGCGCCCGCTGGTGCGGTCGATGTACTGGTCGGTGAGCACGAGCGTGCCCGCGGGGTAGTCCGGGCTCACCCCGCCGACGGCGGCGCTCGACACGATGGCCTTCACCCCGAGGGAGGCGAGCGCCCAGATGTTCGCGCGGTAGTTGATGAGGTGCGGGCTGACACTGTGCCCGGCCCCGTGGCGGGGCAGGAACGCGACATCCGTGCCGCCCACCTGCCCGAGGGACACGGTCGCGGTGCCGTACGGCGTCGCTACCTCGAGGGTCTCCGGGTCGTCGAACAGCGAGTAGAGGCCGGAGCCGCCGATCACGGCGATCTTCGTTCGGGCGGTCATGGGCTGAGCGTATCGCGGCAAGCTCACGGCGGGCACTGCGATAAACTTGCTCAGCCGGGCCGTGGTAACCCCGGGCTCCACTAATAGCCGCTTCGAGCGGCCTTGCGCCGAGAGGCGTTCCGCGGCCCGGCACTCACGCGCCTGGCGCGCCGCATCACGCGCACTGCGCGACCAAACCGGTACCGCCGTCCTTCCGAACCAATGTCAATACCCACGGGGACGAGAGGTTCACCTGTCATGCTTGCAATCGTGTCCCAAGAGAACGACGTAAGTCGTGCCCCAGCTCTCGTCCAGCAGGAGTTGCTGGAGAGGGTCGCCACCGGCGACCAGCGGGCTTTTTCTGAGCTGTACGACCTGCTCGCCCCCCGCGTCTTCGGTCTGATCAAGCGCCTGCTGCGTGATCACGCGCAGTCGGAGGAGGTCACACAGGAGGTCTTCCTGGAGATCTGGCAAACCGCGGCGCGGTTTGATCCGAATAAGGGGGGAGCGACAACGTGGATCCTGACCATGGCCCATCGCCGCGCGGTGGACCGGGTGAGGTCGTCCCAGTCGTCGCGCGACCGCGATACCAAGATCGGCATTCGCGATCACAAGGTCGACTACGACAGTGTTTCCGAGACAATTGAGATCCGCATCGAGCACGAAAGGGTGGAGAAAGCCATGACACGTCTTACTGAACTGCAGCGCCAGGCTGTCTCCCTCGCGTACTACGGCGGCTACAGCCACAGCGAGGTGGCCGAGATGCTCTCCGTGCCGATCGGCACGGTCAAGACCCGACTGCGCGACGGCATGATCCGCCTGCGCGACGAACTGGGGGTGACCTCATGACCCCGCGCAAGCAGGATGACGCGAGCCTCTCCGGTGCCTACGCGCTGCACGCTCTCGACGCCGAGGAGGCCAAGGCCTTCGAGGCGCAGATGGCCGAGTCCGAGGCGACCCGCAACGAGGCCACCGAGCTCGCGGACACCGCGGTGCTCCTCGGCCTCGCCGTCGACCCGGTGACCCCGCCCGCGTCGCTGAAGGCCAGCATCATGGCCCAGCTGGCGACGACGCCCCAGCTCGAGCGCGAGCCCGTGGCATCCCCGGATGCCCGCTTCTCGGGCAGCGCGGAGGCCAAGGCCCAGGCGCGCTGGTTCCAGCGCCCGGTGAACGCCATCATCGGGATCGCGGCCGCTGTCGCCCTCATCATCGGCGGCGGTGTCGCGGTCAACGCGATCAGCACGAACGTCACCCAGTCCGCGGCGGCCAACCAGCTGGCCGCGATCCAGGCGGCCTCCGACTCGCAGAGCCTCAAGGGCTCGGTGGCCGGTGGCGGTAAGGCGACACTCGTCTACGCGTCGAGCCTGAAGTCGGCGGCGCTGATCGTCGAGGGCATGAACACGCTCCCGGCCGACAAGGTCTACGAGCTCTGGTACATCAACGACAAGGGCGCCCGCCCGGCCGGCACCTTCACCGTCGGCCCCGACGGCAAGATGTGGCAGGTGCTCGAGGGCGACATGGACCACGGCGACGCCGTCGGCGTGACCGTCGAGCCCCACGGCGGCTCGGACACCCCCACCACCGACCCCGTGCTGGTCATCGCCAGCGCCTGACGAACCTCCCTGCAAGACCGAGGGCCCCGGGAAGTATCCCGGGGCCCTTGTTGCGCGCCGCCCCGGCGCTGCGGCACCTGTCCGCCCGCCCGCCGCCGGCGAGCCCGCCCGCTAGCCGCCGCCCGCGACCGACGCGCAGGTTGTGACGCCATGCGGAGGTTCCGGCGCCGGCATGGTGTCGAAACCTCCGCATGGAGGGCAGCCGGGCCGCGGCCGCTTAAGAGACGAGTGCCCCCGGATGCGGCATCCGGGGGCACTCGTCTGACTGGGCGCCGATCAACCGAACTTGCCGGAGACGTAGTCCTCGGTGGCCTGGACGGACGGCTTCGAGAACATCGTGACCGTGTCGTCGTACTCGATGAGCTTGCCGGGCTTGCCGGTGCCCGCGATGTTGAAGAAGGCCGTCTTGTCGGAGACGCGCGAGGCCTGCTGCATGTTGTGCGTGACGATGACGATCGTGTACTCCTGCTTGAGCTCCTCGATGAGGTCTTCGATGGCGAGAGTGGAGATCGGGTCGAGGGCGGAGCAGGGCTCGTCCATGAGGATGACCTCGGGGGAGACGGCGATCGCGCGCGCGATGCAGAGGCGCTGCTGCTGGCCGCCCGAGAGGCCGGAGCCGGGGAGCGCGAGGCGGTCCTTGACCTCGTTCCAGAGGTTGGCGCCCTGCAGCGACTTCTCGACGAGGTCGTCGCCCTCGCTCTTCGACATGCGGCGGTTGTTGAGCTTCACGCCGGCGAGCACGTTGTCGCGGATCGACATCGTGGGGAACGGGTTCGGGCGCTGGAACACCATGCCGACCTGGCGGCGGACGAGCACCGGGTCGACGCCCGGGCCGTACAGGTTGTTGCCGTCGATGAGGACCTCGCCCTCGACGTAGGCGCCGGGGATCACCTCGTGCATGCGGTTGAGCGTGCGGAGGAAGGTCGACTTGCCGCAGCCGGACGGGCCGATGAAGGCCGTCACGGTGCGGGGCTCGATGGACAGCGAGACCCCCTCGACGGCCTTGAACTTGCCGTAGTAGACGTTGAGGTCGTTGACTTCGATGCGCTTGGACATGATTCCTGTCTGGTCTGAAGGGGTAGGGTCAGCGGCCGAGTTTGGGCGAGAAGATGCGGGCGACGAGCCGGGCGATGAGGTTGAGGAGCATGACGATCACGATGAGCGTCAGCGCTCCCGCCCAGGCGCGGTCGAGGTAGGGCTGCACGTCGCTGCCCGGGTTGGCGTACTGGGTGTAGACGAACACCGGCAGCGACATCATCCGGTCGCTGAACAGGTCGTAGTTCATGCTCGCGGTGAAGCCGGAGATGATCAGGAGCGGCGCGGTCTCACCGATGACGCGCGCGATGGCGAGCGTCACGCCCGTCGTGATGCCGGCGATCGAGGTCGGGATGACGATGCGCAGGATGGTGAGCCACTTCGGCACACCGAGCGCGTACGCCGCCTCGCGCAGCTCGTTCGGCACCAGCTTGAGCATCTCCTCGCTCGAGCGCACCACGACCGGGATCATGAGCAGCGAGAGCGCGACTGAGCCGCCGAAGCCGAACCGGATGCCCGGGTCCTGCAGGATCAGCGCGAAGAACGCGAAGGCGAAGAGGCCGGCGACGATCGACGGGATGCCCGTCATCACGTCCACGAAGAAGGTGATCGCCCGCGCGAGCGCTCCGCGGCCGTACTCCACGAGGTAGACCGCGGTGAGCAGTCCGACCGGCACGGAGATGAGTGCCGCCATGCCGGTGATGAGGAGCGTGCCCATGATCGCGTGGAGGGCGCCGCCGCCCTCGCCGACGACGTTGCGCATCGAGCTCGAGAAGAAGTTGATGTCGAACCGCGGCAGGCCGTTCGAGATCACGGTGTAGAGCAGCGAGATCAGCGGAATCAGCGCGAGGATGAACGCGGTGGCGACGAGCGACGTCACCAGGCGGTCCTTGGCCTGGCGGATGCCCTCCACGAGGTAGGCGAGCACGAAGATCGCCACGTCGAACAGGACAGTGCCGAGCACGAGTGCCGCCGCGATGTTGAACTCGGTGCCGTTCGCCGCCGCCATGAATGCGAAGACCACGATCATGATGGCCCAGCTGCCGGCGAGGATCGCCCACGGGCTCCACTTGGGCAGACGGCCCGTGGTCAGCGAGTTGACGATGCCGTTGGCCTCGGTGGTCGTGGTCATCAGTTGGCTCCGGAGAATGCCTTGCGGCGGTTGATGACGACGCGCGCGATCGAGTTGATCACGAGCGTGATGGCGAACAGGATGAGGCCGGTCGCGATGAGCGCGTTGACATCGACGCCGTGCGCCTCGGGGAAGTTGAGGGCGATGTTGCCGGCGATCGTGGAGGAGTTCTGCGAGCCGGTGAGGACGAACGTGATGAGGCCGGGCGAGGGGGAGAGCACCATCGCGACGACCATGGTCTCGCCGAGGGCGCGGCCGAGGCCGAGCATCGCCGCCGAGATCATGCCGGGGCGTCCGAAGGGGATGACCGCCATCTGGATCATCTCCCAGCGCGTGGCGCCGAGGGCCAGGGCGGCCTCCTCGTGGAGGCGCGGCGTCTGCAGGAAGACCTCGCGGGAGACGGCGGTGATGATCGGGATGATCATGACCGCGAGCACGATGGCGACGGTGAGGATCGTGCGGCCCGTGCCGGAGACGGGCGGGGCGAACAGCGGGAACCAGCCGGCGTTGTCCACGAGCCATCCGTAGAGCGGCGTGACTGCCGGGGCCAGGACCTTGATGCCCCAGAGGCCGAAGACGACGGAGGGGACAGCGGCCAGCAGGTCGATGATGTAGCCGAGGCCCTGCGCGACGCGGCGCGGGGCGTAGTGCGAGATGAAGAGCGCGATGCCGAAGGAGATCGGCAGGGCCATCAGGAGCGCGAGGAACGCCGCCCAGACGGAGCCGAAGGCCAGCGGGAGCACGTAGGCCCAGAAGCTGGAGGGCGACCCCTTGAGGTCTGCCGGGTCGGCCACGAGGGCGGGCACGCTCTGGGCCACCAGGAAGATGGCGACGGCCGCGAGGGCCAGCAGGATGAGGCTGCCGGCGACGAGGGTGGCAGTGGAGAAGATTCGGTCTGCGGGTCGGAGCTTGGCTCTCGGCGACGCGGTTGCTGTCGTCATTCCTGTCTTCCTGCGAGACCTGGCGGTCGGGGTGGGGGGGAGTTGGTCCAAGTCTGTCGGGCTGCGACCCTGCGTGCAATCGCACGCGAGCCGCAGCCCGACAGGTACTACAAGGTGGTTCTAGCTACTACTTGATCGCTTCGATCGCGGTCGCGACCTTGGCCGAGAGCTCGTCCGAGAGGGGAGCGGAGCCAGCGGAGGACGCGGCCTCCTTCTGGCCGTCGGCGCTCGTGATGTAGGAGAGGTACGCCTTCACGTTCGGGGCGGCCTCTGCATCGGTGAACTCGAGGCAGGAGACGATGTAGCTAACGAGCACGACCGGGTAGTGGGTCGGGTCCGTGGTCTTGCGGTCGATCTTGATCGCCAGGTCGGTCGTGCCGTTGTTCGTGTCACCGGCGGGCGACTCGGCGACGACTGCGGCAGCGCCCTCAGCGGACGGCTTGACGAACTTGTCGCCAACCTTGACCGCGACGACACCGAGCTTGCCGGCCTTCGACGCGTCGGCGTAGCCGATGGTGTTGGTGCCGTTGGTCACGGCGTCAACGACACCGGAGGTGCCCTGAGCGGCCTCACCGGTCGTGTAGGGGAACGGGTCGGCAGCGGGAGCGTCCCAGACCTCGGGGGCGACCTTGTTCAGGAAGTCCGTGAAGTTCTTGGTGGTACCCGAGTCGTCCGAGCGGTGCACGGCGGTGATGGGGGCCGAGGGGAGCTTCGCGTCAGCGTTGAGAGCAACGATGGCCGGGTCATCCCACGAGGTGATGGTGCCCTTGAAGATGCCCGCGATGGTCGCAGCGTCGAGGTTGAGGTCGGTGACGCCCTCAACGTTGAAGATGACGGCGATCGGGGAGATGTAGACGGGCACCTGGAGGTAGCCGGTGTCGGCGACGCAGCCGGCGAAGCCGCCCGCGATCTCCTCGGGCTTGAGGGCCGAGTCGGTGCCGGCGAAGTCAACGCCACCGGCGATGAACGCCTCGCGGCCCGCGCCGGAGCCGGCGGGGTCGTAGTTGATGGTCACGTCGGGGTTCGCGGTCTGGAACGCGGCGACCCAGGCCTCCTGGGCCGAGCCCTGCGAAGACGCGCCGGAGCCGTCGATCGTGCCGGAGAGGGTGCTCTCGGGAGCGCCCGTCTCAGTCGGGGTGCCCTCGTTGGCTGCACACGAGGAGAGCAGGATGGTGCCTGCGATAGCAATGGCACCGATGGTGCCAAGGCGCTTGAAGTTCACAGTTGTCCCTTTCAGGGGTTGTGGAGGTGTATCAGGACGGGCCGGTGCGACCCACTGGACGACGATATGCACAGCGGTTAACCACGCTCGGCCCCGCAGGTGAACGGGAGGTTAACGCGGGCGGAACTCGGTGCGTCCCTACGCCGGTTCTACGCGGCGGAGTGCGTCTCTACGGCTACAAGGCCGGACGCCGGATGCCGCACCGAGACGTGCAGCACGGTGAAGTCGCCGGTGTTGAGAGCGGCCGCTCGGCGCAGTGCGGCGTCGGCCTCCGTCTCGGTGCGGGCCGCGATCTCCGCGACGATCCGGGGCAGCACGGGGCCGTGGCTGCACAGCACCGCGCCCACCTTTCGCTTGAGCCGCTTCGCGACGACCTCGGGCACGCCGGAGGCTCCCGATTCGTAGGCGTCCTGGCTGATCGCGTCGGTGGACTTGACCGGGATGCCAGTCAGCTCCGACAGCGGAGCAACCGTCGCCAGGCAGCGGGCGGCGGTGCTGCTGATGATGCGCTCCGGGGCGAACGCCGCAATACCCTTGGCGATGCCGGCGGCCTGGTCCGTGCCGCGGTGCATGAGCGGGCGGGTCGAGTCCGGGCCATCCCACGCCCCCGGGTCTACCGCCTTGCCGTGCCGCACGGCGATGATCGGGAAGGTGCGCGCGTTGCCGGCCTTGAAGCGGGCGGCGAACCTGTCGATCACGTCGACGTCGTGGGCGTAGCTGAGCTTCTTGCGCGCGTCTTTGAGCGCGAGCCACTCGAGGGAGGCGATCTCGTCGTTGGGGGTGAAGCGGGAGAGCTCCAGCATGTGGTCGTTGACCTCGGCCGACCAGTAGTACACGACCTTCTCGCGGCCGCCGGGCAGCTGGTACTCGACGGTGCCGAGCGGTGCGCCGAGGACGACACCGAGCCCGGTCTCCTCCTGGATCTCGCGCACGGCCGTCTCGGGCAGTGTCTCGCCCGGGTCGACCTTGCCCTTGGGCAGCGAGACGTCGGCCCGCGCGGCGCGGTAGACGACGAGCACTTTCGGCTTGCCCTCGACCATGCGCCAGCACACGGCTCCGGCCGCCAGGACCGGCGCGGCTGCAGGACTCACCGAAGAACCCCGCCGCGCTTCCTCTGCGAGATCTGCCTCATAAGGACATTCTGCAGGTCTTCGAGGAGTGCGCCGTCCGCTGCGCGGCTGTGGCGTGTCCAGGTGCCGTCGGCCTCCAGGTGCCACGAGCTGGTCTCGGGCGACAGCGCAAGGTTGAACAGCTCGTCCAGCTCCTGGATGTGCGCCGGGTCGGTGAGCCGCACGAGCGCCTCCACCCGGCGGTCGAGGTTGCGGTGCATCATGTCGGAGCTGCCGATGAACACCTGCGGGTCGCCGTTGTTGTGGAACGAGAAGATGCGCGCGTGCTCGAGGTAGCGGCCGAGGATCGAGCGCACAGTGATGTTCTCGCTCATCCCCTCGACGCCGGGCATGATCGAGCAGATGCCGCGCACGACCAGCTCGACCGGAACACCGGCGTTGCTCGCCCGGTACAGCGCGTCGATGATGGCCTCGTCGACAATCGAGTTCAGTTTGATCCGGATGCCCGACGGCAGGCCGTTCTTCGCATTCTCGGTCTCGGTCTGGATGCGCTTGAGCAGCCCCTTCCGCAGGTGCAGCGGAGCCACGAGCAGGCGCTTGAACTTCTTCTCGATCGCGTAGCCCGAGAGCTCATTGAACAGCCGGGTGAGGTCTTTGCCGACCGTGTCGCTCGCGGTGAGCAGGCCGAGGTCCTCGTAGATGCGGCTCGTCTTCGGGTTGTAGTTGCCCGTGCCGATGTGGCTGTAGTGGCGCAGCACGCCGTTCTCCTGCCGCACCACGAGGGCGAGCTTGCAGTGGGTCTTCAGCCCGACGAGGCCGTACACGACGTGCACCCCGGCCTTCTCGAGCTTGCGCGCCCACGAGATGTTGGCGGTCTCGTCGAAGCGCGCCTTGATCTCGACGAGCGCGAGCACGGCCTTGCCGGACTCGGCGGCGGCGATGAGGGCCTCGACGATGGGGCTGTCGCCGCTCGTGCGGTAGAGCGTCTGCTTGATGGCGAGCACGTTGGGGTCGGCCGCGGCCTGCTCGAGGAAGGCCTGCACGCTGGTCGAGAACGACTCGTAGGGGTGGTGCAGCAGCACGTCCTGCTTGGCGATGGACGCGAAGATGTCGGGCGCCGCGTTCGGCTCGGCGGGCAGCAGCTGCACCGCCGTGGTGGGGAGGTGCTTGCTGTACTTGAGGGACGGCCGGTCGATCCGGGTCAGCTGGAACAGTCCGCCGAGGTCGAGCGGCGCGGGCAGCCTGTACACCTCTTGCTCGGTGATGCTCAACTCGCTCATGAGGAGGCCGAGGGTCACGGCATCCATGTCATCGGTGATCTCCAGGCGGATGGGCGGCCCGAAGCGACGGTTGAGGATCTGCTTCTCGAGCGCCTGCAGCAGGTTCTCGGACTCGTCCTCGTCGACCTCGACGTCCTCGTTGCGGGTGACGCGGAACTCGTGGTGCTCGAGGATCTCCATTCCGGGGAACAGGTCGCCCAGGTGGTTGGAGATGAGGTCTTCGAGCGGGATGAACCGCAGTAGCCCGCTGTCGTCGTCGGGCAGCTGCACGAACCGGGGCAGGTTCTGCGGCACCTTCAGGCGCGCGAACTCCGTCTTGCCGGTCTTGGGGCTGCGCACGCGGATCGACAGGTTGAGCGACAGCCCGGAGATATAGGGGAAGGGATGCGCGGGGTCGACGGCCAGCGGCATGAGCACGGGGAAGATCTGGCTGGAGAAGATCTCGTCGATGCGCTCGCGGTCGGCCTCGCCGAGGTCGGCCCACGTCTCGATGTGGATGTCGGCCTCGTCGAGCGCGGGCTTGACGCTCTCGCGGAAGGCGCGGGCGTGGCGCTCCTGCAGCTCGTGCGCCTTGGCGCTCACGTTGGCGAGCACCTCGAGGGGCGGCGTCCCGACGTTGGTCGGCACGGCGAGCCCGGTCTCGATGCGCCGCTTGAGGCCTGCGACGCGCACCATGAAGAACTCGTCGAGGTTGCTCGCGAAGATGGCGAGGAAGTTGGCGCGCTCCAGCAGCGGGAGGTCGGGGTCTTCGGCGAGCTCTAGCACCCGCTGGTTGAAGGCCAGCCAGCTCAGCTCACGGTCGAGGAAGCGGTCGAAGGGCAGCGTGCCGTCATCGATGCTCGACGACTCGTCGAGGTCGTACTCGTCGAGCGAGTCGGTCGCGGCGCCGGCGTCTGCGAAGGTCTCGGGGCTGTCCATTCGCTTATCCTGCCACTGCCGCGTGAACGCGGTATTAACTGCGGCCCAGGCGGGTTGAGTAGGCGCTCCGGCGCCGTATCGAAACCGGTTGTTCGGCTTCTGGTTTCGATACGGCCGCGGGCGGGTTGAGTAGGCGCTCCGGCGCCGTATCGAAACCGGTTGTCGACTTCTGGTTTCGATACGGCCGTGGGCGGGTTGAGTAGGCGCCCCGGCGCCGTATCGAAACCGGTTGTCGACTTCTGGTTTCGATACGGCCGTGGGCGGGTTGAGTAGGCGCTCCGGCGCCGTATCGAAACCGGTTGTTCGACCTCTGGTTTCGATACGGCCGCGGGCGGCCTACTCAACCCGCCTGTGTTTCGATACGGCCGTGGACGGCCTACTCAACCCGCCTGTGTTTCGATACGGCCGCGGGCGGCCTACTCAACCCGCCGGTACTGCACGTCGATCGAGCGGCGGGTGAAGCCGAAGGAGCTGTAGAGCGCGAGGGCCGGGGCGTTGTCGCCCTCGACGTAGAGGTGCGCGGTGCGGATGCCGCGGCTCGCCAGTCGCGCGAGCCCCGCCTCCACGAGCTGGCGCCCGAGCCCCTGTCCCTGGTGGTCGGGGGAGACCCCCACGACGTAGAACTCGCCCTCCCCGCCCTCGACCTTGAGCCAGCAGTAGCCGATGAGGTCGGGGCCCTCCCAGAGGAGGAGGAAGTCGTCCGGGTCGAACCAGGGCTCGGCCGTGAGCACGTCGAGGTCGGCGCGGGTGACGGCGCCCTGCTCGGGATGGTCGGCGAACGTGCGCGCGTTGAGGGCGACCCAGGCGTCGGCGTTGTGGGTTGAGTAGGCGCTCTGGCGCCGTATCGAAACCGGGGCGTGCGGGGGTTTCGATACGGCCGCGGGCGGCCTACTCAACCCGCTGGGGTCCGCGGGCGGCCTACTCAACCCGCTGGGGTCCGCGGGCGGCCTACTCAACCCGCGGAGCTCGAGGTGCAGCAGCTCGCGCACGGGGGCGAGGCCGTGGGAGGCGGCGAGGGCGCGGGCGGCGGGATGGTCCCCGTGCGCCCAGAACAGCGTGTCGCCCGCGGTGAGGAGGTGCTCGAGCATGAGCGTTCCGTGGTGCTGAGCGCGGGCATCCGGATCGACGACGAATTCTGCCTCGCCCGAACCGCGCAGCGCCGCCGCCGGACCCAGCCACACGAGCTCGCGGGTGCCGCCGGCGAGGGCGACGAGGGCTCCGTCGGAGAAGGGGGGAGAGCCGTCGGCGCGGGTGGCGCGGCGGATCAGATCCTCAAGTGCCTCAGGGGGCGGTGGTGGCGAGTCGCTCGGTGTCATCGTCGTAGACGTTGAAGCGGTAGCCGACGTTGCGGACTGTGCCGATCAGCGACTCGAGGTCGCCGAGCTTGGCGCGCAGGCGCCGCACGTGCACGTCGACGGTGCGCGTGCCGCCGAAGTAGTCGTAGCCCCACACCTCGCTCAGCAGCTGCTCGCGGGTGAACACGCGCGACGGGTGGGTGGCGAGGAAGCGCAGGAGCTCGAACTCCTTGAAGGTGAGGTCGAGCGGGCGGCCGTGGACCTTGGCCGAGTACGAGGCCTCGTCGATGACGACGCCGGAGGCCTGGATCTTCGAGCTCGAGGAGTCCTGCGCCTGGCGGCCGAGGGCCAGCCGGATGCGGGCGTCGGCCTCGGCGGGGCCGGCGGAGGCGAGGATGACGTCGTCGACGCCCCAGTCCGCGGAGACAGCGGTGAGGCCGCCCTCAGTAAGGATGAGGATGAGCGGGACGTTCACGCCGGTGGTCGTCAGGATCTTGCACAGGGATTTGGCGCTGGCCAGATCTTGCCGGGCATCCACGAAAATAAGGTCGCAGCTCGGGGCAGAGATGAGCGACGCGGGAGACGCAGGAATCTGCTTCGTGGTGTGGCTCAGAAGCCCCAATGCGGGAAAGACCTCAGTGTCGACCGCAGAGGTCAGGATCAACAGCTGCGCCA
The DNA here is from genome assembly GCF_058809925.1 of Rhodoglobus sp. GW821-FHT12B09. Classification (NCBI taxonomy): domain Bacteria; kingdom Bacillati; phylum Actinomycetota; class Actinomycetes; order Micrococcales; family Microbacteriaceae; genus Rhodoglobus; species Rhodoglobus sp. GW821-FHT12B09. Next base: position 50,852 of record NZ_JBXATB010000013.1, on the reverse strand, counting down.
ACGTGCCTCCAAAGTGCGTTCCGTTAGTCTACGGCGGCTTAAGATCACTGTATGACGTGGCAGATTTCCAGCATTCTCCCGGTGTGGGTGCTTTCCCTCATCGGCGCCATCGTCATCGCAGTGACGCTGCCGCGCGAGCAGTACCTCACCTGGATCGCGATCGTGCTCGCCGGGGCGGTCATCCTGACCTTCCTCATCCAGCTCGGGCTGCGGCGCACCGAGGGGTTCGTCGTGCGCGCCATGGCGAGCATCGGCGTCTCGGCGCTCATCCTCGCCATCGCCTCGGGGGTCGTCGCACTGCTCGGATAGCGTGCCGGGCTTGTTAGACTCGGCCTATGCTTCTCGCCCTTGAGCTCTTCTTCGTCGGCCTTCTTGTGCTGGCCACGCTCTCGATCGGTTTCGTCTCGGTCGTCGTGCTGTTCAACCTTTTCCGCGGCCAGCGCTAAACCGGTTTCCCGTGGTCATCGAGATCGATCCGACCATACCGGCGGAACTCGCCCCCATCTCCTGGCTGATCGGCCTCTGGGAGGGCACCGGCATCGTCGACTACAAGATCGGCGAGGAGACCCGCTCCCTCCAGTTCGGGCAGCGGATCAGCTTCTCGCACGACGGGCTGCCGCACCTCAACTACAGCTCGTACACGTGGCTGCTCGACGAGAACAACACCCCGCACGTCACCGAGACCGGCTACTGGAAGCTCACCCGCCCCGCCCTCGAGGGCGACCCCGGCCCCGGGCTGCTGCCCGGCGTGGGCCCGCGCCCGTACACGACGGCGCAGTCCGTCGAGGCGCTGCGGCAGTCCGATGGCAGCTTCGAGATCGAGGTGTCGATCGTGCACCCCGGGGGCGTCAACGAGTTCTACCTCGGCCGTGCCATCCCGGCCCGCATTGATCTTTCGACGGATGCCGTACTGCGCACCGCGTCGGCCAAGGAGTACACGGCCGCGACCCGCCTCTACGGGCTGGTCGACAACCACCTGCTGTGGGCGTGGGATATCGCGGCTCTCGGCCAGGACCTCCGCACCCACGCGTCCGGACGGCTCGCCCGTGTCGAGTGACTCATTCGAGCGCCGCCCGGGTGCCGTGGGTTCTCCTCCCCAGCACTACGGAAACCCGCTCGGCGAGCAGAAGGCGCTCCTCGACGGCGCTGTCGTCGACCTCTCCGACCGTGCGGTCATCACCATCACCGGGCCCGACCGGCTCACGTGGCTCGACTCGCTGACGTCGCAGTCTGTGGCTGGCTTGAAGCCGGGCGACTCCGCCGAGACGCTGCTGCTCGACCCGACCGGGCGGCTCGAGCACGCGATCCGGCTCGTGGACGACGGCGAGACCCTGTGGCTGCTCGTCGACGGAGCTGAGGGCGCGCCGCTCGCCGCCTGGCTCGACCGCATGCGGTTCATGCTGCGGGTCTCCGTCGAGGACGTGTCCGCCTCTTATCTGACACTCGGGATGCTCGGCACTCCTTCTCTCGACGCCGTCGTCACCTGGGTCGACCCGTGGGAGGCCGGCCCCGGCCACACCTACGCGGCCTCCCGCCCCGACGCTCCCTGGAACTACCGCGAGCTGATCGTGCCGCGCGACTTCTCCTACGACGGACCGGTCGCCGGCACCCTCGCCCTCGAAGCGCTCCGCATCGCGGCCTGGCGGCCCAGGCTGCAGGATGCCGACGAGAAGACGATTCCGCACGAGCTCGACTGGCTCCGCTCGGCGGTCCACCTCAACAAGGGCTGCTACCGCGGGCAGGAGACGGTCGCTAAGGTGCACAACCTCGGCCACCCGCCCCGCCGGCTCGTGCTGCTGCACCTCGACGGAACCGTCCCTGCGGTCGGCGACGAGGTTCTCCGGGGAGAGGACGTCGTGGGCCGCGTGACCTCCTCCGCTCTCCACTGGGATCTCGGCCCGATCGCGCTCGCCGTGATCAAGCGCAGCGTCGACCCCGCCCTCGACCTCGTGGTCCAAACCGACGACGGCCCGATCGCCGCCGCGCAGGAGGTCATCGTGCCGACCGACGCGGGCGCCGAGGCGAACATCCCCCGGCTGCCCCGGCTCGGCGCCGTCACCCGCTAGTGGCCGACTCGGCACCGCTCCGCCGCCTGGCCAGGAGGGTGCGGGTCCGAGCGCAGGTACGCGCGGCCGGTCGCCGCGCGACCGAGGCGCTGCCCGCCGCGCTGCAGATCACGGTGGCGGCGATCGTGTCGTACTCCATCGCGCACTACCTGCTGGGGCATCCCGCGCCGTTCGTCGCCGTCGCCGTGACGATCACCTCGCTCGGCCTCACCCGCGACGCCCGCCCGCGCAAGGTGCTCGAGACGGCGCTCGGCGTCACGATCGGCATCGCGCTGAGCGAGCTCATGGTGCTCGTCATCGGCAAGGGCGTCTGGCAGGTCGCGATCGTGCTGTTCGTGACGCTCGTGGTGGCGCGCGCCTTCTCGCCCAACCCCGCCTTCGCGATCGCGGCGGCCGTGCAGTCGGCGATCGTCGTGATCGTGCCCGGACCGGTCGACACCGTCTTCACCCGCAGCCTCGACGCCGTGGTGGCGGGCGTGATCGCGCTGATCGTGACGGCCCTGATACCGCGCGACCCGCGCCGAGTCGCAGCTCGGGATGCCCGGCGCCTCTTCTCCGTCTTCCACGAGTCGCTCGCCGGCGCGGTCGAGGCGCTCTCGCTCGGCACGCCGGCGCCCGCGGACCTCGCCCTCGACCGCCTGCGCCGCACGCAGTCGCTCGTCGACGACTGGCGCCTCTCGCTCGACAGCGCGCTCTCGATCGCCCGCATCTCGCCGTGGCTGCGCCGGCACCTGCCCGAGCTGCGCGTGCAGGAGCGCGTGCTCACGGGCGCGGACCTCGCCTCCCGCCACCTGCGCACCATCACCCGCCGCATCGGCGTCGTGGCCCAGAACGGAACCCCCCGTCCCAACCTCGCCGCCCTCATGGCCGAGCTCGAGAATGCCATCGACCTCCTCGGCCGCGAGCTCGATGACCGCACCCTGGCCGGCTCATCGCGCACCGCCCTCGCCGACCTCGCCGAGCGCCTCGACCCCGCCACCCTCACGCCCGAGGGCGAGCTGCGCGAGACCCTCATCGTGGTGCTCGTGCGACCTCTCGTGGTCGACCTGCTCGTCGCGACCGGGGTGCCCGTGGAGGACGCCCGAGCGCTGCTGCCGCCGGTCTAGTCCCAGCTGAATCCCTGGGGGCTCACGGCGCCCCATGCCACTGTCAACTCACCAAGACGCCACCTCGCTCTCGTACCCAGGATCGGCCACGTCTCCTTCATGGAGGCGGCCACCGCGGCCCATCGCTGCGACGGGCCGTACACACCCAAGGGTGCGTGCACGGCCCACCAGCGATCGAGGTCGAGCAGGTATCGGTGGATAGATTCGCCGGGCACGTTCCGGTGGATGAGAACCTTCGGCAGTCGCTCAGCGACGATGGACGGCTTGTCGAGGTCGGCTAGACGCAGGCTTACCGTCAGCGTCTGGGGGCCGGCGGCCGTGACATCCACCCAGCTGGCGACGCGGCCCACCTCGTTGCACGTGCCCTCCACAAGCACGCCGCCGGGCTGAAGCCTCCCCACCATCCGGCGCCAGGCGTCGAGCACCTCCGACTCGTCGTACTGTCGCAGGACATTGAGCGCCCGGATGACCGTGGGGCTGTCGCCCGGCACCTCGAACCCCCCGAGCCGGAAGCTGACCCCGGGCCGAGCGCTCTTCGATGCCAGCGCAACCCGCGCGGGCTCAATCTCGATGCCGACGACCTCGACGTCCGGCCGTGTGTGAGAGAGGCGGTGATACAGCTCAAGAGTGGTGGTGGCGGATGCACCGTACCCGAGATCGACGACCAACGGTGTCTCGGCGCGGCGCAGTGCGGGAAGCTGCGCGATCCACCGGTCGATGCGGCGGAGCCGGTTGGTGCCGGTGGTTCCGCGGGTGACCTGGCCGATGGGCATGGCTCAATCTTCGCGCGTCCGCTCCGATACCGGCGGACTAGGTGTTGGTCGTGTCCGGGTTGTCAGGGTCGTTCCAGCTCATGGTCTTCGAGTCGCGGGAGCCGATCCAGATCGGAACCTTCGACGCGAAGCCGATGACGAAGAACAGGACGACACCGAGCCCGAGCGCGATGTACCCGACGACCGCGAGCCAGGGGATGCCGATCACCGACCCGGTCGGCCCGCCGATCAGCCCCGCCGCGAACAGGAACCCGACCAACCCGCCTCCGCGCCGGATGGCTTCCCCGCCGAGCACCGACGCGGCGATCAGCGGAACCGCGAACCCGCCGATGATGAGCGCGAATGCGAGGACGCTCTGCCACTCCGCGTAGTCGGAGCCGAGGGTGGCGCCGTAGATGATCCCCACCGTGGGCAGCACCACGATGGCGATGCAGAGGATGATCGTCATCGCCCGGATGAAGGTCGGGCTGAAGCGGTAGGGATTGGGGCGCTCGGCCCGGGGCCGGGGTGCGCGCTGGCGGGGGTTCATTGGGGCCAGCCTACGGCGGCTGGTTAGACACGCATGAGGCAGTAGCCTGAGCGCCATGGACACCGACTCCACCCTCCAACAACTCCGAGCCTTCGTCGCGGAGCGGGACTGGGCACAGTTCCATGTCCCGGAGAACCTGGCCAAGAGCATCGCGATCGAAGCGAGCGAACTGCTCGAGTGCTTCCAATGGTCCCCGGATGCGGCTCCCGAACGAGTGCGCGATGAACTCGCCGACGTGCTGACGTACTGTCTTCTCCTTGCTGATCGAATGGGTCTCGACCCGGATGAGATCGTGCTCGAGAAACTCGCCATCACGCGCGAGAAGTATCCCGTCGAGAAGGCTCGAGGCAAGAGCGACCGGTATGACTCCCTTTGATATAGAGCACCTCAGTTTCAATGCCCCTTCTGTAAAGCAATGGTCTGAGCGGTCGCCGCGACACACGAACTGGCCGGTCGTCTACCTCTTGGACGACTCACAACCAGTGCGCTCAGGGTTGAGCGACATCTATGTGGGGGAGTCCGTCAATGGGGGCGCCCGTCTGCTGCAGCATCTCGGCACGCCCGCGAAGAAGCACCTCAGGACGATCCGGGTAGTGGTGGATGAGACCTTCAACAAGTCTGCCTGTCTCGACCTTGAGTCTTACCTCATCCGGCTCCTCGCGGGGGACGGTAAGTTCCGCGTGCTCAATCGCAATGAGGGAATCACGGATGCCGACTACTACAGTCGTTCGCTCTACCAGGAGACGTTCGACCAGGTGTTCGAGCAGCTCAGAAACGAGGGGTTGTTCAGCCGCGGCATCTCCCAGATCGAGAACAGCGATCTCTTCAAACTCTCGCCGTTCAAGGCGCTCAACCAGGATCAGGCGATCGCCGTCGAGGAGATTCTCAATGGTCTCTTCACGGATCTACAGACCGGAACGTCAAGCACGATCGCCATCCAGGGAGACCCGGGAACCGGCAAGACAGTGGTGGGCATTTTCATGGCGAAGCTGCTCATCGACATCGCCGCCTCTTCACCGGACGAGGTCGTCGACAGCGACTCCATATTCTCGGAGTTCTTCACCGAGGGGTACCGAGAGCTGCTCGAAGGCTTCCGGATCGGACTCGTCATCCCCCAGCAGTCCCTGCGCCAGTCGATCAAGCGAGTCTTCAAGAAGACCCCTGGTTTGAACGAGGCGATGGTTCTCTCCCCGTTCGAGGTGGGGAAGGGGAGCGGTGACTACGACCTGTTGATTGTCGACGAAACCCACCGCCTCAACCACCGCGCGAACCAGCCGTCCGGTGTGCAGAACAAGAACTTCGCCGAGATCAACCACGCGCTCTTCGGCGCCGACGACAAGACCAAAACTCAGCTGAACTGGATCATTGCCCGAAGCAAGCACCAGATCTTCCTCGTTGATGCGGCTCAGAGTGTGCGTCCGGCGGATCTTCCGCGCCGTACGCTCGAGGCATTGGTCGCCACCGCGCGTACGAACGGGCGATTCTTTCCGCTGACGACTCAGATGCGGGTCAAAGCAGGCTTCGACTATGTCCGCTACATACGTGAGGTCCTGCGGGCGGATCAGACCACAGCTCCCCGCCGACCCGTCCTCGCTGACTACGACATCCAGCTGTTTGACGACCTAGGCGCTCTGCAGGACGTCATCAAGGCCAGGGACGAGGAGTTCGGCCTTGCCCGTCTCGTGGCCGGTTATGCGTGGGAGTGGAAGAGCAAGAAAGACATCAATGCATTCGATATCGAACTAGACGGTCTTCAGCTCCGCTGGAACAGTACCGACCGAGACTGGATCAATGCGCCGGGCTCATTGAGTGAAGTGGGATCGATTCACACGGTCCAAGGCTACGACCTGAACTATGTTGGCGTGATCATCGGCCCCGAGCTGCGGTACGACCCGGACAAGCGCCAGATGTACGTCGACCGTGATTCCTACGCCGACAAGAAGGGCAAGGAGAACAATCCGGTACTCGGCATCACCTACAGTGACGCCGACCTGCTGCAGTTCATAACCAACATCTACGGCGTGCTTCTCACGCGTGGCATCCGCGGGACTTATGTCTACGCATGCGATCCGGAGCTTCGCGAGTACCTGCGAGCAGTACTGCCCGAGGGCGCCTCGTAGAGGCGTAGCCTCGAACAGATGGAGTCATGGGCAAGCAGCCCAGCAGTCCGGAAGTCGATGCTGGCCAACAAGCGGCGGGACACGCAGATCGAGCTGCGCGTCCGCCGAGCGCTCCACGCTCGAGGTCTCCGATACCGCGTCGACTTCGCACCGCTCGACAAGCGCCGCCGCGCCGACATCGTCTTCACTCGCCAGCGAATCGCGATCTTCATCGACGGATGCTTCTGGCACGGTTGCCCCCTTCACTACATCCAACCAAAGACGAACGCCCACTACTGGTGGCCAAAGATCGAGAGGAACATCGCCCGAGACCTTGAGAACACGCAACGGCTCGAAGACGCTGGGTGGGCTGTGGCCCGCTTCTGGGAGCACGAAGACCCTGACGGGATCGCCGACTCGATCGCCGAACTCGTCAAGAGTCGGCGCGCGAACCTCTAGAGGCGATGTTGGATCCAGTGGAGGGATAGCCAGTCCTTGTGCTTCGCTGTCAGTTGCGCCGCGACCGGTCTCCCTTGTAGCGACGCATACAAGGGGTATTCCACGAGGTCAGGTCTAACGTCGATCGTCACGGTCGATGGATTAACCGCGAGGCCACCTACATCGAAGAGGCGGTGGATGTCACGGCGAAGCAGGAGTCCGCCCGACTGATGGTGCTTTCCCTCGTTCGCATAGCTGTACAGGTGCGCCGCCTCTAGCGCCGATTCCGGGCTAGGCCCGGTGAATGCGCAGTTCGAGCCCTGCTCCTTCAGGAGTTGCTTTCTGAATGAAGCCTGACCAATGCGCAACCTTACGGTCGCCACAATGTGACCTCCAACAATTCGATCCGCCGTCGCGTCAAAGTTGGTGAAAGCATCCCCGAGGTCGAGGCTCTCAACTGCGATCCGAAACTCCGTCCAACGTAGTGGCCGGATACTTAGCTGCGACTTTGGGGAAACGCAGAGGTTCCTCATCTGTGTCCCATCGAGCGTCCCGCTGAGGTCCACCCATCCCGATTGGTGGAACGTTGAATATGTCACCACTTCCATCGTGATGGATTGGGGACTGACGAACTCCGTCGAACATGCGTAGCACCGGAAAGTGGGTGTCTTGTTCGAGCGCCCCTTGATTTTGGCGCGGCCGCAGTTGGGACATTTGTGCAGGAGCTTGGTGGTGTCCACGAGGTTTATCGACTCGATGATGGATGCGCCTAGAAGAGCTCTTTTGTCCCAGAGGACGATGGCATCGCCGACGGCCACTTTCGAGTGATTGGGCACCGTCGTATCCCAAGAGTATCGGGTAGTCGGCTCATCCGAATAACCGTCATTGCCGCCATGTTCACGGACACCATCTACGGCAAGGGCAAGCCATGCGGCTGCGCCATTGCTGAGGGTCGTGGGACTAGTCATGCTTCAAATTAGTCCGCCGCGCCCATCGTCGGATACCAAGGCGCCTCGAGCCAAAGGCAGCCTCGCGCCCTAGCCGCGGATCGGTACGCTGGACCCATGACCCACACGCTCATCCTGCTCCGCCACGGCAACTCCGACTGGAACCAGAAGAACCTCTTCACAGGATGGGTCGACGTGCGACTCAGCGAGCAGGGCATCGCCGAGGCCAAGCGCGCGGGTGAGCTCATCGCCGCCTCGGGACTCAAGCCCGACATCCTCTACACGAGCGTTCTGACCCGCGCGATCCAGACGGCGAACATTGCTCTGGATGTCGCCGACCGCGCGTGGCTCCCGGTCAAGCGGTCGTGGCGCCTCAACGAGCGCCACTACGGTTCGCTGCAGGGGCTGGACAAGGCCGAGACCCTCGAGAAGTACGGCGCTGAGAAGTTCATGGAGTGGCGGCGCAGCTTCGACGTTCCCCCGCCCCCTCTCGACGACGACGCCGAGTACTCGCAAGTGCACGACGAACGCTACATCGGCATCGACGGCGAAATCCCCCGCACCGAGTCCCTCAAGATCGTGATCGACCGGATGCTCCCCTACTGGGAGTCGGACATCATCCCGTCCCTCGCCTCAGGCCAGACGGTGCTGGTCACGGCCCACGGCAACTCCCTGCGCGCGCTGGTGAAGCACCTGGACGGCATCTCGGACGAGGACATCGCGGAGCTAAACATCCCCACGGGGATCCCGCTGGTGTACGAGCTCGATGACGAGTTCAAGCCGACCGGTCCGGCGAAGTACCTCGACCCCGAGGCTGCAGCCGCCGGCGCGGCGGCGGTGGCGGCGCAGGGCGCGAAAAAATAGCACGCACGTCCGGTCATTTGCACCGGAGTATGGCTATTGCCGTTTCTCCTCGACAATTGTTTTCAACACTAACGGGGTGACCCAGGACGCTTGGTTGATAAGAGCCCCGTTCGCAGCAAGGTTGAGAGATCTTCTGCGCTTCACGCGGGTCGCTCGAATCCACGTCCGGCCGTTCTCATCAAGTGCGTGTACAACTATCGCAAGCTCTGCGCGAGTCCAGTTCAAGGCCTTGCTGCAGGATTGCGACCGTTCACTGCAATCGCCTCGGCGCCTAGGACATTGGCACGTGGGTTGGACGTGAGTTTCCCCTATGTTTGACCCTGGGGCCGCGCAAAGAACGACTGGAGCATGATGACTCTGACACCTCGCGAAGAACTGACGCTCAAGAACCTGACGCAGGTCCTGAATCGCGGTGTGACTCTTGACCAGGCGGTACATGAATTGCGAGTCATGGTCGACGATGACCTCATGGTTGATCGAGTTTTGGAATTCCGCAACGAGGTGCTGGAACAGAGGCGCAGCGTGCTCGTCCGAGGTGCAGTGGTTGACCCGGAAGATGATGGCGGATCTTGGTACCTCGGCCCTCAAGAGGGTGACAAGTACTGGCCAGCGCTGAAGTCCTTCCTTCAGTCCGACCCGGGTTGGGTGCATGCCGTGCCATCCATAGATGACGCATCAGAGTCGATCGTCGGACTTCTAGGCAATCCGTTGGCTGCAACGATCAAGACTCGTGGATTGGTCGTGGGATATGTGCAGTCTGGCAAGACTGCCAATTTCACGGCGACCATTGCGAAGGCGGCTGACGCCGGATATCGAATGTTCATCGTTCTTTCTGGTGTTCACAATGCGCTCCGCCGCCAAACACAGTTGCGCTTGGACGAGCAGCTGACCACTCTGAATCCTGCGGACTGGATTGCTCTTACGGACGAGTGGAGTGATTTCGGGAACCCAGTGAAGGCCCTCCCGCTTGTGGCTGGTACAGAGTTGAAGCTCATTGCGGTAGTCAAGAAGAACGTTTCGCGATTGGCTCGTCTTCGAAAATGGCTTGAGCAAGCCCACCTTCAGAACGGGCTTGAGCATTGTCCCGTCCTCATCATTGACGACGAAGCCGACCAGGCCAGTCCGAACGCTCACAAAGATCCGGAATTGGACCGTACAAGAGTGAACGAGGAGATCGTTGGGCTGCTCGCGTTGCCGCGGGTCGCCTATGTGGGGTACACAGCCACACCCTTCGCCAATGTCCTCGCGAATCCTAAGGACGCGACGGATATTTACCCTCGGAGCTTCATCTACTCGTTGCCAAAGCCTGACGGCTATTTTGGCGCGGAGGAACTATTTGGTCTTGACCGCGAAGATCCAGAAGCTCCGGTTGATCATGACGTCATTCGCATCGTGAACGACGATGAAGAAAAGCTATTCAAGCCCTCGCGCGGAAGTGCCTTTGAGGCTCAGGTTCCGGAGGGACTTGGCGATGCAATCCGCTGGTTCGTGCTTGCCACCGCAGCCCGACGCTATCGAACAGGGGCTACCAAGCACTCGAGCATGCTTATCCACACTTCATCTAGGGTTGCACACCACCTGTCGATGGTGCCGGCCATTCAAGAGCACGTCGTCGTACTGCGACGCGCGTGGGCAGACGGAGATCGAATGAAGTGGAAGGAACAGTGGGACTTCGAGCAAATTGCGGAGCCACCCGGCCTCTATGGCCATGACCCCATCCCGTTCGCAGGTCTTGTCGACATTATCGGTCCGGTTCTCACTGACCTGAAAGTAGTCGCAGACAACAGTCAGTCGTCGGAAAGGCTCCTGTACGCCGATGACCCAGCGACTGTGATTGCCATTGGCGGGAACACCCTCTCTCGTGGTCTCACGCTCTACGGCCTGGTGAGTTCATATTTTCTGCGAGGGGCGGGGTCGTATGACAGCGTTCTACAGATGGGGCGCTGGTTCGGCTATCGACCTCGATATGAAGACCTTCCTCGCGTATGGACCACCCAGTCCCTCGCCAACGACTTCAGATTCCTGTCGGTAGTCGAACGCGACATTCGAAAGGAGATAGATCGCTACCGCGGTGGGGTAGCAACGCCGAGAGAACTCGCAGTACGAATCCTTCTTCACCCGAGGATGTCCGTCACCGCGGCCAATAAGATGCACTTCGCGGTGCGGGCTACTTCATCGTTTTCAGAGCACCGTCCTCAAACTACTTACTTCAACTACCGCGACGTCACGAAGATCGCCGCAAACTTGGCTGCCACCAAGAGACTAATCGGCGCGATACGAACTGATGCGGACGCGAGTGCCAGCGACTCGTACAGGCTGTTCACGAGCATCGACTCGTCACAGATCTTGGACTTCTTGGACGCCTTCTCCTTCCATGATTCTTCTGACATGGCTGGCGGCTTGGTGGCTGCTTACGTCCGCGACCAACTCGATCATGGCGCGCTCACCACTTGGAATGTAGCTGTGAACTCGCTCCGGACGGGCAATCCTCTCGATCTAGGTATTTCGGTCAACCCAATCTCTCGTTCAAAACTTAAGGCATCATCGGACGCTGTGACGGCGAACATCGGGACGCTCATGTCTCGGCAGGACCGTTTAGCGGACCTTAGTGGCACGCTAACGACGGAGGATGACGATCACACGATTCAGCTTGCACGGAATTCACTCGGGAGGCCGTTGTTGCTCGTCTATCCGATCGCGGCGGACTCGGCCCCAAAGGACGGAGTCCCTGGACGCAGTCCCTTGGACGCGGCAGATGTGCTCATCGGTATAGCGATTGTCTTTCCGAAAGCGGCGCCCGATTCCGAAGATGGCAGCAGAATACAAGTGGATCTTGAGGGCGGCGACAGCTTGGACGACAGCGAGAACGAAGAGCCGTACCAAGATTCCGAAGGGTCGCGCGATGACGTGAGCCTCGATGGCTGAATTCGATCTCCCCTCAATTTGGGCAGTGCTCGCTGAGGCACCCATCCCGGACGGCAGATCGCTCACCGTGGCACCCGCACTAACCCTGGCAGACGGCCGCGAAGTGCTGGCAGGTATAGATGTACTCGGTAACCGACACGTCTTGGTGCCTCTACTCGCCGCCGAGCAATTCGGTGACGCGGGACAGGGAAAGCCGCTTCAGTTGCGGGCCGTGCACCTCCCTGAGGGGCGCTATGCGAGCACGGTATGTACCGATCGCCGACTCGACGACGTCTTCTCGCAGTTCTCTAGTGAACTTGTTGACTCGGTCATCGCGAGCGGGAAACCCGGTCGAGACATGCGAATCGCATTTGGCCGCTGGCGAGCGCTCTTCTCCGAAGTTGCGGGTCCGCGGCTAAAGAAACCCGAAGAGATCGGTCTGCTTGGGGAACTCTTTGCGGTCCGTAGCGTGCTCGCCGCCGGTGGTTCCATCTTGAGTTGGGAGGGGCCTTCCAAGGCCATCCACGACCTCCGAACCAAGGCCTGTCATGTTGAAGTGAAGTCCACGTTATCGCGAGAAGGATTGAGGGTCACGATCCACGGGGTGGAGCAGCTCGATGTTAGCGCCGGTGAGGCCCTGTATCTGCTTGTTTATCGGTTCGAGGAGAGTGATAGTGGCGAGAGCCTCGTCGATCTCGTGCGAGACATTGAGACGAAGGTCGACGATTTGGTGCTGTTCGAGGAGCGGCTCCGACAGGCAGGATTCGACTGGCACCAAGCCCAAAGTTATGAGACTCGATACTCTCCGTCGGAGATCTTGTGCTTCGACCCGCTCCAGCCCTCGTTCCCAAGAATCGTGCCCGGTAGTTTTGAAGGCGGCATGCTGCCACCCGGTACTCTGCAGCTCTCCTACGTCGCGGATCTCACTGGCCCCTATCCGGAGCCCTTGCCCAACAGCAGACTTGAGGCAGTGTTTGTAGATTTGGCTGAACAGTGATCCACGTCGACTGGATTCCCGAGCGGTACCCGCCGAGCGGGACGATCGGCGCCGCAGGGTTCTACAAATTGCTGGGCCGCCCCCAACTTGATCCGTTGACAGTTCTGGTGAGAGAGACCGCGCAGAATAGTTGGGATGCGAAGAAGCCAAGGTCCAGATCCGTCAAGTTCGTAATCCATGGTCGTGGTCTCGACCCTGATGAACGAGCGTTCCTGGTTGATGTTTTGTTGACTAAGCGTGAGCTCGCCGAGGGCACAGCGTTGGATCGGTTGCCTGACAGTGGCACCGCGCTTTTCATCACCGATCGCGGAACACGGGGACTTGGTGGGCCGGTCTCTGCGAGTGACGTCAGCGATGACGACGTCTACGACTGGGTCGACTTCGTGCTCAACGTGGGTAAGGCGAATACCCAGGGCCACACTGGCGGTACTTACGGATTTGGAAAGACGATCGCGTACGTGGTGTCCTCGGTAAATACAGTGGTCGTGTACTCTCGCGCGAAACACGAGGGTCGCTTGCAGACTCGTCTTATGGCGTGCGCGATTGGCGGCGAGTTCAAAGAAAACAATGTACTTCACACGGGCAGGCACTGGTGGGGGCGAGAGGTCGACGGTGCACCGACACCTTTGGTCGACGACGAGGCAGATTTCGCGGCCGCCGCCTTAGGTATGCCGAAGTTCGAGGGAAACGAAACCGGCACAACCTTGATGATCGTCCAACCCGACTTTGGTGATCGAACTGCCGAGCAGGGAATGCGATTCATCGCTGAGGCCGCGCTTTGGAACTTGTGGCCGAAGCTTGTGTCGCGCGGGGAAGAACCGGCAGAGATGTCAGTCGCAGTCCGTTGGAACTCGAAGTGGATACCAGTGCCGACCCCCGAATCGCGGCCACCATTGGGTGGTTTCGTTCAGGCGTTCCAAGAAATGGCGGCTGAGCGGGCGGATGACGATCGTCCGCCGGGATTCCAGGTGCGTCGCATCGTTCTTGAACGACCCAAGGTCTTATCTGGAGTACTAGCGACAGTCCCGCTCGCGGTGCGCGGTCGGGCGCTGGTCGACGATGGACACTTTCCGGAGGACAGCCAAAGCCCTCGCTCGGCGGCGATGATCGATGGGCCGGCGCACCATGTGGCACTCCTGAGATCGCCCAATTTGGTCGTTGAGTATCTTGAAGGCCCTGCCTCGCCGGAGGCAAGCTTTGAGTGGACGGGTGTTTTTAGGTCGGAGGACGCTCTCGATGACGTTTTTGCAATGGCCGAACCGCCTACCCATGATTCATGGCGCCCCGACCTGATTCCCGATAGGACGAACAAATCGGTCGTGAAGATGACCCTCCAGAACATTCGAAGAGTGCTGGAAGATCGTTGGGGTACCCGATCCGTCGCTCCGGAGGCGCCAGTGTCGTCGACTTCGGTGGTTGCTCACAAGCTCGCACATCTAGTCGCCGGTGTGGTTGGCACTGCGGCAATGCCTGCCGAACGCCCTCGAGGCGGAGGTGCTTCGAAGCGACAAGCGCGGGTAGAGATTGTTAGCTCGGGACCCGTGGGCGACGGTACCTTGGCGCTGACGGAAATCGTGCTCAGGGTGACGCCAAGTCCGCGGGAAGTAACAACTGATCTCGGGGTGTCCGTCGGAATCGCACTTGCGGGCGGGGGAGTGGACTTCGCTGCGGACCCAGGCCTTGCGCTACGTTCCGCAGAGATCGACGGTGTCAGGTCCGAACTCACTGGCAGGGACGCGCGTTTGCGAATCTTAGGGGGCGACCCGACTTCTGTTCGAATCATCGCGTCCCGCACAACCGACCTTTCTTTGGCCTTTGACTTCCAGGTCCTCGAGGTCGAAACGCCATGAGGTATTCGGTCCCACCATTTTTCCTGCCGCCGATCGATACTGTCGCCCACTCCGGTTGGAGCTTCGCCGGTGATTTGGGTGGACCTCTTCCACGTCTCATCGAGGCTTGGGATTACCAGGCCGAGCTCAGGATCGTTGCCGGGCTAGCCATCAATATTGAAAGCCTTCGCAGTCACGCGCGACTCCACCAAACGAGTCAGTTGCAAGTGATCGTGGTAGCAAAATCCTCGAGCACCAAGGTAGAGCGGTGCGTACTCAAAATGGACGTGCCGGACCTTGACCACTACGAGTTGGTGTTGGATGTGGTCCTAAATGGCGACTGGCTAGGTGGTCGACTTACGATCGAGACCATGGTCGTGGGCGCTTCGCCGATACCCCTTGCGCCCGGCGGTGCAACGGAGCAGGGTTCCGTCCTATGGTCCGTCCGCCACGACACGATGCTCGAGGGGCAAGGGGGCCTGTTCCCAACGGACACCGAGGACTTTGCGAAAACTAGGCCCCGGCAAAAGGACGCTCCTTGGGTTCTCGCTATCGACCAGAGCGACATGGATTCGCTGTTCGCGGCATCAGTCCGCTTGACTCTCAATTCCGCGTCAACCGCGGTCGCAGCGATGCTCGCGGACCCGACCAAAGAAGACGCCCTAAAGATGGCGCGCATCCTTGAGTTGGACGTCACCCGGCAATTGGTGTTCATAGCCCTTCGTTCCGCGGAGGTGTTGGCCCGACCGATCGACCATGAAGCTGTTGCGCTGGGAGACGTGCTGCGTCTTCTTGTAGCTCGTATCTGGCCCACTGCTTCGACTGCCTCCTTGCAGGGTTGGAGCCGGGACCATCCGGAGCGGGTAGAACTCGATATTCAGCAGTTTGTGAAGGCGTTCAAATGATGGCGAGCGAGTACGCGGGCAAGTTGTTGTTTCCCCGGCTGCCCTCTAGCGCTGCCCGTCAACTGCTGACGTCGTTCCACGAGCTCGAATTGGAAGAATTGGGAGTTGAGGGCGCTACGAGTCACACGAGTGCTTCTCCTGCACCGGTGGGCGGGCGACCGGCCACCGCTCAGCACCTTGAGGAGATTCAGAAGCTCGTTCGCGGCCTAGCGCGCGAGTTCGGCTTTCCGAATCGTCTGTCAGCCAAAGATCAGGCAGCCTTCGACCGCGCATGCGCCACACTGCTACTCGACACGATGGACATTGTCACGGGTGACGCGTCCGCACCTGAGGTGTGGTCGTTCATGTCATTGGTGCTATTGCCTGAGATCCCATTTTGGCGTTTTCCTAGTGCGGCAGAGGAGAGATATCTTGGGGGCGCACGAAATACTCTTCAGCGTCTCTGGTGGCGCGCTTGGACGTTTGGGCCGGATCTATCGATCGTGCCTCTAGGAGCGTCGCCCTTCGGAGAGGACGACTTCGTTCAAGTGATGGAGCGGCCGACGGTGTCGGGGAACGAAAGGCTCGCCCGTAGCTTCTACCAAGTCGTCCTGGAGACCGACTTGATCGGGATGGGGGTAACTAGGAGTGACCTCGTCCGAAACTTGGTAGTGCAAATCCGGGCTCGCCGAAGTCACATCGCTGTTGACGCACTCGGCGATCAGGAACTGGTTGATCTCATCCGGAAGATCCGCGACGCGCTATAGCCTGCCGTTCGTTAGCTCATGCGGCTAAATGCGTGTGCAATCGCATTTCCGATCTTCCAGGCCAAGAGGGGCGGAACGGCGTTTCCCACTTGATGGTATTGCTGTGTGCGATTCCCTTCGAAGTAGTAGTCGTCGGGGAAGGATTGCAATCGCGCCGCTTCACGAACCGTAAGGCTACGCATCTGACTCGGATCCGGATGGATGTAGTAGTGGCCGTCCTTCGCGATGTGCGATACGACCGTCGTCGAAGGCTCCGAGTCGATCTGGACTCGAAAGCGATCCGCGAATGGGTTCCGATCCGAAGTTGCGTTTTTATGGAGGGGGAGGAGATCAGAAGGAAGATCTCGCAACTTCGGGGACACCCGGTGCCTCTGGGCCCACGTCGCGATGTGGAAGTAGCGTTCGAGATCCGCAACCATGTGCGACCGCCCCTCGTGCTGAAGTACCCCTCCCAGCGCTGGCGCGCTTACCCACTCCCGGTACTCTCCGGCCAAGGCACCCTCCTGCAGGCGCGGCGTGAAGCGACTGCCCTTCGATGGTTGTCCGGAGACGGCTAGATAGCCGGCCCGATCCGCCGCCGTTGTTCGGACGCCGTCCCACGCCTCAAAAGAGTCCAATGTCGCTGGGCTAATTCCGGATCGGATTGGGGGCAAGTCTCCGATCGCGTCGCCCACGGTTACTTTCGCACCCTCTGCAATCGTGGGGAGCACGAATCCGCGCTCGTAGACGTCCTTCCGCACACCCACCAAAATGACTCGATGGCGGCGTTGGGGAACTCCGTATTTCTCCGCACGAAGCACGAAATCGTTGGGCTTTAGTGGCGCATCACTCTTGACGGCCAAAGAAAGGATTTCGTACTCGAGCCCTAATCTCGGATTACTTAGGTCTCTCATGATGGTCTCAAACATTGGACTGTCGGAATGAGTTGACGAAAGTAGGCCCTTCACGTTCTCCATCACGAACACCGCTGGAGCAAAATCTTGAAGGATTGCGAGGTACTCGCGGTAGAGGAAGTGCTTCTTGTCCTCGGAGAAGAGTTCGTCGTTGGCGCGGCGCGACCTGCCAGCAAGCGAATACGCCTGACAGGGGGGTCCTCCAATTAAAACCCAGTCATCCTCGATTCGATCGCCTAAAGCCAGTCGAATTGCACTTTGTGAAACGAGACGAGTCTCTGGTCCCATCTCAAGCTGCAGTACTTCTCTATTGGCGACCTCAAACGCCGCGCTCACTCCAGGAACGGCCCTGAACTCGTCATCCGTGATTCTTCCGGTGACGTAGTCGTAGTACCTATCGAGTTGTGGTTGGCCTTCCAAAAGACGTCGCACGGACCGTAGCCGGAGGGTACGGCACGCCACGGGATCCATCTCGATCGACAAGGCGGTCTCAAACTTGACCCCTAAAGACTTTCCCGCCCTGCTGAAACCTTCATTGAGGCCCCCGGGCCCCGCGAAAACATCGATGACAGGGAGACTCTTCACGCTCTTGACAACCAATCCGAGGTCGGGATGATGCCCAGGCTAGCAGAGACCACCGGGGCCCAACAGACGACCACCTTTGTGGATCACGCAACGCCCGGGGACATCCGAATGGTCTCACCGCAGTGCGTTGCGCATGGGGCGTTCGATAGCGCCACCCCGGGGCACCGGCTCCCGCACCGCCTCCACGAACCCGCATTTGTATCCCTCGCTCGCCGACACCGTCGCTGCGTCGATGATGCGGTCCGGAGAGGTGACGATAGTCGACCGTGTGTATTGGCTGCGGCCACGCGGAACTATGACGCACGCTCCCGCTAACCTGACCCCATGTTCCTGCTCGATGGCACGGTCGTCACGAGCCCGAGCGACCTCACCACCGCCGCGCACTGCGAGTTCGCCTTCGCACGGCAGCTCGACGCCAAACTCGGGCTGATCGAGATCGAGCGGGTGCCGCGGGATCCGCTCGAGGCCAGGGCGGCCGAACTCGGAGACGAGCACGAGAACCGGTGGCTCGAGTACTACCGGGCGAACACGAGTGTTGTCGAGATCGAGCGGCCGAGCATCCGGCGCGATGCTTTGAGGGAAGCGGCGAGGCAGACCGAGGAGGCGTTCCGGAACAACGCAGAGGTCGTGTTCCAGGCCACGTTCTTCGACGAGTCCGACCCGAAGGCCCCGATGATCGGGTTCGCCGACTTCATCGTGCGGCAGCCCGACGGGCGGTATCGGGTGCAGGATACGAAGCTGGCGCGGTCCGTGAAGGTGACGGCGCTGCTGCAGCTCGCCGCCTACTACGACCAACTCACGAGACTGAACGTGCCGGCGGATGAGACCGTCGAGCTGATCCTCGGAACCGACGAGGTGGTGCCGCAGGACGTCAACGACATCCTCCCGGTGTACCGGAAGCGCAAGGCGCGGCTGCACCAGATCGTGCACGAGAGGGCAACCGCCGAGAAGGCAGCCGAGTGGGGCGACCACCGGTACTCCGTCGACGGGCGGTGCGAGTTCTGTGAGCCGGAGGTGGAGGCATCCCGAGACCTGCTTCTTGTCGCCGGGATGCGGCTGGCGCAGCGGGCGAAGCTGATCGACGCGGGCATCGTCACGATCGACCAGCTGGCGGTGGCGGAGGATGCGCCGGCGGGACTCCGGCAGCAGGCCGCGCTGCAGCTGCAGGCGACAGGGCCGATCCCGCCGTTCGTCATGTTCGCGCCCGAGCTCATCGGCCACCTGCCCGAGCCCGACCTCGGCGACATCTTCTTCGACTTCGAGGGCGACCCGCTGTACAGGGAAGGGCACGTCTGGGGCCTCGACTACCTCTGGGGGCTCGTCGACCGCGACGAGACGTTCACCGCGTTCTGGGCGCACGACTTCGACGCCGAGCGAAAAGCCCTCGAGGAGTTCCTGGCGTGGGTGCAGGTCAGAAGAACGCAGTACCCGAACATGCACATCTACCACTACGCCTCCTACGAGCGCACGCACCTCCTGACCATCTCCGCGCGGCACGGCGTCGGCGAGCACATCGTCGACGACCTGCTGCGGGACAACGTGCTCGTCGACCTGTATCCGCTGGTGAAGAAGACCGTACGGGTGGGCGGCCGCTCGTACTCGATCAAGAAACTCGAGCCGCTGTACATGGGGGAGGAGCTGCGGGAGAGCGAGGTCGCGAACGCCGCGGCATCCATCGAGCAGTACGACCTGGCGATGCGCAGCGAGCCGAGCGAGCAGGAGCGCCTGCTCGAGACGATCGCCGACTACAACCGGTACGACTGCGTCTCCACACTGCGGCTGCACGAGTGGCTGCTGCAGCAGGCCGCGACCAAGGGTGTGCAGCCCGGCATGTACGACGAGCCTGTGGAGGAGCGGCTGCCGTTCGAGCCAAGCCTGCTGGCCGGGCAGCTTCTGGCTCGTGAAGACGGGTCAGGGGCCTTCGAGCTCGCGTCCGCGGCGGTCGACTACCACCGCCGCGAGAACAAGAGCTTCTGGTGGGAGCACTTCGCCCGCCTCGAGTACCCGGTGGAGGAGTGGCAGGATGCCCGCGGGGTGTTCCTCGTCACGAGCGGCGAGGTCGTCACCGAGTGGTTCACCAAGACGTCGGCGAGCTACCGCACGGTACGGCTCCGCGGCGAGTGGGCCCCCGGCAGCGCCACCTCCGCCGGCGAGGCCTTCACGCTCTACGACCCGCCCGGCCCCTACCGCGACCCGCGCATCGGCGGCGGACTGCGCCTGCCCGTCAACGCCTCCAGCGTCTACGCCGACGAGAGCGACCCCGACATCGTCTACGTCACCGAGCGCTGCCCGGGCGGCCAAGAGCCATGGCCCGGGATGCCCCTCGCCATAGTCCCCGGACCACCACCCCGCGCCGTGTCCCTGCAGCAGGCGATCGAGACGGTGGGCGCCCGCCTGTGCGAGGAGCCGTGGCCGCGCTCCTCCATCGGGGACATCCTCCGCCGCATCCCGAGCCGCACCAAGTCGGGCGTGCTCAGCCCCGTCGACGGCGACGTCAGAGCAGCCGTTGTCGCGAGCATCCTCGACCTCGATGACTCGTACCTCGCCGTGCAGGGGCCGCCCGGAACCGGCAAGACCACTCTCGCGGCCGGCGTGATCACCGAGCTCGTGCGCGACCACGGCTGGCGCATCGGCGTCGTCGCGCAGTCGCACAAGGTTGTCGAGAACGTGCTGCGCGCGGTCGTGAAGGCCGGGCTCGACCCGACGCGGGTGGCTAAGGCTCCGCCGACTGGCGGCAGCTACGCCGACGAGCCGTTCTTCGAGCTGCCGAAGGACACGCACCAGCTGTTCGCGCAGCGCAAGCACACCGGCTACGTCATGGGCGGCACCGCCTGGGACATGACCAACACCAAGCGCGTCGGCCGCCTCCAGTTCGACCTGCTCGTCATCGACGAGGCCGGCCAGTTCTCGCTCGCCGCGACCGCCGCCGTGAGCGTGAGCGCGCGCAACCTTCTCCTGCTCGGCGACCCGCAGCAGCTGCCCCAGGTGAGCCAGGGCACCCACCCGGCGCCGGTCGACCAGTCCGCGCTCGGCTTCATCGCCGACGGCCACGCGGTGCTGCCGCCCGAGTACGGCTACTTCCTCGCCGAGAGCTGGCGCATGCACTCCGCGATCACGGCCCCCGTCTCCGCGCTCGCCTACGACGGCGCCCTCCGTTCAGCGCCAAGCGCGGACGCCCGGATGCTCGTGGGCGTCGCCCCCGGGCTCCACCCCCTCCCCGTGGAGCACCACGGCAACGCCACCCACTCGGTCGAGGAGGCTCGTGCCGTGGTCGAGCTCGTGCGCGCGCACCTCGGCCGCGAGTGGAACGGCACGCCGCTCACGCAGGACGACATCATCGTGGTCACCCCCTACAACGCGCAGGTGGAGTGCATCCGCCTCGCTCTGGCCGACTACGCCGGCGTGCGGGTCGGGACCGTGGACAAGTTCCAGGGGCAGGAAGCCGTGATCTCGATCGTGTCGCTCGCGGCGTCGAGCCCGGTCGACGTTCCCCGCGGCCTCGACTTCCTGCTGTCGGGCAACCGCCTCAACGTGGCCATCAGCCGGGCGCAGTGGGCGGCGTACCTGCTGTACTCACCCGAGCTGGTCGACTTCCTGCCGTTCACGGCGGAGGGCGTCGCCGACCTGAGCCGCTTCATCCGGCTGGTGTCCTAGGCACTTGCCAGCCAGGCGCGAAGGGCGTCGCGAATAACGTCGCTGCGGGTGCGGTGATCGCGGCGAGCACGCTCATCGAGCGCGGCGTCGAGCTCGGGCTCGAGGCGCAACGTCGTGACCTGGGCCGCGGCCGTTCCCATGCGGGGTCGACCTCGGCGTTTGAGGGCAGGTACGTCGTAGCCGGCCTCGGCTTCGTCAGCCCAGGCGAGAATCTGCTTGTCGTCTATCGGTATTCCGCCCATGGACTCGGTCATCGGAGCCACCCGTCGGGAACCAGATACAGATAACTTGAACGGGCCTTCATTGCGTGGATGATGAGGTCGCTCCCGTCGTCTAGTTGGAGGACGATTGTTTCCAACAATCGCCCGGCGGTGTCGAATCCGAGTCGAAGTTCTCGACCCGGCTGGTTGTCCTCGATCGTCACGCTGACCAGATACGCAATCGCGGCGCTCATCACGTCGTGCTCGCTCACGCCGTGCTTGAGAGCCGCGACATGGACTCTGACGCGTTTATCGTAATACATTAATTGTGCGAAGTCCTAGGGGGCGGGCGTCGAGTGCTTTCGCCACGCCTCCTCCCGCGCCGCGTTCCTGGGACCGCACACAAGGCACTCGCAGTTCAGAAAGGGATGAGGGGGCGGAATGACTAGGTTTCTCGGCATCGTCTCGCTGCCGGGGTAGCTTTCGAAGTGGTACACCGGCCCGCTAGATCCCCAGTACTCGGAGTCATGGACCTGATGTCCAAGAAATGTCAGGCCGCGCTGCTCGAGCTCCTTGATGACGGCGGAGTCCAGGTCGTACTTGCGATAGAAGTCTTCATGTGGGCCGTTGTCCGGTACGCGATGGCCGATCGCGAAGTAGCTGATTGATTCGTCGATGGCGGCCAGGATGTCATCGCGATGCGCATCTAGCGACCCTGCATACCGCGCGGCGATCGCTTTGAGCCGAATCACCCGCATCTCGCTATCGAGGCAGGCGATGACGACCTGCCAATCGTCGTTCGGGAATGGGCCGAACATCAGCTCGTATAGGTCAAAGCCACTCTCGATGATCATGCGTCACAGTAAGGCGCCCGGTTGCCCGCACAACGTCTCAGCTGCAGCTTGAGGGGAGCCAGAGTCACTGTCATCCCGTGGGGAGGACGAGTGGTCCTGGGAAGAGGCCAGACGCCGAAGCGCCGGGCCTCCCCGATTAGTCGCCCTTCACGTTCACGACCTGCCGGAGCGTGTGCCTGATCCGCACCAGGTCGGAGGCGTCATCCATGACCTGGTCGATCGGCTTGTACGCCGCCGGGATCTCGTCGATGAACGCGTCGGTGTCCCGGTACTCGATCCCGGCCATCGCTGTCCGCAGGTCGTCGACCGTGAAGGCCTTCCGCGCCGCGGACCGGGAGTACTCCCGGCCCGCGCCGTGCGGCGAAGAGTGGAGCGCGACCGGGTTGCCGAGCCCCTCCACCACGTACGACGCAGTGCCCATCGAGCCCGGGATGAGGCCGGCCTCGCCCTCCCGGGCCGAGATCGCTCCCTTCCGCGAGAGCCAGACGTCCTTGCCGAAGTGATTCTCCTTCTGGGTGAAGTTGTGGTGGCAGTTGATCCGCTCGGACTCAACCACCGGCGTCCCTATCCACTCGGAGACCTGCCGCGCGACCCGGTCCATCATCTCCTCCCGATTGAGGAGGGCGAACCGCTGTGCCCAGGTGAGCTCGTCGATGTACCGCCCAAACTCGGGCGTTCCCTCGACGAGGTAGGCGAGGTCGGGGTCGGGCAGCGTGATCCACCACTTCTCCATCAGCGCCTTGGCGACCTTGATGTGGTGCTGGGCGATCTTGTTGCCGACGCCCCGGGAACCGGAGTGGAGGAACAGCCACACGGCATCCGTCTCGTCGAGGCTGACCTCGATGAAGTGGTTGCCCGAGCCGAGGGTGCCGAGCTGCAGCTCCCAGTTGCCGGCGTAGCTCTTCGGGTCGAAGCCCCGCTGGTCGGCGAGCGCCTTGAGCTCGGCGATCCTGGGCTCCGCCGTCGCCACCACCTTCCTGTTGTAAGCGCCGGCAGACGTCGGGATGGCTCGCTCGATTTGCTCCCGGAGCTCCCGCCGGTCGGCCGGCAATTCCGACGCGGCGAACTGCGTCTTGACTGCGATCATGCCGCAGCCGATGTCGACACCGACGGCCGCGGGCATGACAGCCCGCAGAGTCGGGATGACGGAGCCGACGGTCGCGCCGAGGCCCAGGTGGGCGTCCGGCATGAGCGCGACGTGCGGGAACACGAACGGCATTGCCGACGTGGTGAGCGCCTGCGCCTCCGCGTTTGCGTCGAGGATGGATGCCCAGCTCTTGAGCCGGGCGTTGATTGTCTTCATGGTCCTTTCGATTCTGTTAGGTCGGATTCGGGATGCGCCCGGGATCTCCGACCCTGCAGTGTCGAAAGTGAGATGTCCCGGGCCTCGAGGGCACGGGACAGAAAGTGTCCGCGACTACACGAGGTGCTGGAGGGCGCGCGTGAGGAACGCATCGGGCAGCTGGATGCTGCTCTCGTGCGTGTGCGCTTCGCGGTAGTTGTTGAGAGCCACTGCGATCACCTCCAGGTCAACGGGACGTGCCTGAGTGGCACGGAGTAGCGAGCCTAGCGCCCTTGGCCCTCCGTGCGGGTAACGATCGCGTTAACGCCGCCCCGGCGCGGGCGCGCGCGTCAGGACTCGCCGCCCATGCGGAGGTTTTGACACGATGCGGTCGCCGGGGCATCCGCATCGTGTCGAAAGGTCCGCATGGGCGCGGGGGAGGGCGAGGGTGCCCGGGGGAGGGCGAGGGCGCGGAGAAGGGAGGGGGCGCCGAGAAGGGCGCGGGGGCGGGGGAGGTCGAGGGGGCGCGAAGCTGCGCGCGAGCGCGCGCCCGCGTCACGGGAGGGAGGTTTCGATACGGCCGCGGGCGGCCTACTCAACCGGCTAGTTCGACGAGGGGGTGACCCAGTCGCCGGTCGCCAAGTACTGGACCTTCTTGGCGATGGAGACCGCGTGGTCCGCGAAGCGCTCGTGGTAGCGCGAGGCGAGGGTGGCGTCGACGGTGTCGACCGCCGCGCCCTTCCAGGTCTCGCCGAGCACCTTGTCGAACACCGAGAGGTGCAGCGCGTCGATCTTGTCGTCGTCGTTGCGGATCTCCTCGGCGAGCTTGACGTCCTCCGTCTTGAGGAGTTCGACGAGCTTGCGCGCGATCGCGACGTCGAGCTCGCCGAGCGAGGCGAACGTGCCGCGCAGCGACTTCGGGACGACCTTGTCGGGGAAGCGGTACCGCGCGAGCTGCGCGATGTGCTCGGCCATGTCGCCCATGCGCTCGAGCGACGCGGAGATCCGCAGCGCCGAGACGACGATGCGGAGGTCGCGGGCGACCGGCTGCTGGCGGGCCAGGATGTTGATGGCGAGCTCGTCGAGCTCGGCCGCGGCGGTGTCGATCTTCTCGTCGTCCGCGATCACGGTCTCGGCGAGCGAGACGTTGGACTCGTTGAAGGCTCGCGTCGCGTTCTCGATCGACTCGGCCACGAGGGTCGAGATCTCGACGAGGCGGTCCTGCACCTCTCGCAGTTCCTGCTGGAATACTTCGCGCACGCTTACGGTCCCTTCGTTGTGGGCATAGTGAAACCCACACGGTTCACCGCCAGACTGCCCGCGCTAGGTTAACGCGGGGTGCCGACGGTATGAACATCGCCTGAAGTGGAGCGGCAGTGGGGCAACGCCGACGGGCCCACCCGGCAGATTGAAACTAATCTAGTCCCCATGGACTCCGCGTGGCTGGTACCGGCCGCCCTTGCCTTCGGCATTGTCGTCGGGGCGGGCGTGTTCGCGATCGTCCTGGTGGCAGCGCGGCGGGGCCAGCGGGCGGTGGATGTCGTCAGCACCGCGGTCCCGGACGGCGTCGACCAGGTGCTCGACGCCCTGGAATCGGCTGGCGTCGTGATCGACCCGTCGAACAACGTCGTCAAGGCGTCGCCCGGGGCGCTCAGCCTCGGTCTCGTGTGGAACGGCGCGCTCGTGCATCCCGAGCTCACCAAGCTCGTCGACCAGGTCCGTCGCAATGGCGACCCGGTCAGCGAGGAGCTGCACCTCTCGCGCGGGCCGTTCGGCGAGGCGACCATCTACCTCGGGGTGCGCATCGCCCGGCTGGGCGCGCGGTACATCCTGCTGCTCGCCGAGGACCGCACCGAGTCGTTCCGCCTCGACGAGGTGCGGCGCGACTTCGTGGCGAACATCAGCCACGAGCTCAAGACCCCGATCGGCGCGGTCGGCCTGCTCGCCGAGGCGCTCGTCAGCGCGAGCGACGAGCCCGAGCAGGTCAAGCGGTTCGCGAAGCGCCTGACGAAGGAGTCCGAGCGGCTGGCGCGCATCACGCAGGAGATCATCGAACTCTCACGACTGCAGGCGACGGATGCCCTCGCCAAGGCCGAGCTCGTCGACATCGACCAGGTGGTGGCGGTGGCGATCGACCAGAACCGCGTGCTCGCCGAGGCCCACAAGGTGCAGCTGGTGAGCGGCGGGGATGCCGGCGCCGAGGTCTACGGCGACGAGACGCTGCTCGCGGTCGCCCTGCACAACCTCGTGTCCAACGCCATTCAGTACTCGCCGAAGAGCACTCGCGTCGGGATCGGCGTCAGCAACCGGGACGGCGTGATCGAGATCGCGGTGACCGACCAGGGCGTCGGCATCCCGGATGAAGACCAGGACCGGGTGTTCGAGCGCTTCTTCCGCACGGATCCGGCCCGCAGCAGGAACACCGGGGGCTCCGGTCTCGGGCTCAGCATCGTCAAGCACGCGATCCAGAACCACGGCGGGGACGTTCGCGTCTGGTCGCAGCCGGGGCACGGATCGACATTCACCATCAGGCTGCCAGAGGCATCGCACGCGGCAGCCGCATCCTTGGGAGCACAGCAATGACCCGCATCCTCATCGTCGAAGACGAGCCCTCGCTGAGCGACCCGCTCGCGTTCCTCCTGGGGCGCGAGGGGTACGAGACCGCGATCGCCGCCGACGGGCCCGCGGCGCTCGCCGAGTTCGACCGCGCCGGCGCCGATCTCGTGCTGCTCGACCTGATGCTCCCCGGGCTGCCCGGCACCGAGGTGTGCCGCGAGCTGCGGACCCGCTCGAGCGTGCCGATCATCATGCTCACGGCCAAGGACAGCGAGGTGGACATCGTCGTGGGCCTCGAGCTCGGCGCGGACGACTACGTCACGAAGCCGTACTCGACCCGCGAACTGTTGGCGCGCATCCGGGCAGTGCTGCGGCGCCGGGTCGAGACCGAGGACGACGACGAGGCCGTGCTCGAGGCGGGCTCCGTGCGGATGGACGTCGAGCGACACTCGGTGAGCGTCGACGGAGTGACCGTGCCGATGCCGCTCAAGGAGTTCGAGCTGCTTGAGCTGCTTCTGCGCAACGCGGGCCGCGTGCTCACGCGCGGGCAGCTGATCGACCGGGTGTGGGGCGTCGACTACTTCGGCGACACCAAGACGCTCGACGTGCACATCAAGCGCATCCGCTCGAAGATCGAGAAGGAGCCGTCGGAGCCGGTCATGCTCGTGACCGTGCGGGGGCTGGGGTACCGCTTCGAGGCGTGAGCGTGGGTTGGGTAGGCCCTCGAGGGCCGTATCGACACCTCGAAGTCGAGCAACCGGTTTCGATACGGGCGCTAGAGCGCCCTACTCAACCAGCTGGGCTGCCGGTTTCGATACGGGCGCTGGAGCGCCCTACTCAACCTGCCTAGCGCTCGATCTCGGGCGGCAGCAGGTCCTTGTACTCGGGGTGGCTGTCCGCGTTCATCACCGGCAGGAGCAGCTCTTTGCCCTCGTTGTCGCCGTACTGGAAGTAGACCGGGTACAGCCCGCCCGCCTTCACACCGGGGTTCAGGATGATGATCTGCGTCTCATCCGGAGTCGTGCCGTAGCTGGCGACATCACCGGCGCGCACCGACTTGGTGGTCGTGGTCTTCTCGCCGCCGGACTGGTACTGGATGCTCAGGTTGGCGATCTTCGAGCCCGTGTTCACGAAGGTGACCATCAGGCTGACCGCGTGGCCGTCCTCATTGATGAGGGCGAGGGCGTTGCGCACCGCGACGTCGCCGACCTGGGTGCCGATGCCGTCGCTCGGGTCGTACTCGATGAGCGTCGCCTGCTGCGAGACGAAGGTGCAGCCGGTGGTCCCTACGAGCAGGGCGCCGGCGAGGACAACGGATGCCGCGGCTCGGGCGGCGGCTGAGCGAGCTATCACGGGGTTCAGCTTACCGGCCCCCGTGGGTTGAGGAGGCCGCCCGCGGGCGTATCGAAATGCTGGTTTCGATACGCGCGCCAGAGCGCGCTGCTCAACCGGGTGGGGGCACAAAGTAAGGCAACCCTAACCTTGAAGTGCCTGTGATAAACTAGGTGTCTTCGAAAGGACCCCCATTCATGTTGTTTGAGGTCGGCGAGACTGTCGTATACCCCCACCACGGCGCTGCAACCATCTCCGAGGTGAAGACCAGGATCGTCAAGGGCGAGGAGAAGCTCTACCTGAAACTGCGCGTCACTCAGGGCGATCTGACGATTGAAGTTCCCGCGGAGAACGTCGACCTCGTCGGCGTCCGCGACGTGATCGGCAAGGAGGGCCTGGACAAGGTCTTCGAGGTGCTGCGCGCTCCCTTCACGGAGGAGCCCACCAACTGGAGCCGCCGTTACAAGGCCAACCTCGAGAAGCTCGCGTCCGGCGATGTCATCAAGGTGTCGGAGGTCGTCCGCGACCTGTGGCGCCGCGACCAGGACCGCGGCCTCTCCGCCGGCGAGAAGCGCATGCTCGCGAAGGCCCGCCAGATCCTGATCTCCGAGCTCGCGCTCGCGGAGAAGACTGACGAGGAGAAGGCCTCCACAGTCCTCGACGAGGTTCTGGCTTCCTAGCCGTTCTGTGATCGGCATCATCGTCGTCGCCGCGGGCAGCGGCACGCGCCTCGGCGCCGAGCAGCCCAAGGCGTTCGTTGAGGTGCGCGGAGTCCCCGTGCTCGAGCGCGCCCTCGCGGGCGTGTTCGGCTCCGTCGAGCCCGCGCAGGTCGTGGTGGTCGCGCCGGCGTCGCACCTGGCGGCGGCACGGGCTATCGCGACGCGGGCGGCGGGCGCTGCATCCGGTGCCGTCTCGGTCGTCGTCGGCGGGGCCACGCGCCAGGACTCCGTGGCGAACGGGCTCGCGGCGCTCGACCCCTCCGTCGAAGTAGTGCTCGTGCACGACGCGGCACGCGCCCTCACCCCGAGCGCGCTGTTCGACCGCGTGGTGCGGGCTGTCGTGGCATCCGGCAGCGGGGTCATCCCGAGCCTGCCCGTCGCCGACACGATCAAGCGGGTCGCGGAGACGACCGTGCTCGAGACCGTCGACCGCAGCGCGCTCGTGCACGTGCAGACGCCGCAGGGGTTCCCGCGCGCGCAACTGGTGGAGGCCTATGCCGCTGCCACGCAGGAGTTCACGGACGACGCCGCCTTGTTCGCGGCCGCCGGCCACACGGTCGAGACCGTGGAGGGGGAGGCCCGCGCCTTCAAGATCACGACCCCGTGGGATCTCGCGCGCGCCGAGAACGTGCTGGGTGTGACGGCGTCCATGCGCACGGGGGTCGGCATCGACGTCCACGCGTACGACCCGGCCGAGCCGCTCTGGCTGGGCGGCCTGTACTGGCCCGACGAGGTCGGTCTGGCCGGTCACTCCGACGGCGACGCGCTGTGCCACGCGATCTGCGACGCCCTGCTCTCGGCGGCGGGCCTGGGCGACATCGGCGGCCGGTTCGGCACGGATGACCCGCGCTTCGCCGGCGCGCACGGCGACGTGTTCATCGGCGAGACGGTCGCGCTCGTGTCGGGCGCCGGCTGGACCGTGGGCAACGTCGCCGTCCAGCTCGTGGCGAAGCACCCCCGCCTCGGCGCGCGCCGCACGGAGCTCGAGAGCCACCTCTCCTCCCTCGTCGGAGCGCCCGTGAGCGTCTCCGCCACCACCAGCGACGGCCTCGGCTTCACCGGCCGAGCCGAAGGGGTAGCTGTCGTCGCGACCGCGCTCATCACGCGCGCCTAAGGGCTTCGGCTCCGGCTCCGGGGCCCCTCCGCGCCGCTTGCGGTTGCGCTTGTCCTTGCCCTTGCCTCTCCCCCTCCCGCCGGGCCCCACCTCTCTGCCCTCGCCGACTATGTGAACGTTCTGCTGCCGTGCTGTTTGCGGCGGTCGTGACGGGAGATCGGCATCGTGCGGGTCCGCGGACCTCACCGCCGAACATTCACCGTTTGTAGGACAAATCGAAACGTCCTACAAACGGTGAACGTGTCGCACGTAGGAGCGACGGCAGGGCCCGAGCGGGCGTGGAAGGGGCAGAAGCGGGAGCGGGGAGGCCGAAGCGGGAGCGGGGAGGTGGGAGCGGGAGCGGGGAGGTGGGAGTGGGAGTGGGGAGGTGGGAGTGGGAGTGGGAGTGGGAGTGGGAGTGGGAGTGGGGAGGCAATGGCAGGAGGGTAGCGGGGGAGGCGGAGCCAGCGGCGGCAAGAGGCGGCGGCGGCCGGTGGCGGCCGGTGGCGGCCGAGGGGCGGAGGCGGCAAGAGACGGCGGCGGAGGGGCGGCGGCGGAGGCGGCAGAAGGGCGGAGGCGGGGTGGGAATTGGAGCTCGGGGCCGGGTGGGGCGGCTTCCCCGTAAACTTGCGGGGTGACAGTGCGGCTCTACGACTCCAAGGCGCAAGCCGAGGCTGACTTCGTTCCTCTGGTTGAGGGCAAGGTCGGCATGTACGTCTGCGGACCCACCGTGCAGTCCAGCCCCCACATCGGCCACCTGCGATCGGCCCTCGTCTACGACCTGTGGCGGCGCTGGCTCACCTATCGCGGCTACGACGTCACCCTGGTGCGCAACGTCACCGACATCGACGACAAGATCCTCGACGCGTCGAGAACGACGGCGAACGGCGAGAAGTGGTGGGCCCTCGCCTACCGGTACGAGCTGGAGTTCACGGCGGGCTACACGCGCTTGGGCATCCTGCCGCCGACCTACGAGCCACGGGCGACGGCGTCCATCGGGGAGATGCGCGAGATCATCGAGCGCCTCATCGACTCCGGCCACGCGTACGCCGCCGAGGGCGACGTCTACTTCGACACGGCCAGCTGGCCGAGCTACGGCGAGCTCACGCGCCAGAAGCCCGAGAACATGGAGGCCGCCGGCGACGCCGACCCGCGCGGCAAGCGGGCCCCGCAGGACTTCGCCCTGTGGAAGGGCCGCAAAGACGATGAGCCGGCGGATGCCTCGTGGCCGTCGCCCTGGGGCCCGGGCCGTCCGGGCTGGCACATCGAGTGCTCGGCCATGTCGCGCCGGTACCTCGGTGCCGCCTTCGACATCCACGGCGGAGGACTCGACCTGCGCTTCCCGCACCACGAGAACGAGATCGCGCAGTCCACGGCCGCCGGCGACCCGTTCGCCAGCTACTGGGTGCACAACGGGCTCGTGAACATCAACGGGCAGAAGATGTCCAAGTCGCTCGGCAACTCGATCTTCGCGGCCGAGTTCCTCGAGCAGGCGCGGCCGATCGTCGTGCGCTACTTCCTCGGGGCCGCTCACTACCGCTCCACCATCGACTACCACGACGGCTCGCTCGCCGAGGCGGAGGCCGCCCTCGACCGCATCGAGGTGTTCCTCACGCGCGCCGACCGCCGCCTCGCCGGCACGAAGTTCGCGGGCAGCGGCGTGGAGATCGTCCCGGAGGCGTTCGGCGCGGCGATGGACGACGACCTCGGGGTGCCGCAGGCGCTCGCGGTGCTGCACGAGACCGTGCGCGCCGGCAACGCCGCGCTCGACAACGGGGACCTCCAGGCCGTGGCATCCGCCCGGGGTGAAGTCCTCGCCATGAGCGAGGTGCTCGGGATCAACCCGCTGTCGCCGCAGTGGAAGGCCGACTCGGCGCCCGCCGACCGCGCGCTCGGGCAGCTCGTCGAGACGCTCATCGCCGATCGCAACGCCGCCCGTGCGGCCAAAGACTTCGCAGCGGCTGACAGGATCCGTGATGAACTTGCCGCTGCGGGCATCGCCGTCGAAGACGGCCCGACCGGATCCCATTGGAGCATCGACTCATGAAAAGCCCAGGAAACAAGCCCCGCGCGGGCGCCGTCCGCAAGTCTCGCAAAGGCCCGCAGGTCGGCTCCGGCGGGCAGGGCCGCCAGGCCCTCGAGGGCAAGAAGCCCACGCCCAAGGCTGAGGACCGCCCGTACCACCCCGCCGGGAAGCGCAAGGCCGCAGCCGAGCGCTTCGAGGCGGCCGGCGGCAAGCGCTCCGGCAAGAGGCCCGAGACGAGCGGCCCCGCCAGGGTGCAGCGCGACCGCAGCCCGAAGTCGGCTGACGAGTCGGAGATGGTGACCGGCCGCAACTCGGTGCTCGAGGCGCTCCGCGCGAAGATCCCGGTGACGACGCTCTACATGGCGGCGCGCATCGAGTTCGACGACCGCGTGAAGGAGATCCTGTCGATCGCGACCGGCCGCGGCATCCCGATTCTCGAAGTCATGCGCCCCGAGCTCGACCGCCTCGCGGGCTTCGACTCCGTGCACCAGGGCGTCGCGCTGAAGGTGCCGCCGTACGAGTACGCGCACCCGATGGAGCTGCTCGACAAGGTGCTGTCGCGCGGCCAGGTGCCCCTGTTCGTCGCGCTGGACGGCATCACCGACCCGCGCAACCTTGGCGCGATCATCCGGTCGGTCGCCGCGTTCGGCGGGCACGGGGTGATCGTGCCGCAGCGGCGGTCCGTGGGGCTCACGGCGTCGGCGTGGAAGACCTCGGCCGGTGCTGCCGCCCGCACGCCCGTGGCGATGGCCGGCAACCTCACCCAGACCATCAAGGCCTACAAGGAGCGCGGCGTGTTCGTGCTCGGGCTCGACGGCGGCGGGGACACCATGCTGCCCGACCTGCAGCTCGCGAAGGAGCCGGTGCTCGTCGTGGTCGGCAGCGAGGGCAAGGGCCTCTCGCGCCTCGTGACGGAGAACTGTGACGCCGTGGTGTCGATCCCGATCAGCGCGGCGACCGAGTCGCTCAACGCCGGTATCGCCGCGAGCGTGACGCTGTACGAGATCTCGAAGCTGCGGGCCGCGGCGAAGAAGAAGTAGGGGCGGGTTGAGTAGGGTGCCCGCGCCCGTATCGAAACCAGGTTTCGATACGGGCGCTAGAGCGCCCTACTCAACCGGCCGTCCGGCTACTTCTTGTACTGGTACGGGTTGAAGAGAACCTCGGACTCGGGGATCTCGGGGTGCTGCCCCGAGATCCAGTCGTCGCCCACCTCGGTCTCGAGGTAGCTGACGGTCGCGTCGAGCTTCTTCTTCACGCCAGCCAAGTCGCCCGCGACGACCTTGCCCTCGGACTTCACGACCTCGCCGCCGACGAGCACCGTGTGCACGTCGCCGCGCTGGGCCTGGTACACGACCTGGCCCCACGGGTTGATGAGCGGCGCCCACGTCGGCGAGTCGTCGTTCTTCAGCAGCACGACGTCCGCGAGCTTGCCCTTCTCGAGCGAGCCGATCTGGTCGTCCTTGCCGATCGCCTGGGCGCCGCCGCGAGTCGCCATGTGCACGACGTCCTCCGCGCGGAGCTTCACGTGGGTGATCGTCTCGGCCGGCTCCAGGAGGTGCGCGTGGTAGTGCTCGAGCGCGCGGTCGGCGTTGACCGTCGCCCGCATCGCGGAGAACAGGTCGGCGCTGAACCAGACGCTCGTGTCGACGGAGAGCGAGGCCGGGATGCCGTACTTCCGCAGCTGGTGGATGGGCGGGTAGCCCTGGCCGCAGGTGTCCTCCGACTCGGTGGCGAGGGAGACGTTGCCGCCCGTCGCCGCGATCTTCAGGTACGAGTCGGCGGAGAGCGAGGCGGCGTGCACGTAGGTGAAGCCCTCCTCCATCACGCCGGCGGCGTAGGCGTTCTTGATGCCCCAGTCGTTCGTCGCGCCCCAGACGCCGGAGTGCGTGGTGACGCGCAGCCCGAGCTCCTTCGCGGCCTGGTAGGCGGCGAGCTCCGGGAAGTTCTCGTCCTGGTTGGGCACGTCGAAGGCGACCTGCGTGCCGAACATGCGCGAGTCGTCGCGCGACTTCTCGAGCAGCGCTCGGACGGCCGGGTCGGCGGTCCACTCCCACGGCGACTGGTGGATGTTGCCGTAGGCGAAGACGAAGCGGCCGGGAGAGTTCACGAGCGCGTCGAACGCGGCCTCGCCGTGCTCCACCGTGCGCAGGCCGTGCGACCAGTCGACGCTCGTCGTGACACCGGACTCGACGGCGTCGAGCGCAGAGATCAGGTTGCCGGCCGCGTAGTCCTCGGGGCGGAACTTCATGCCGTGCTGCAGGTAGTACCAGACGAAGTACTGCGTGAGCGTCCAGTCGGCGCCGTAGCCGCGCATCGCGGTCTGCCACATGTGGCGGTGGGTGTCCACCATGCCGGGCATGAGGATGCCGCCCTTGGCGTCGATCTCGAAGGTGTTGTCGGGAACGGAGAGGCCGACGCCGACCTCCGCGATCTTCCCGTCGACCACCAGGACGTCGCCGTTGGGCAGAACCGTGTGGGAATCGTCCATCGTCAGAACGATTCCGTTCCGGAACACGATGGGTTGGCCGGGCTTGGGTGTGGGGGTACCGGACATTGTGACGCTCATCCTCCTTGATGACTGCGGTCTGTCGCGCGCGGACCGAGCCGGCGGACTTCACTCAGGTTAAACAATGCTGCACATCCTGTCCAGTGGCACTTTGAGTATTTTGCATAGACTTTGGCGCGGGATGCCCGTCACCACTGCTTTTCGCGGGCCATTCGTTGGCGGGCCATGGCGGCGCGGTCAGCTTGACGGAGGGCGCGGCATCCGTCTAGCCTGCGTTAAGCAGCAATGAACGAGGACGTTCGGTCCGACGCTCACACCGCTGCGAAACTGCGGAGGACCACAGCATGAGTGCGCGATTTGTCGTCAGTACGGCTAGCGATGCGGTGTACGCCGATCCCGGCGATTTGGCCCCCGGATCCGTGGGGCTGACGCGCTGGGCGGCGGTCACCGAGGACGACGGCGCGGTCCACACCGGCTTCGGGATCTCGCGACTCGCGCCCGGCGGTTCTGTGCCCACCCACGTGCACTCGTTCGAGGAGAGCTTCCACGTGCTCGAGGGCACGGTCATCCTGGTCACGCCCGAAGCGACTGTAGAACTCGTCGCTGGCGACTACGGCGTGGTGCCCATCGGGGTGCCGCACTCCTGGCACGCGATCGGGGATGCCGACGCAGCCTGGTCGGACGTGTTCAGCCCGGTGCCGCGCGCGGCCCACGGGTACGACACGTACCTGGTGCCGTCGATCCCGGCGGGGGAGCCCGTGAAGGTGGATGCCCGCGACCCGCGCACCCGGTCGTTCGGCGCCATCACCGCCGCGCAGATGGACCCGTCGCGCCAGTCGCAGAAGAACCTCGCGCAGTCGGCCAGCATGCGTACCGCGCTGCTCGTGTACAGCGGCATCTCGCTGAAGATGATGGTCGACTCCGACCTCGGCTCGGTGCTCGCGACCATGTTCATGGTGCAGTACGAGCCCGACGGCGTCGCCGGCCCGCATGACCACCCGCTCGAAGAGGCCTACCTGATCACCGACGGCGAGGTCGACGCGACATTCGACGGACAGCCCTTCCGGCTGAGGGCCGGGGATATCGCGTGGGCCGGTGTCGGCTGCGTGCACTCCTTCGCCGCGACGGGGGCCCCTGTGCGGTGGCTCGAGACCCAGTCTCCCCAGATGCCGGCCCGCCACGCCTACCGGTTCGCCCGGGACTGGAACTACCTGACCGACAAACTGGAGGAGCAGCAGTGACGCGCACCATCGCCATCATCGGAGGAACGAGCGGCATCGGGCTCGAGATCGCCAAGGACGCGATCGCCCGCGGGGAGCACGTCGTGCTCACCGGCCGCGACCTCGCCAACACGCAGGCGATCGCCGCGACCCTCGGTGAGGGAGCGACGGGACTCGCGGTCGACATCTCCGAGCCGGAGTCCATCAAGGAGAGCCTCGCGAGCGTCGGTCCGATCAACGGCCTGGTGCTCGCCGCGATCGAGCGCGACGCCAACACTGTGCGCGACTACGACATCGCCCGGGCCGTGCGCCTCGTCACCCTCAAGCTCGTCGGCTATACCGAGACCGTGCACGCGCTGCTCGACCGGCTCGAGCCCAGCGTCGAGACCGGCATCGTGCTCTTCGGCGGCCGGGCGAAGGACGCCCCGTACCCGGGCTCCACGACCGTCTCCACGATCAACGGCGGCGTCGAGGGTCTCGTGACCACGCTCGCCCACGAGCTCACGCCCATCCGCGTGAACGCGATCCACCCCGGCATCATCGGCAACAGCCCGTTCTGGGCGGCCAAGCCCGCGGAAGTGCTCGACGCGTACCAGTCGCGCACGCCCGGCGGCGAGCTCGCGACCATGGAGGACGTGGTCGGGGCGACGCGGTTCCTGCTCGACAACCGCGGAGTGTCGGCGACCAACCTCTTCGTGGACCGGGGCTGGCGCATCACCTGAGTTCTCGGCGGGGCCGCGGGGCGCTTCCGGTCGGGTCCTCCGCGCGACCCCGCCCCGCGGGCCGCCCCGGCGGGCCGCCGGCCGCCCGGCCAGCCCCCCGCCCGGCCGGCCGCGAGGGACCACTTGTTACCGAGATTCCGGGTGCGGCCGTCATAACTGGTCCCTCGTGCGCGGGCTGCGGTTTCGATACGGCCGCGGGCGGCCTACTCAACCCGCCGCCGGGACGCCACCAGGGCGACCGTGAGTGATCCCGCCGCGAGCAGGAGCGCGAGCATCCCGACGCCCGCGTAGCCGGCCGAGCGCATGATGAGGTCGGCGACGAAGGTGGCCCCGGAGCTGGCGAAGAACGTCGTGGCCATGAACACGGTGTTGGCGCGGCCGGACTCGGCGGGGTCGACGGAGGCCAGCGCGTTGGCCTGGCTGGAGACCTGCGAGCTGCTCATGCCGAACGAGACGAGGAAGAGTCCCACGAGCGCCGCGGGAACGCTGTGGCTGAGCACCGCGATCAGGCCGGTGCCGAGGATGAGCGCGGCGAGCGAGAGCGGCAGCGCGCGGCGCGTGCCGATGCGGGGTTGCACCCGTGCCGAGGCGACCGTCGCGGCACCGCCGATCAGCCCCGCGAGGCCGATCGCGGCGGTCTGCGTCACCGAGAGGCCGAGCTCGGTCACGCCGTAGAGGGTGACCATCGACCACACCGAGATGAACGCCGAGAACGCGAGGGCGTGGGTGAGCGTCAGGAGGCGGAGGGTGGGCGAGCCGGCGACGATCCGGGGTATCGAGGCGAGGATGCGGAGGTAGCCCGCCGAGCCGGGCGGTCGCGCGCCGGGGGCGAACCGCAGGGTGAGCGGGATGCACGCCAGCACGAGCACCGCGGCGCCGACGAGTACTGCCCGCCACCCGAGGGCTTCCGCGAAGGTCCCGAGCAGCGTGCGGACCCCGAACAGCCCGATGAGGAACGACCCCACGAGCATCGCCGCGGTCCGGGCCCTGACCGACGGCGGCGCGAGTCGCAGGGCGGCGGAGACGAGGATCTGCCCGATGGTCGCGGCCGCCCCCGCCACGAACATCATGACCGTGAACAGGGCGAAGCTGCCCGCGACCGCCGCGACGAGGATCGCCGCCGCCGTGACCGCGAGCTGTACCGACACCTGCCGCCGGGGGATGAGCCGGTCGCCGAGCGACACCAGGAAGACGACGCCGATCGCGTAGCCGGCCTGCACCGCCACCGTCGCGCTCGAGGACTGCGCGAGCGGGACGCCGAGCTCCTCAGCCGCGAGCGTCTGGATCGGCTGCGGCACGTAGATGATCGACACCCCGACGGCGGCGATGACCGCCATGGCCGCTACGCGCGCGGCCCAGCCGGTGGTGTCAGGAGGAGAGTCGATGGTCAGCGCCGCCGGAACTTCGACCAGGCGTCGAACCCGACCGCGATCAGGATGATCACGCCGAGCGCGATGCCCTGGAACAGCGGGTCGATGCGCAGCAGCGTGAAGCCGTTGTAGAGCATCGCGATGAACAGGATTCCGAGCACGGTGCGCCAGACCGCGCCCTCGCCGCCCAGGATCGAGGTGCCGCCGACGACGATGCCCGCGAGCACGGTGAAGGTGAGCGTGGTCGAGATCGCGTCGTTCTCCGGTACGGACGGCGTGCGTGCGAGGTCGATGACGCCGGCGAGGCCCGACGCGAGACCGGCCAGGGCGAATGTGGAGATGCGCACGATGTTGACGCGGATGCCCGCGAGGCGCGCCGCCTCCGCGTTGCCGCCAGCCGCGTACACGTAGCGGCCGAAGGTCGTCCTCCACAGCACGATGCCGAGGATCACGAGCACCACGAGCGCGATCCACGTGGGCAGCGAGATGCCGAGGGGCTTGGTGGTGGCGAGCCAGCGGAACTCCGGGACATCCACTCGGATCTGGCCGACGCCCTGCTTGCCGAACTGCGAGACGAGCTTGGTCGCGCCGAGGATGATGAAGCTCATGGCGAGCGTCGCGATCAGGGGGTTCACCTTGAGGTAGGTGCTGATGATGCCGTTGATGATGCCCACCAGCAGCCCGGCGAGGACGCCCACCGTGATGCCGAGCACGGCGCCCGCGACGCCCCCGACCTTCACGATGAGGGTGCCGCAGATCACCGCCGTGAACATGTAGGTCGCGCCGATGGAGAGGTCGATGCCGCCCGCGATGAGCACGAGCGTGCTCGCGGCGGCGACGATGAGAATGCCCGACTGGCGGTCGAGCACGTTGCCGACGTTCTGGAACGTGAGGAACGCCGGGCTGCCGATCGACAGCGCGATGAACACCGCGAGGAAGGGCACGACGATCGCGAGGGAGCGCCACGGGATGCGCCGGGCCAGGCTC
This sequence comes from Rhodoglobus sp. GW821-FHT12B09, assembly GCF_058809925.1. Taxonomy (NCBI): domain Bacteria; kingdom Bacillati; phylum Actinomycetota; class Actinomycetes; order Micrococcales; family Microbacteriaceae; genus Rhodoglobus; species Rhodoglobus sp. GW821-FHT12B09. Next base: position 12,650 of record NZ_JBXATB010000013.1, on the reverse strand, counting down.
GGGGCGGGCTGGGTCAGGGTGTCGTTGCTCATATGCTTCCGCTCGTGATCGGGTCCGCGAATGCCGCGGTCAGGACTTTCTCCTCGGTCATGTCCGCTCCGGTGAGCTCGGCCACGACCCGGCCCGCGCGGATCACGAGGATCCGGTGCGCGAGGCCGAGCACCTCCTCCACGTCGGAGGAGATGACGAGCACGCCGATGCCCTGCGCTGCCTGGTCGACGATGAGGTCGTAGATCGCGCGGCGCGAGCCGACGTCCACCCCGCGCGTGGGCTCGTCGGCGATCAGCACCTTGCGCGACTTCTGCAGGGCGCGCGCGAACAGCACCTTCTGCTGGTTGCCGCCCGAGAGGGAGGACACGTCCCGCCGGTCGTCGCCGGCCACCGTGACGCGCTCGAGCATCTCGTGCGACGCGCGCCGCTCCTTGGCGGGCATCACCCAGTTGCCGTTGGTGACGAGCGCGAGGTTCGACAGTGTGACGTTCTGGCGGATCGGACGGCCGAGCACGAGGCCCTGCTCCTTGCGCGACTCCGGGATGAGGAAGATGCCCTTGTCGAGCGCGTCGGGGATGGACTGGCCGCAGTCCGCGCCGTCCACCTCCACGCTCCCGGAGGAGCGGCGCACCGACCCGTAGATCGCGTGGGCGATCTCGCTGCGGCCGGCGCCGACGAGGCCCGCGAGCCCGACGATCTCTCCGGCGCGCACGGTGAGCGAGACCCCGTTGACGCCCGGCGCGACGAGGTCGGTGACCACGAGCACCTCCTCGCCCTCCGGCAGCGGCGGCTTCTCGGGGAATACCGACCCGAGCGTGCGGCCGAGCATCCCCTCGATCAGCGTTGCTTCTGTCTCACCGGCGGCGGGCGCCGTGCGGATCAGGCGGCCGTCGCGCAGGATCGTGATCGTGTCGGCGAGCTCGAGCACCTCGGAGAGGTAGTGCGAGATGAGAAGGACGGTGTGGCCGGATGCCGCGAGCTGGCGCACCACGCCGTGCAGCAGTTCGGTGTCCCGGCCCGAGAGGGCCGCGGTGGGCTCGTCCATGATGATGAGGGATGCCCCGCGCGCGAGGGCGCGGAGGATCTCGACTTTCTGCTGGTCCGCCGTGCGCAGCGTTCCGACGGGCACGTCGGGGTCGAGCGCGAACCCGGTGCGCTCGGCGAGGGCGACGAACTCCTTGCGGAGCTGGCGCCGGCCGATCCAGCCGAGGGTGCGGGGCTCGCGCCCCAGGAAGACGTTCTCCGCTACGGAGAGGGCGGGCACGAGCGCGAGCTCCTGGGCGATGGCGGCGATGCCGCGGTCGAGTGCCTCGCGGGGAGTGCCGAAGTTCTGCTGCTCGCCGTCGACGAGCAGGTCGCCCGAGTCGGCCGAGTAGATGCCGGCGATGATCTTGCTGAGCGTCGACTTGCCCGCACCGTTCTCGCCGACCAGGGCGTGCACCGAGCCGGGCTCGAGCCGCAGGTCGATGTCGGTGAGGACGGGCACGCCGCCGAAGGACTTGCCGACACCCCGCAGCTCCACGAGGAGCTGCGGGGTGCCGGCGGATGCCAGAAGGGGCATTGGATCAGCCGGCCCACTCGCCGGTGAACTGGCTTGCCGTGTCCTTCGTCATGACGCCGTTGTTCGGGAAGTCCGCGAACGGGTCGACGTCGCCGGCGTTCTTGCCGTCGCGCAGTGCGTCGATGAGCGCCTGCATGCCGAGGCGGCCGGTGGTTGCCGGCGCCTGCACGACGTCGGCGAACACGGTGCCGTCGGCAACCTTGCCCTGGCCCCACGCGGAGCCGCCGTAGCCGACCATCAGGAAGTCGCTCGTCTGCTTGCCCGCGGCCTCGATGGCCTGAACAGCGCCCTGCAGGCCCTGGTCAGACGTGGCGATCAGGTCCACGTTCGGGTTGGCGGTGAGGATGTCCGTGACCGCGGTCTGCGCGGCGGCGGGGTTGTAGAACGTCTCGCCCTCGGCGACCACGGTGACCGGGCTGCCCTTGGTGGCGGCGGTGAAGCCGTCCCACAGAGCGACGCCGACCGCGGAGGCCTTCACGTCGTGCAGGTACGCGACGTTGCAGGGGTCGAGGTTCTTCGAGGCGCAGGCGGCGACCGTCTGCTCGCCGAACTTCTTGCCGAGCTCCGACGGGACGAAGACCACGTTGGCGGCGAGGCCGTCGACCTGCGTCTTGCCGGTGGTGAAGTCGTCACCGAGGATCTGGTCGATGTTCACGACCGTGATGCCCGCGTCGATCGCCTGCTTGGTGACGTCGACGATGGCCGGGCCGTAGATCGGCTGGGTGATGATGCCGTCGTACTGGCCGGACGTGATCGCGTCCTGGATGAGGGTGACCTGGAGGTTGGGGTCCAGGTTGCCGTCGAGGACGGTCAGCACGGCGTTGTTGGCGTCGGCGACCTTCTGGGCCTCGGCGAGCATGGGCTCGTCGTAGGTGTTGGCGACCGCGAACGAGATGTACGCGATCTGCAGCGGCTCGTCCGACGGGGCGTCGGAGGCGTCGGGTGCGGGGGTGGAGCATGCTGCGAGGGCGAGCGCCGTTGCGGCCGCCGCCCCGATTGCGAGGGTTCGGCGGAATGTCGCCGACCGTGATTGCCTCATGGTGATTTCTCCTTTGAAACCGCTGTCGGACCAAGGATCGACCTCGATCCCAGGCTGGTTCTTTCAGTGAGACTATACACACCGTGTACTAGCAATGAAACAGTGTCCAGAGAAGCTTCATTTGAGCGCGACACAGAGCGCCGGGGCACGGCGCGGGGGCGCGAGTCGTCGAAAAGTGCGCCTCAGAGCTCGCCGAAGAGCACTATGTGACGGCTCGCGAGGGGGCAGCGCCCTACAGGTCGTCCATCGCGCGGAGCACGTCCACGGCGGAGGAGAGCGGCACTCCCGCGCCGCGCTGCTCGGTGCCGGGGGCGGTCGGCATCGCGAGGTTCTGCTGGCGGCGGCCGAACACGAACCACACGCCGCGGGCGACCACGTCGCCGTTGTTCGAGTAGAGGTGGGGGCGCACCGAGTCGAAGTACATCGAGTCGCCGGGCTCGAGCACGTAGGTGTCGAAGTCGAGCTGGAGGGTGAGCTTTCCCTCGATGATGTAGGCGTACTCAATGCCCGCGTGCCGCATGAGCTTGCCCTCGATCGAGCTGGATGCCCCGGGGTCGTAGCTCACGAGCAGTCCGTCCGCCGGGCCGTTCTCGCCGGCCAGCCGCTCCCAGCGCACCCCGTTCTCCATCTCGAGCACGGGGTTGTCCGCCGCGCGCTGCACGGGAGGGGACGCCGCGTACGACGGCATCACGACGGCCTCGGGGCCTTCGGGCACGGCGCGGGCCGGCGTGCCCATCACGTCGTCGATCGAGATACCGAGGTGGGTGACGAGCGCGTACAGCGTCGACACCGAGGGCTGGGTCTTGCCGGTCTCCACCTGCGAGATCAGCGATGCCGAGACGCCGAGGGCCTGAGCCACGCTGCGGAGGCTGAGGCCCTGCTGCAGTCGTGCTTCACGGAGGCGCGCCCCGATATCTGCAGTCATCCGGCGAGGATACCATCCGGCGCAAGCCCCCTCTCGCTGCGCAACTGCGTATGCGATGGTGGGTTTCTGGGCTCTGGCGTGTGCACCAGTGTTAATCTATGCTAAACATTGCATTTTGTACCGCTGAACGGCGGCGACGAGGAGGACTCGATGAAGAGCACCGGAACGACGGGCACGAACGCGGTTGACTGGGAAGCACGGGTCGACTTCGACCGGCTCCGGTCGGAGCGGCTCGCGCGCCTGAAGGCGGAGCTCGAGATCTCCAGCATGGGCGCCCTTCTCGCGTTCGACTTCTCCAACATCCGGTACATGACGTCCACCCACATCGGCACGTGGGCGATGGACAAGCTCATCCGCTTCAGCCTGCTGACGCGCAACACCGATCCGATCTCGTGGGACTTCGGCTCTGCCGCCAAGCACCACCAGCTGTACAACCCGTGGCTCGATCGCACGACCGCGGAGATGGATGCCGACCCCAGCGCGCCGCACGAGGGGGCCACTCGCCCCCGGCTCGAGGGCGGGGCACGGGCCGGCATCTCCACACTGCGCGGCGCGTTCACTCCCGACGCCGAGATCGCGGACAAGGTCGCCGCCAAGATCAAGCGCGAGCTGGAGAAGTTCGGCGTCGCCGACCAGCCGCTCGGCGTCGACGTGATCGAGCTGCCCGTGCTCTTCGCGCTGCAGAAGCTCGGTATCGAGGTCGTGGACGGCCAGCAGGTGTTCATGGAGGCCCGCCGCATCAAGACCCACGACGAGATCCGCCTGCTCACCCAGGCGGCGTCGATGGTGGATGCCGCGTACGAGGAGCTCTACCGGTTCCTCCGCCCCGGCGTCCGGGAGAACGAGGCCGTCGGGCTCGTGGCGAAGACTCTGTACGACCTGGGCTCGGAGTACGTGGAGGGCGTGAACGCCATCTCGGGGGAGCGGTGCTCGCCGCATCCCCATGTCTTCTCCGACCGGCTCATCCGCCCCGGGGACCCGGCGTTCTTCGACATCCTGCACAGCTTCAACGGCTACCGCACCTGCTACTACCGCACCTTCGCGGTCGGCTCGGCGTCCAACGCCCAGAACGACGCCTACACGCGCGCCCGGGAGTACATGGACCGCGCGATCGCCCTCGTGAAGCCCGGCGCCACGACCGCGGACATCGTCTCCGTGTGGCCGACCGCGCAGGAGTTCGGCTTCGCCGACGAGGAGGCCGCGTTCGCACTGCAGTACGGCCACGGCGTCGGCCTCTCCATCTGGGAGAAGCCGATCTTCTCGCGCCTGGTCTCCCTCGAGCACCCAGAAGAACTCAAGGAGGGCATGGTCTTCGCCCTCGAGACCTACTGGCCGTCGAAGGACGGCTGGGGTGCCGCGCGAATCGAGGAGGAGGTCGTCGTGACCGCCACCGGCTGCGAGGTCATCACGAAGTTCCCGGCCGAGGAGCTGCTCGTCGCCGGTCAGCGCTACTACTCCGTCGGCGGAGTGCTCGGCCACGCCCGCGACTCCCAGTCGCACCTGAACACCACGTGGGGCCGCGGCGAGGCCTAGCTCCGCCGCTCGACAGCGCGCACTAGCCAGCTCACCACCTCGCCGGTCGCGCGTCACTTCGCGCGCTCACCATTTGTAGGACATTTGTGCGCTCGTCGGGCAGCCAGCTGATGCCGCGTCGGGTGCGGGGTGGCTGCCGCGCGGCGGCCCGCGCTGGCCGCCGTCGCGCGCTGGGGAACTCGCGGATTCCTTCGCGCCGCGGGGCGAGCGCACAAATGTCCTACACACGGTGAACGCTCAGCGAGCAGGGCAGGGGTCGCTGCATTCACCGCAACCAGGACGAACTGGTGCGGTGTGGCGCGGGCGGGCCGGGGCTGGGCTGGGCTGGGCAGGGCAGGGCAGGGCAGGGCGGGGCAGGGCTGGGCGGGGCTGGGCTGGGCCGGGCGGGGCGGGGCTGGGCAGGGCAGGGCTGGGCGGGGCGCGGCTGGGCAGGGCAGGGCGGGGCAGGGCAGAAGGCTAGGCCTTTCCGCGCGTGACCTCCGCGACCGCAGACCAGTCCAGCTCGGCGAGGGAGGGGTCGGCGAGGGCCGTCTCGAAGCGGTCGCGGAGCACGGGCGCGCTCGGCAGCGTCACGCCGCCCTCGGCGGCAAGGTCCTCGGCGAGGCCGAGGTCCTTGAGGCCGAGCGGCATCGAGAAGCCGGGCGGGGTGTAGCGGCGCTCCGCCATCATGGAGCCGTAGCCCGAGTACACGACGCCCGGGAACAGGGTGCCCGACAGCAGCTCGATGAAGTCGCCAGCCTCGAGGCCCTGCGACTCCACGAGCGTGATGCCCTCCGCCATCGCCTGCAGCGCGTGGAGGATCGTGAAGTTCACGGAGATCTTCACACCGTTCGCGCGGCTCGGCTGCTCGCCGAAGCGCCAGGTGCGCGCCCCCAGGGCGTCGAGGTAGGGGGCCGCGGTCGCCACGTGGGCGTCCGGCCCGGCGGCGAGGATGTTGAGGTTGCCGGCGGCCGCGACCGCGGGGCGGCCGAGCACGGGGGCGGCGAGATATCCCACACCCGCCGACTCGACCACCGACGTGAGGCGCTCGGCAGCCGCCGTGCTGATCGAGGCCATGTTGACGTGCAGGCGCCCGCTCGCGCCGGCGAGGTTCTCGGCGGTGAGCACGCCCTCGGCCGCCTCGTCGTTGGCGAACATCGAGAACGACACGGATTCCGCGAGCGCCTCCCGCGCGGACGACGCCCGCACCGCGCCCTTCGCGACCAGCTCGTCGCACGCGGCGGGGTTGCGGTTCCACACGCGCAGCTCGTGGCCGGACTCCAGCAGGCGGCCTGCCATCGCGCTGCCCATGTTGCCCATGCCCAGGAAGCCGAGGGTCGCCATCGTCAGCCCTTCCAGACCGTCTTGAGGTTGCAGAACTCGCGGATGCCCGCCGCCGCGAGCTCGCGCCCGAAGCCGGAGTCCTTGATACCGCCGAACGGGAGCTCGGGGTAGGAGATCGTCATGCCGTTGATGAACACGGCGCCCGCGTCGATCGAGTTGATGAAGAAGTCCTCGTCGTCGGCATCCGTGGTCCAGACTGCGGAGCTGAGCCCGAAGGTGGTCTGGTTGGCGATGTCGCGGGCCTCCTCGCGCGAGGTGACGCGGTAGAGGGATGCCACGGGGCCGAAGGCCTCCTCGAGCACGAGCCGCATGCCGTCGTGCAGGTCGGCGACCAGGGTGGGCTCGTAGAACCAGCCCGGGCGGTCGGGGGCGTGTCCGCCGGCGAGGATCGTGGCGCCGTGCTTGACCGCGTCGTCGACCAGCTCGGCCAGGTCGTCGCGGCCGGACTCGGTGGCCAGCGGGCCGACCTGGGTCACGGCATCCATCGGGTCGCCGACGACGAGCGCCGAGAGCTTCTCGGCGAACAGGGCCGCGAACTGGTCGTACACGTCGGCGTGCACGATGAAGCGCTTGCCGGCGATGCACGACTGGCCGTTGTTCTGCACCCTGGCGGTGACGGCCACGTCGACCGCCTTCTCCAGGTCGGCGGAGGGCATGACGATGAACGGGTCGGAGCCGCCGAGCTCGAGCACGGCCTTCTTGATCTGCCCGCCCGCGTTCGCGGCGACCTCGCGGCCGGCCGGCTCGGAGCCGGTGAGGGTGACGGCCTTGACGCGGCTGTCCTGCAGCACCGCCGCGACCTCCTTCGAGCCGATGAGCAGCGTCGAGAACGCGCCCTCGGGGAAGCCGCCGCGGGTGAACAGGTCGCCGAGGTACAGGGCCGACTGGGGCACGTTGGAGGCGTGCTTCAGGAGCCCAGAGTTGCCGGCCATCAGGGCGGGGGCGGCGAAGCGCACCACCTGCCACAGCGGGTAGTTCCACGGCATGACGGCGAGCACCGCGCCGAGGGGCTGGTAGACGGCGTAGGCCGCGGAGGCGTTGACCTTCGACGGGTCGGCCAGCGGCTCGTCGGCGAGGAACTCCTCGGCGTGGTCGGCGTAGAAGCGCATCCCCTTGACGCACTTGAGCGCCTCGGCCTTCGCCTGCGCGAGCGGCTTGCCCATCTCGGTGGTCATGATCACGGCGACCTCGTTGGCCTCGGCCTCGAGGAGATCGGCGGCGGCGCGCATCCACGCCCCGCGCTCCTCGAAGCTCGTGGTGCGCATGGCCTTGGTCGCGGCGTCCGCGAGGGCGATGCGGCGCTCCACCTCCTGCGCGTCGTGCGGCTCGAAGGTCTTCTCGGTCTGTCCCGTGGCCGGGTTGATGGTGGCGATCGCCATGGTTGTGCCTTTCGTTAGGGACTCTGGTCGAAGACTTCGGGATGCCGGGCCAGGCCCAGTCGAGTGCGGCGGATGTGCCCCGCGAGGATGCGCTCGGCGTCGTCGGCGTCGCCGGCCCGGATCGCCCCGACGAGCATGTGGTGCTCGTCGTGCACGACGCGGGTGGAGTGCTCGTCGAGCAGCAGGGTGAAGGCGCGGCGGTAGTGCTGCGTGGTGTTCCAGAGCCGGCGGACCAGGTCGCCCAGCACGGTCGTCTCCGCGGCCTCGTACGAGCCGAGGTGGAACTCCCGGTCGAGCCGCAGGAACTCCTCGACGCCCTCGGTGCGCTGCATCTGCGCGGCGAGCTCCTCGAGTCGGTCGGCGTGGGCCTCGTCGATGTGGGGCAGCGCGTAGCGCAGCAGCAGCGGCTCCACGCGCTCGCGGGTCTGGTAGACCTCGTCGCACTCCGTGAGGCTCAGGCGGGAGACCCACGCCCCGGTGTTCGCGACGAGGGTGACGAGGCCGTCGGCCTCGAGCGTGCGGAACGCCTCGCGCACCGGCACGCGGCTCGCCCCGAAGCGCTGGGCGACGTCCTCCTGCCGCAGGCGCTGGCCGGGCTGGTACTCGCCGTGCAGGATCGCCGCGCGCAGCAGCTCGGCGATGCGCGCACTGGAGTTGCCGTGCGCGACGAGGTCGGTGATCGCCGCGTTGCTCACAGTGCCCAGTCTTTCACTTCGCGGGATGCCACAGCAGCACCGGTGCGTCCTTCTCGTACGCCTTCCCGTCGGGGAAGCTCACGAGCTCGAACTGCATTCCCCACGGACTCAGGAAGTACACCCACCGCTGCCCGAGGCTGGCTCCGCTGCTGGCGGTGGGCTCCCCGAGTATCCGGATGCCCTCGCTCTTCAGGTACGCGACGGCGGCGTCGAGGTCGTCGACGTAGAAGCCGAGGTGGTGCCCGCCGATGTCGCTGTTGCGCGGCTGCGGCGCCTGGCCGTCCGCCGCCTCGTACTGGAACACCTCGAAGTTGGTGCCGTTGCCGCAGCGGTAGAAGTTGAGCTTGCGCATGACGCTGCGCGGGTGGATGTTCATGTGCTCGAGCATCCAGTCGCCGGTCTCGTGCGCGAACGGCCCGACGGAGTAGACGTACTCGCAGCCGAGCACCCGCACGAAGAAGTCGTGGGCCGCATCGAGGTCTGGCACCGTGAACCCGATGTGGTCGGTGCCGCGCAGGCCCGGGAGCGCCATGTCATCCTCCTCGATGTTGCATCCAATACGGGACTATCATGCCGCATTTTCGCTTGTTGTCACTCAAATCGCTTGCGATTGTATCCAATCGGGGACTAATCTCAGGGAACACCACCCCCGTCAATGGAGAGAGGGACCGATGCCGAAGACGCGCGCACTCGACCCGGCACAGCCCTGGGTCGAACTGACCACCACCGCAGCGGACTGGAAGGCGGCAGACCCGCAACTCCTCGCCACCATGCTCGGCGAGCTGCACCTCATCCGCGCCTTCGAGGAGACCGTGCTCGAGCTCGCGGGCGAGGGCCTCGTGCACGGGCCGGCCCACTCCAGCATCGGGCAGGAGGGCGGCGCGGTCGGCTCCATCGTGGGCATGCGCTCGACCGACGCGATCAACGGATCGCACCGGGGGCACCACCAGTTCCTGGCGAAGGCGCTCACCCACGTGACATCCGGGTCCCTCGATCTCGGCGCCCTCGTCACCGAGCCCGTGCAGACGGTGCTGCAGCGCACCCTCGCGGAGATCCTCGGGCTGGCCCAGGGGTACTGTTCGGGCCGCGGCGGCTCGATGCACCTGCAGTGGTTCGAGGCCGGCGCCCTCGGCACCAACGCGATCGTCGGCGGCGGTGTGCCGCTCGGTGCGGGCAACGCGTGGGCGCAGAAGCACGCGGGCACCTCCGACATCACGGTCAGCTACTTCGGCGACGGCGCGACCAACATCGGCTCCGTTCTCGAGACGATGAACCTCGCCTCCGCGTGGAAGCTGCCGTTCACCTTCTTCATCGAGAACAACCTGTACGCCGTGTCGACCACGGTCGAGGAGTCGACGGGGGAGCCGCGGCTCTCCGCGCGCGGCCTCGGCTTCGCGATCCCGTCCTGGCGGGTCGACGGCATGGACCCGCTCGCCGTGCACCTCGCCATGCAGGAGGCCGAGAAGGTCATGCGCTCCGGAGGTGGCCCCGCCGTCATCGAGGCGGAGGTCTACCGCTTCTTCCACCAGAACGGCCCCTACCCCGGCAGCGCCTTCGGCTACCGCACGAAGGACGAGGAGGCCGCGTGGCGCAAGCGCGACCCGCTGCTGCGCGTCGCCGCCGAGATGATCAAGCTCGGGCTCATCGACCAGGCCGGCGTCGACTCCGTGCGCTCGCAGGCCCAGGCCGCGATGGCGCTCGCCGCGGGCGAGCTCACCGAGGCGGATCCGGATGCCGCGGGCAAGCGCCGCATCCGGGCCGAGCTGTGGCCCGACCCGAGCTTCGTGGACGTGGGTCTGCGCGGCGACCTCTCCGAGCTGGACGGTGCCCGCACCCTGGACCCGCTGGACTACACCGGGTCCACCGAGCCGATGAAGTTCGTCGATGCGGTCGCCGCCGTGATGGGCCGGCGCATGGACGAGGACTCGCGCATCGTCATCCTGGGCGAGGACGTCCACCGACTCGCGGGCGGCACCAACGGCGCGACGAAGGGCCTCTCGAAGGAGTACCCGGACCGCGTGCTCGGCACCCCCATCAGCGAGAACGCGTTCGCGGGCCTCGGCGGCGGCATGGCTCTGGACGGCCGCTTCCGCCCCGTCGTCGAGTTCATGTACCCGGACTTCATGTGGGTGGCCGCCGACCAGGTCTTCAACCAGATCGGCAAGGCGCGCCACATGTTCGGCGGCGTCAACCCGGTGCCGCTCGTGCTGCGCACGAAGGTCGCGATGGGCTCCGGCTACGGCTCCCAGCACCTCATGGACCCGGCGGGCATCTTCGCGACCAGCCCGGGATGGCGCATCATCGCGCCCTCGACGGCTGCCGACTACATCGGGCTCATGAACACGGCCCTCGCGCTCCAGGACCCGGTGCTCGTGATCGAGCACGTCGACCTCTACGGCCAGCCCGAGGAGATCCCGGCCGGCGACCTCGACTACCAGCTGCCGTTCGGCAAGGCGGGCGTGCGCCGCGCCGGCAACGACGTCACGGTCATCAGCTACCTCTCGATGGTGCGCCACTGCCTCGAGGCCGTCGAGCAGTCGGGCCTCGACGCCGAGGTCATCGACCTCCGCTGGCTCGACCGCGCATCACTGGACTGGGAGACCATCGGCGCGAGCATCCGGAAGACCAACAGCGTGCTGATCGTCGAGCAGGGCGCGCGCGGAACGTCGTACGGCGCGTGGCTGGCCGACGAGATCCAGCGCAGGTACTTCGACTACCTCGACCAGCCGGTCGAGCGGGTCACGGGAAGCGAGGCGTCCCCGAGCATCTCGAAGGTGCTCGAGCGCGCGGCGATCGCCCGCACCGAGGAAGTCGTCGCGGGGCTCGAGCGCATCCGCGCGGGACTGGGGCAGCGCTGATGGCGACGATCATCCGGATGCCCGAGGTGCTGGCCGGCAGCGAGGAGGCCGCTATCCAGACCTGGCTCGTGGCCGAGGGGCAGCAGATCACCCTGGGGGTGCCGCTCGCCGAGGTCGAGACCGAGAAGGCCACCGTCGAGTACGCCGCCGAGAACGAGGGGACGCTGCTCAAGCTGCTCGTCGCCGAGGGGGTCTCGGTGAAGGTCGGCGAGCCGATCGCGATCGTGGGCGTCGAGGGGGAGGCCCTGCCGGACGCGCCCGCGGCGCCCGCGGCTGTCGCCGCGGCGGCGCCCGCGCCCCCCGCCCTCGTTGAGTCGGGAGTTATGGCCGCCTCGGCCGCGCCCGACGACCACAACTCCCGACTGGATGCCGCTCCCGCCGCAGCATCCGCTACTGCCGCAGAATCCGCCACCGGCCGCCGTTTCGTGAGCCCGCTGGTTCGGCGGCTCGCGAAAGAGCGCGGGATCGATCTCGGGGCGCTGACGGGAACGGGGCCCGGCGGCCGCGTCGTCCGCGCCGACCTCGACCGCGCCCCAGTCGCGCCGCGGGTCGAGGCGGTGGAGACTCCGAGCGCCGGCTTCACGGACATCCCGCACACCGGCATGCGCCGTGCGATCGCCCGGCGGCTGACGGAGAGCAAGTCGACCGTGCCGCACTTCTACCTCGTCGCCGACTGCCGGGTCGACGAGCTCGTCGCGCTGCGCAAGGCGGCGAACGAGACCGCGAGCGTGAAGCTCTCGCTCAACGACTTCGTGCTCAAGGCCGCGGCCGCCGCGTTCGTGGATGTCCCGGAGGCGAACGCGACCTGGGGCGAGACCGCGGTGCGCCGCTACACGACCGTCGACATGTCGGTGGCGGTCGCGATCGAGGGCGGGCTCGTGACACCCGTGCTGCGCTCGGTGGAGAAGCAGTCGCTCACCGAGATCGCGCGGAACGTCGCGGACCTCGCCGAGCGCTCCCGCGCCGGTCGGCTCAAGCAGCACGAGCTGGAGGGCGGCAGTTTCGCCGTCTCCAACCTGGGCATGTACGGGGTCACCGAGTTCTCGGCGATCATCAACCCGCCGCAGTCCGCGATCCTCGCGGTCGGCCTCGCGCGCCAGGTCCCGGTCGTCGATGACGGTCAGCTCGCGGTCGGAACGGTCATGACCGTGACCCTGTCCGCAGACCACCGCGTGCTCGACGGCGCCCTCGCCGCGCAGTGGCTCGCCGCATTCGTCAAGCGCATCGAGCACCCCCTGTCGATGCTCGTCTAGGCGTCCGCGCGTCCGCGCGTCCGCGCGTCCCGCCTCGCGCGCGTCCCGCCTCGCGCGCGCCGCGCCTCGCCTCGCCGCGCCGCGCCTCGCGCG
>NZ_JBXATB010000012.1:0-84130 GCF_058809925.1 Rhodoglobus sp. GW821-FHT12B09 | reverse complement strand
GGGCGAGGGGCTGGGCGAGGGCGAGGGTCTGGGGCGGGGCGAGGGGGCGGGGCCGGGCCCGCGGGCCGGGCGGGGCGGCGGGATGCCGCGGCGCGGGTCAGCGCGCGCGCCAGCCGAGCTCCTGCCGGGCTCGGCGCCCGAGGTACCAGCGCTCGAGCGGCCGGAGCCCGGAGAGGGAGTCGAGGAACCGGGCGACGAACGGCTCGAGCGCGGCCCGGCCGGCGGGGGAGAGCGGGCCGTCGCGCGTGAACGCGAGGTCGGGGAACCACGGCGTCTCGCGCGTGCCCCAGACCACGTTCACGAGCTCCTGGTACGAGCGCTCCAGCACGGGATCGTACGCGAGGCTCTCGCGCCAGCCGAGCGCGGCAGTCACCTGGGTCGGGCTCTTGCGGATCAGCACGGTCGGGCGCGCGAGCCGCACCATCGTCGCACCGTTCGCGGCGGCGCGCAGCCAGAGATCGAAGTCCTCGGCGATCGCGCCCGCGCGGTACCCGCCGGCGGCGCGCAGGGCGGTGGCGCGGCCGAGCGAGGTGGAGTGCGGGTACGGGCAGTCGAGCAGCAGCGCGAGGCGGGCGGCCTCGCGTCCGAAGCCGATCGGCGGAACGGGCCGGCGGAGGCCGCCGCCGATCACCTGGAACGTGGAGAACACGAGGTCGTGGCCGCGCTCGATCGCGGCGAGCTCCGCGCGGAACCGGCCGGGCAGGCACACGTCGTCGGAGTCCATGCGCGCGATGTACTCGCCGCTCGCCGCCCCGAGCAGCCGCTCCGCGGCGAGGGCGACGCCGAGCTGGGCGGGGCTGCTCTCGACCCGCACGCGCGGATCGCCCGTGGACGAGGCGATCTCCAGGGTGGCGTCTGAACTCGCATCGTCGAGGACGATGAGCTCGGCATCCCGGGGCATGTCGCGAAGGGTCGATCGAAGTGCCTCGGCAATGGTGCGCTGCGCGTTGCGCGCGGGCATCAGGACACTCAGGCGGGGCACGGCACCACTCTGGCACATGGCGCGGCGGTGCTGCCTTAACCCGCGGCTTAACCCCCACACCTATGCCCCCTTTCGGGTGCCCCGCCATGGAGGGGCACGGATGGCCCCCCCTAGCCTGATCTGAGTGAGCCACCCACTCACGCTTACCCGAATCTCGCCAGCCCCGTCTTCCCCCGGATGGAGCAGCACGCGGTCACCCGCCCGCGCGCCGAACGGCGAACCCCGAAGGAACCCGACATGTTCAGCACCCGAGCTGGCACGACGATGGAGCGCCCCGGCGTGCTCGTCGGCTGCGACATCCACCCCGTCTTCAACGTCGTCGAGAGCATCGACGTCTTCGGCGAGCGCTACCTCGCGCGGGTCTTCACCCCCGCCGAGCGCGCGGCGTGCAACGAGGCGCCCGAACGCCTCGCCGCGCGCTACGCCGCGAAGGAGTCTGTTCTCAAACTCCTGAAGGTGCCGGCGGACGTCGCAGTGCCGTGGACCGACATCGAGGTGGGCGCCGACCCGAACGGCGCCCCCTCCGTCGTCCTTCACGGGCGCGCGGCGGAGATCGCCGCCGACCTGGGCGTGACGGCCATCGAGCTGACGCTCAGCCACGACGGCGGCATGGCCATGGCCGTGGCCGCCGCCATGGTCGGGGTGCACGAAGCGGCGATCGCCGCGTGAGCGCCGTCGACACCGTGCGCCGGGTGCTCGACACGCACGCCAAGCTCACCGCCCCCGCGGGCACGCTCGCCGAGGACGACGACCTGTACGCGGCGGGCATGACCTCCCACGCGAGCGTCAACGTGATGCTCGCCGTCGAGGACGCCTTCGACATCGAGTTCCCCGACGAGCTGCTCACCAAGCACACGTTCTGCAGCATCCGCACCATCAGCAGCGCGGTCGAGGGTCTTCTGGAGGCCGCAGCATGAGAATGCCCACCACCATCACGGCGACGAAGGATGCCCGCCCGCTCGCCGAGCGCGTGGCCCACGTGGCCGACATCGCAGGCCGCTACGCGGGCGAGGTCGACGCCGCCGCGCGCTTCCCCGCCGAAGCCGTGGACGCCATGCGCACCACCGGACTGCTCGGCGCGAGCCTGCCGGTCGCCCTCGGCGGCGAGGGCCTCACGCTCGCGCAGCTCGGGGAGATCGCCGCCAAGCTCGGCGCCGCGTGCTCCTCGACGGGAATGGTCTTCGCGATGCACCACAGCCAGGTGCTGAGCCTCTCGCGGCACCTCGGCGGGTCGGCATCCCTCGCGATCCTGGCCGGCCGCATCGCGAGCGAGCAGCTGCTCCTGGCGTCGGCGACCACCGAGCTCGGCATCGGAGGCGACGTCCGCTCGAGCTCGTGCTTCGTCGACCTCGAGGGCGACGGCGTCCGGCTCGTGAAGAACGCGCCCGTCATCTCCTACGGCTCCGAGGCCGACCTGGTGCTCGTGACCGCCCGCCGCAACGCGGACAGCGCGCCGAGCGACCAGGTGCTCGTCGTCTGCGACGCGGCCAACCTCACGCTCGAGGCGACCGGCGGCTGGGACACGCTCGGCCTGCGCGGCACCGCCAGCATGGGCTACAAGCTGAACGCGCTCGTTCCCGCCGACCGGGTGATCCCCGAGGCCTACGAGTCCATCTCCACGGAGACGATGCTGCCCGTGTGCCACGTGCTGTGGGCATCCGTGTGGCTCGGCATGGCCCGCGCGCTGGTGGAGACCTGCCGGCAGTACGTCCGCAGCGCTGCCCGCCGCAGCATCGGCAGCGTGCCCCCCGGCGCGACGAAGCTCGTCGGCCTCATCGCGGAGCTCGAGCGCTTCGAGGAGCTGGTGGGCGGCCTGACCCGTCGCACCGACGCGCTCTTCGACGACCGTGACGCTCTGGGCGGCATCGGCTACCAGGTGAGCATCAACAACCTGAAGGTGACCGCGTCAGAGCTCGTGGCGCAGGTCGCCATCGCGGCCCTCGCGATCACCGGCATCTCCGGCTACCGCAACGACGGGCAGTACAGCGTTGCGCGCATCTTCCGGGACGCGCAGGGCGCCGCTCTCATGGTCCACAACGACCGCATCACAGCCAACACGGCCAGGCTCATCCTGGTGCAGAAGGGATAGTGGCATGACCGACGTGCTGAACGACCGTCCGACCGCTCTCGACGAGGCCCGCCTCGCCTTCCGCGACGACCTCCTCGACTCCGGGATGCTCGTGGCAACGTCCGTGCCCGGCATCTACGGCCGCTCGGGCGATTTCGAGCGCGTCATCACCGGCCTCGACACCCTGCTCGGCGAGTCGTTCGCGTCCCTGGGCGCAACCGTCCTGCGCTTCCCGCCGGTGTACCCGCGCGCGGACTTCGAGCGCACAGACTACATCGCCTCCTTCCCCGACCTGAGCGGCGTCGTCTCGAGCTTCGAGGACGGCGACCGCGAGCACCGCGAGCTCCTCGCGGCCCGCGAGGAGGGCAAGGCGTACGACGGCTGGCTCAAGCCGGCCGAGGTCGTGCTCACCAACGCGATCTGCCACCCGCTCTACGCGACGCTCGAGGGCACGCTCCCCGAGGGCGGCGGCGTGTACGACCTCTCCGGCTACGGCTTCCGCCACGAGCCGTCGAACGACCCGATGCGCCTGCAGTCGTTCCGGATGCGCGAGTTCGTGTTCGCCGGCACCCCGGACGCGGCGCAGCTCTACCGCGACACCTGGCTCGACACCTCCGTGGAGCTCCTCGCCTCGCTCGGCCTCGCGGTGCAGGCCGTGCCGGCCAACGACCCGTTCTTCGGCCGCGCCGGCAAGATGCTCGTCAGCGCCCAGCTGCGCGAGAACCTCAAGGTCGAGATCATCGTCCCGCTCTACGGCGACCTCCACGAGGGCACCGCGATCGCGTCGGCGAACTGCCAGCGCGACCACCTCACCCGCGCGTTCGACATCACGACCGCCGACGGCGAGACCGCCCACGGCGCGTGCATCGCGTTCGGCATGGAGCGCACCGCGCTCGCCCTCCTGCGCACGCACGGTATGGATCTCGAAGCCTGGCCCGTGGACGTGCGCGCGCTCCTCAGCCTGTGACCGCCGTGATGCTCGACACCTGGTTCGGCGACCCCGAGTCGCCGACCCTCGGCTTCCTGCACCTCCCCGAGGACGGGCTGGTGCGCGGCGGCGTCGTGCTGTGCCCGCCGCTCGGCGCCGACCACGTGATCGGCTACCGCGCCCTGCGCTTCGTCGGCCAGCAGCTCGCGGCCCGCGGCATCGCGGCGCTGCGCTTCGACTACGTCGGCGAGGGCGACGCGAGCGGGCCGTCCGGCGCCGCGAACGCCCCCGAGCTGTGGATCTCCAGCATCGCCCGCGCCGCCGCGTACCTCCGCGAGTCCGGTGTCGAGAACGCCGCCCTGCTGGGACTCGGGGCGGGCTCGCTGCTCGCCAACCAGGCGGCGGGCACGGTGGATGCCACGGCACTGGTGCTCTGGGACCCGGAGCTCTCGGGCCGCCGGTTCCTGCGCAAGCAGCGCTCCCTGTTCGAGCTGACCGTCGGCGCGCTCGGCGGGCCCAGCGACCCCGAAGCACTCCTCTCGCTCAAGCTCCACGCCGACGCCAGTGCGTGGCTCAGCGCGCGCGAGATCACGCCCGCGAGCCTCCCCGTCGGAGTCGACACCCTCATCGTCGGGCGCCGCGCCAACGACGAGAGCCCCGCCACGGTGCGGCTCAGGTCCGGGCTGCCGGCACGGGCCGAGTACCGGTCCGTTACCGGGCAGGAGGAGCTGCTCGAGGCTCCCAGCTCGCTCGCGGTGCTCCCGGAGGAGACGATCGCCGGGATGGCGGACTGGCTCGTGCAGCGGTTCCCCGCGGCATCCCGAGCCATCGACCCGGTGGTCTCCGACAGCGCCGTCGTGGCATCGGCGGAGGACGGCACGCCCATCGTCGAGCGGCTGCGCCGCGTCGGGCCCGACCGGCTGTTCGTGATCGAGACCGGCCGTGAGGGCGACCTCGACTCCGGCATCGTCGTGCTGCAGCCCGGTGCCGCGGAGCACCGTGTCGGCCCCGGCCGCTTCCAGGTGCTCGCCGCGCGCGAGCTCGCGCAGCGCGGGTACCGGGCCATCCGGTTCGACCGCCGCGTCACCGGCGACACCACGGAGGTGCGCCCCGGCGAGCCGAGCCTGATCTTCGCGGAGGAGTGGGTCGACGACACCGACCGCCTCATCGCCGAGCTCGCGAGCGAGGACGTGGTCGCCCATGCCGGCCTGTGCGCCGGCGGCTGGGTAGCCGCGCGCATGGCGGAGCGGCGCCCGGCGCGGCTGGCCGTGCTGTTCAGCCCGAACTATTTCAAGACCGCGCCTCTGCGGGCGGGCCAGTACTCCGACCTCACCCGGTCGGAGAAGGAGGGCACGCGTCGGTTCGTCGACCTCAAGCGCGCACTGCGCGGCGCACTGCCGGGCTGGGCGTGGCCGATCCTCAGCCGCCTGCAGCTGTTCCACGACCCCGCGGTGCTGCTCGAGGCCTCCAGCCGTCGGGCCGGTAGCACGGTCGCCCTCCTCCTCACCCCCGAGGACCAGGAGAACTTCGGCTCCCACCGCGGGTACGAGGCGGTGTCGCGCCTGCGGGGCCGGGGCGCGGACATCCGCGTCACCGACTACCCGTTCGGCGACCACTCCCTGTTCGGCGAGGAGGTCAGGGTGAGGATGCTCGCCGACCTGCTCTCGCTCGTCGAGGAGTCTCTTCCGCGCACGGCGTCGCTGGCTGCGGGGTCACGGGCGTGAAAGCAGTGGGAGCGACGCGGAGACTCGGCCTGTTCGGGGTCTCCGTCCTGCTCAACGGGGTCATCAGCCTCATCACCATCCCGATCGTGATCGCGGTCGCGGGCGCCGACCCGTGGGCCTCGATGGCGACCGGGCAGTCGATCGGCAACTCCATCGGGGTGCTCGTCGCGTTCGGCTGGGCGCTCACCGGCCCGGCCTCGATCGCCATGGCCTCGGTCGAGCGGCGGCCGGGCATGTTCCTCGACTCGCTGTTCTCGCGCGGCGCCATCCTGCTTCCGCTCATCCTCGTGCAGGCCCTCGTGACCATCGCGATCGTGCCGCACGCCAAGTTCGTGGCCTTCGTCGCGGGCCTCGGGATGACGCTGGCCGGCGTCTCGGCGAACTGGTACTTCACCGGCGAGAGCCGACCCGGCCGCTTCCTCTTCCTCGACACGGTCCCGCGGGTGCTCGGCACCGTGACCGGACTGCTGCTCGTGGTGCTCACGGACGAGCTGCTGTTCTTCGCCCTCGCCCAGCTCGCGGGGTCGCTGCTCGCGCTGGGTGTCTCGTCGTACGTGATCTTCCGCGGACAGCACCTCGACTTCCGCGAGGCGGCCCGCTGGCGAAACATCGTGGCCCGGCTCTCCGAGCAGCGCCACGGCGTCGTCGCGACCGGGCTGTACGCGGGGCTCACCCCGGCGATCCTCGGCATCGTGGCCGTCACGGCACCGGCATCTCTCCCGCTCTTCGTGCTCGCCGACCGCCTGTCGAAGTTCGTCGGCATGGCCACGGCCCCGCTCATCCAGGTGTTCCAGGGCTGGGTGCCGGCGGCGGCGGGGCAGGAGCTGCTGAGGCGCATCGCGCTCTCCGCCCGCATCACCGTCGCGCTCGGCGTACTCGCCGGCGCGGTCTACGCGGCGCTCCTGCCGCTGTTCAGCGAGCTCCTCACCCACGACCAGGTGAAGGTCGACCTGTCGTCGGCGATCGCGTTCGGCTGCGTGGCATCCTCGTGGGTCATCTCCCCCTACCTGACCAATGTCGCGCTGATGGCTGTCGGCCGCGTGCGGGTGATTGCCCTGAGCGCGGCGGTCGGCGTGCCCCTGACCCTCGTGCTCCTCGGGTCGGCCGAGCTGTTCGGCCTGGCGGAGTTCGCACCGTGGGCGATCGCCATCGGCAACACCGCGGGGATGATCTGGCTTACCATCGCGCTGCGCCGGGCGATGAGGCATCCGATCGAGCCAGCGCTGGCCTACGCGCAGGCGCTGGAGCCCGCCCGTTAACCCGGGCCTTAACCCCGTATCGGGTCCCCCGTTTGGTGGACGCTGATCACGGCGTTCCGTACGCTGGAACCGAGGCCCTCTGTACCCGCATTCGTCCTCCCCAGACTTACCCGCTTTCTGGGAAAAACCCGATACCCGGAGCCATCCACCCAATGGACATCCACGAATACTTCGGCGTGCTGCGCCGTGGCTGGGCACTCGTCGTGCTCGGGCTGCTCGTCGGCATCGCCGGCGGTGTGGCCGCGAACGCCATACAGCCGCGCACGTACGCGGCGACCTCGCGGGAGATCCTGACCAACAGCGAGGCCACGGGCGACCTCACGCAGTCCCTTCAGGCGTCGAACCTCGCCGAGGGGCGCATCGCCTCGTACGTCCTCGTCGCCACGAGCGGGCTCGTGCTCCAGCCGGTGATCGACGAGCTCAAGCTCGACATGACCGTGCAGGAGCTCGCGGGGCACCTGGCCGTCGTCGCCCCGCCGAGCACCCTCATCGTCGAGATCACCGCGACGGCCGCCACCCCCGAGCTCGCGAAGTCCATCGCGAACACCGTCTCGGCCGTCTTCAGCGACGTGGTCGAGAACCAGATCGAGAACGCGACGAGTCCGACGGTCGGGGCGACTGACCCCGGCACGGATGCCGCGCCCGACACTCCGGCGACCGCGCCGGTCCGTATCGTCAACATCGAGCACGCGTCGCTGCCGACCGCCCCCACCTTCTCCAACGCGCCGCTGCTGCTCGCCGTGGGGGCGATCCTCGGCCTCGCTCTCGGCCTCGTGGGGGCGTCGTTGCGCGAGACGCTCGACCGCAGGATCCGAGGGCGCAAGGACGTCGCCGCCGTCACCGAGCGGCCCGTCCTCGGGCAGATCCGCCCCGACCGTGCGGTGAGGGCCAGCCCCATCGTCATGCACACGAGCTCGCAGAGCGCTATTGCGGAGTCGTTCCGCGGCCTGCGGGCGAGCGTCGAGCACGTGCGCTCGCGCGACGGGATCAGCACCTTCGTCATCACCGCGATGGCGCCCCGGCAGGGGGCATCCCTGGTCGCAGCCAATCTGGCGCTCGCCATCGCCGACACCGCGACCACCGTCGTCGTGGTCGACGCCAACCTGCAGGCGCCCCATCAGGCGGAGATCTTCGACGTCGACGCGGGCCCCGGCCTCACCGACCTCCTGACCACGAAGATCAGCCTCGACGAGGTCATCGCCGCCGGGCCGAGCGAGAACATCTGGGTCGTGCCGATCGGCTCGCGGCGCGCGAAGTCCGCCGACCTCCTGGCCACCCCGCGCATGCGCGCACTGATCGCCGAGCTGCAGTCCCGCTTCGACGTGGTCATCATCGACACCCCCGCCATCAGCACGGCGACGGATGCCACAGTCCTCGGCTCCTCGGGCGCCGCGACGCTGCTCGTGGTCGCCGAGGGCACGGCCACCCGGCCCGGCCTCGCCGAGGCTCTGGGCGCGCTTGCCGCCGGCGGCAGCATCCCGGCGGGAATCGTCCTCAACCAGATCCCGCGCAGCACCCGCGGCGCGCGCCCGGAGGCTCCCGCCGCCGTGCGGACGTCGCGCCGCGTGACCGGGGCCGCCGTGCTCGCGCCGCGGGCTGCGGGTGCGCCGGTCGCGGTGGTGGCGCCGGTTGCGACCGCGCCGGTTGCTCCTGCGCCGGTCGAGGTCCCCCAGGCTGCGACCGTTGTGGTGCCGCCCGTGGCCGTGGAGCCCGCCGAGCCTGCGGCCGTCGAACCAGTCGCCGACGAGGCCGCCGCTCCGGCAGCTGCTGCACCGGCTGCACCGGCCGCCCCGTCGCGCCCCGTGAAGGGCCCCAGAACCAGCAAGACCGCGGCTCCGGCCGTGGCCGGCGTCCCGGCAACCGTGCCGCTCGCGCCGCCCGTCCCCGTGGAGGAGAAAGTGCTCGAGATCGCCCCGCCCGCCGTCGAGTCGACGTCGAACCGCGCCGCCGCCCGCGCCGCGCGGGTTGCTGCGAAGGCCGCGGCCCGAGCCGCTGCATCCCGGCCCGCCCAGCCTGTCTCGCGCTTCGCGCCCAAGCCGCCGGTCGCGGTCGACGCCGCCGAGTCTGCTGCGGCGGCCGAGCGCCGGTCGTGGCCCGCGCCGATCATCGACTCGGTCCCGGTGCTCGAGCCGGTCGACGAGAGCTCGAACTCCGTGATCGACGTGCCGCGCGGTGACACGGGCGAGCGCGTGAGCCTGCTCGCCCCCCAGCCCGGCGACCCCACCCCCGAGGAGCTCGCGGAGATCGTCGCCAATCAGTTCAAGGATGATGTCGTGTACGAGATCCCCGCCGAGACGTTCGGAAGCTTCCACCTGGTCGACGCGGACGCGTTCGCCGCGGTCGACAACGAGCCGACGATCCTCCCGCCGTTCCGGCACACCGAGCCCGAGATGGCTCCCGGTACCCTCATCGTCGACCCCGTCGACCCGATCGCGACGTTCAGGGCGCCGGCGCCCCTCACCGAGGAGAACGCGGCGTTCGTCATCGACCTCCTCGCCGATGAGCCCGTGTACGACCAGCCGCGCTTCGAGGACTGGGCCGTGGCGGCGCCCGCGGAGCCCGAGCCGTCGTCCGAAGCCGAAGCCGAGGAGCACGAGACCGAGCCCGAGTTCGACGCCTCCGTGTACGACCTGTCGGGCCGGCCCGCGGCCGAGGACGCCGCGGTCGAGCCGGCCGAGTACGACGCGCCGGTGTACGAGGTTCCCGTGGTCGACGCCCCCGTCTTCGAGGTGCCGGTGATCGACGCCCCGGTGTACGAGACGCCGGTGTACGAGGTGCCCGTCTACGAGGCTCCGGTGTACGCGATGCCGATCGTCGATGCCGCGCCCGCCCCCGAGGCGCAGAGCCCCGAGGCCCAGAGCCCGGCCGCTCAGAGCCCGGCGCCCGAGGAGCTCGCGCCTGTCGAGCCGATCTCCGAGGCGACCGACCCCCGCCAGTTCATCGCGCCGGCGTCGTGGCCGGTGCCGCGCCTCGTCGCGGACTGGCCCGCCGCCCCCGAGCAGCGCGCGGCCGCCGAGGAGACAGTGGAGGCCGCGCAGGCCGAGACGGCGCACGCTGAGGCAGTGCAGGCAGTGCAGGCAGTGCAGGCAGTGCAGGCAGTGCAGGCCGAGCCGGCCGAGCCCGCTGCCGCGCCCCAGCCCGAGCAGGAGCCCGTCGACGAGGACACCCAGATCGCCCCGATCCTGGCTCGCGTCACCGCGCTGCCCACCCGCGAGCGCCTCGCCCGGGAGAGCTACCTGCTCAAGTCGCGCGAGCTCGAGCGTGCGGCGCAGGAGCGCCTCCGCTACGAGCAGGAGCGGCTCGAGGCGCGCATCCGCGAGCAGCTCGAAGCCGATCGCCGCCAGCTGGCCGGCAAGCTCGACGAGCTACTGGAGGACACCGTGATGATGCCGCGCAAGGTGGGCGACGGCTCCTAGCCACTCCAACCAGCCTCGAGTTCGCAGCCAACCCGTACTGGAGCGAGGTCTGGAGCACTCGGAGCCGCTGCAGGAGGAGGGCGCTCGCTCTCAACTGCAGGTGGGTCTGGCAGGCGCGTCCGAAGGACCGCGCGGGAAGCAGTTGAGCGCGAGCGCCCTCCTCCTGCAGCCCCCGAAGTACTAGGCCGAGCGGGAGTCCTGGTCGAGCAGCCCCAGCTCCGCCGCCACCAGCAGCGCCTCCGTGCGCGTGGAGACGTTGAGCTTGCGGTAGATGCTGCGCAGCTGCGCCTTCACCGTGTTGCTCGCGACGAACAGCTTCTTCGCGACCTGCTCGACGGTCGCACCCGGGTCGAGCGCGCGGAGCACGACGAGCTCCCGCTCGCTGAGCGCGCCCGCGACCGCCTGGTACGGGGCGAGGTAGCTCGTGCCGGTGAGCTCGTGGCGGGAGACGAAGGCGGCGGCATCCGGGTGCAGCGCCGTCAGCGCCTCGAGGGTCTCCTGCGGCAGGAGCCGGAACGGCACGATGACTCCCGACTTCTCGGACTGCTTGATGGCGCGCAGCAGGGACGCCGTGGCATCCGCGTCCCGTCCGAGCGCGAGCTCGGTCGCGGCACGCAGCACGGCGAGGTCCAACTGGCCGTAGCGCTCGGTGCGCCCGCGGGCCTGGCCCTCGAGAATGAAGAGGAGCGCGTGCTTCGGGTTGGCGGCGAGGAGGGCGAGCCGGGCGCGGGAGACGGCGATCCACGTGCTGCGGGCCGGCACCTTCTCGAGGGCGGTCTCGGCGCGGGAGAGCTGCCCGAGGATGATCGCGAGGTCGGCGGCGTCGCTCGTGAGCAGCAGCTGCGCGGTGGAGCCCTCGACCAGGCGGTCGCCGTGCTCGGCCCAGGTGCGGTCGAGGTCGGCGTCGGTCTCGACCGGGTCGCCCCAGTACAGTCCGTAGCGGTTCTCGGCGTGGGCGGCGAACGCCCAGAACTCGTCGTCGGCGCGCGCGGCGCTGAGCAGCGAGAGCCAGTGCCGGGCATCCCGGGCGTCAAGCCGGCCGATGGAGACGAGGGCGCGCGCGACGAGGCCTGCGGTGCTCGCGGTGCGGCCGTCGAGGGTGCTGAGCCAGTTGGTGGCGTGCTCGGCCTCGCCTTCGAGCGCACGGACGAGCGCGATGGCCTCGGCGGCGCGGTCGGCGGCGGCGAGGCTGCCCTGCGAGAGGCCGTAGCTGGTGGTGAAGCTCTCGCGGGCGCCCACGAGGTCGAGGGCGAGGAGCCGCGTCATCCCGGACTGGTAGTGCGCCTCGGTGAGGGTGGTCGCGGGACGGGCGGCGAGGTCGTCGTCACTGGCGAGGAGGGCATCCAGCGACTGTGCGGCCTCGAGCGCCGCGGGCAGGTCGCCTTTCAGGCGGAACACGATGGTCTTGATGATGTAGACGTGCAGCTGGTCCCAGGCGGACATCGTCTTGGGCAGTCGCGCGAACGTGCCGGCGGCACGGCGGGCCATGGAGACCCAGGCCTGCGCGAGGCCCTCGCGGGGCTGCCAGCCGAGCTCGAGCGAGAGCGTGAAGCGCGGGTTGTCGTCGCGCACCTTGCGGGGCATGGCGAGGATCGCGTTGTGCAGCTGCAGCGGCTGCTCCGAGATCATGCGGAACATGATGCCGTCGAGCACGTCCACGACCGCGTCCCAGTCTTCGGCGGCGGCGAAGTGCTCGACGGCCTCGAACGGCTCGTCGGCCTCGGCGAAGTAGCGCCCCACGGTCGAGCTCAGCTCGCGGGCGAGGGCGGGGTGCCTCAGCCGCAGCTCGGCGAGGAGCAGGCGGCGCAGCACGGGGTCCATGCGGTAGCGGGTGGTGGATGCCCCCTGCTCCCGCCGCACGAGGCGGGCCTGTGCCACGCGGTCGAGCTGGAGGGCGGAGTCCGGCGCGACGAGGCCGAGGGTCCGCGACGTGAGCGCGGAGGGGACGGCCAGGCGCAGGGCGCCGTCGATCGCGGCATCCCGGCTTCCCCGCAGTCGCACTTCGAGCTGGTGCTGGCTCTCCTCGAGGAGGTAGGCGACGGGGTCGTCCTGGTCCTCGATGTCCTCGACGCTGAGCGACGCGATCACGGAGGGCAGGAGGTCGGGCAGGCTGAGCGGCGAGTGCGAGAGGGCGGTCGCCTGCTCGGCGGAGAGGTCGAGGCCGAAGATGGCGGCGCAGCGGCGCACCCCGCCGGCGTCGAGCACCAGGTCGGAGGGCGCGATGACGAGGGCATCGTGGTCGGCGCGGCCGAGCCCCTCGAACATTCGGCGGCCGGAGCACAGGCCGGCGAGGGAGAGCTTGGGCGCGTCGGCGAGCAGGCCGAGCAGCTGGGTGTCGAAGATCGAGCTAGCGCCGGGCGTCAGCGTCACCACGAGCAGCAGCGGGTAGGCGAGCGACTTGGTGTACTTGGCGATCGCGGTCAGGGGGTCGCCGGAGAGGGCCTTGCCGGATGCCGCGGCGAGGGCCGCGCGGATGGCCTCCCAGGCGGCGTCGTCCCCCGATTCCTCCGGCAGGTCGACCCACACGGTGTCGCGCGGGGCGGTGTCGGAGGCGAGCACGGACGCGAGCAGGGCGCGGGCCGGGACGAGCGGCAGGTCGGGCACGACGGTGACGCGGCGGTCGGCCGGCGGGGCGGCGAGGGCGGTCGGCGCGAGCAGCGCAGACGTCGCGGGGACGCCAAAACGTTGTGGGTGCTGCATCCGGACTCCTTGAGGGCACGGCATCACCTCGGCCACTCACGGCACCGCGGTACTCGGGTTTGCGGGTTAACGAACGTCGCTTCGGAACGACTAGTCCATTAACCCGTTCTTTCACCCGCAGCCGGAAGCCCCTATTGGGGTGTCTTGAGGGTGATCTCGGGGTGGTGTGGTGTACCCCGGCGACCACCCCCGCTCAGCCCGCGGCGACCGCCGCGAACCAGACCCCCGCGACCCAGTAGCCGAGCAGCGCGCACCCCGCGGAGACCGCCAGGGCGAGAAGCCAGTGCCCTGCGTTCGGGCGGACGGCCCCCTCCGGGTTCGGCGTCCGGGGAGACATCAGCGAGCGGCGGGCGCGGTCGCCCTCGTAGAACTGGGCTCCGTTCGCCGCGCGCTGGCCGAGGAGGACCCGCTGGGGGCTCCCGCGGAACTCGAGCACGAGCGGGACGAGGCCCATGAGCTCGAAGACCACGCCGATGACCAGGCCGACCGAGTCGCCGCTGCTGATGAAGGCGGCGAGGAAGGCACCGCCGAGGCCGCAGAACAGGATGGGCCACGCCCACGTGGTGACCGGGGTGCCGAAGCCGCGGGCGAAGAACGCGCCGATCGCGACCGAGAAGAGGCCCAGGAAGATGCTCGCCGGGGCGAAGACGGCGACGGAGTCAGGGCACTCGACCGCGATCTCGTAGGGGCCGCCGCTCGCGCACGAGCCGCCGAGGGCCATGACGGAGAACGACACCTGGAAGAGGAGGGTGAACGAGAGCACGAATCCGAACCACGAGACGGCGGACCCGAGGATGCGCGTGATCGGGGCATCGCGCCAGGTGGTGGCCGGCGCTGCCGGGTAGTAGGAGGAGGTCATGCAGGAACTCTAGGGACGGCGCATCCGCTGCACGAGGCCTTTTCGGAGGATTGAGTAGCGCCCCGCGATAATTGAGCAATGCCAGCTACCCGCCCGCCGCGCCGTGTCCTTGAGGGACGGTTCATCCGTCTCGCCCCTCTGGAGGAGGAGCACCTGCCCGCCCTGTTCCGGGCGATCGGCAAGCCGGAGGTCTTCGCGGGCGGCTACGGCGGGGGCCCTGCGGGGTACCGCGCCACCGAGGCGGAGTTCGTGGAGTTCGCGCACGGCTACTACGGGTTCCTCGCGCACAACGTCTACGGCGTGTGGCAGGACGGCACGCTCGTCGGCACCAGCACGCTGGGCGACTTCGACGAGGTGAACGAGCACACCCACATCGGGTGGACCGCCTACTCTCCCGACGTGTGGGCCGGCCCCGTGAATCCCGAGGCGAAGCTGCTCCTGCTCACGGAGGCGTTCGACCACGGCTTCAACCGCGTCAAGCTGCAGGCGGATGCCCTCAACGAGCGGTCGCGGGCGGCAATCCTGAAGCTGGGCGCCCAGTTCGAGGGCGTGCTGCGCAACACCAACCGCCGCGCGGACGGCACCTGGCGCGACACCGCGGTGTACTCGATCCTCGCTGCCGAGTGGCCCGGCGTGCGCGCAGGGCTGGAGGAGCGGCTGCGGCGGTTCGGCTAGTCCAGCTTCCGCAGCGCCGGGGTGGTGAGCGCGTACGCGACGCACAGCCCCCACGCGATGGCGCTGGCCGCCGCACCCCACTGCACGTCGGCGTGCTGCACGAGGAATCCCGCCATCAGCGCCCCCAGGGGGAACGCGGCCAGGTAGCCCGCGTTCTGCAGGCCGAGCACGCGGCCGCGAGCCGACTCCGGCACCCGCTCGGCGATCAGCACCGGGATCATCGGGTTCACCAGCCCGAAGCCGAGGCCGACGAGCACGGCGGATGCCACGATCACCCCCGCCACGGGCGCCACCGCGAACCCGCACAGCCCGGCGAGCGACAGCAGCAGCGCGACGACGAGGATCCCGCGCCGCGGCACGCGCAGCACCCCGTACGCGAGCGAGCCGCCGATGAGCCCCACCGCGAAGACGCTCAGGGTGAGCCCGAGCAGCACGGGCTGGCCGAGGCGCTGGAACACGACCGGTAGCACTACGGCCTGCAGCGGGCTGATCGCGAACACGGAGCCCACCGCGAGCAGCGTCGTGGCGAGGGCGACCGGGCTGGTGCGGAGGATCGTGAAGCCCGCCCGAATCCCACTGCGCGCCTCGACGTCGGCCGGCGCCCGCCCCAGCGCGCGCGGCAGGGCGATCGTCAGCGCGGCGGCGAGCACGGAGCATCCGGCGGTCAGCAGCAGCACCGCGGCGGGCGGCAGCGCGGCGAGGGCGAGGCCGGCGAGCGCCGGCCCCGCGAGGAACGACGCCCCGAACAGAGCCTGCCGGATGCCCGACGCCCGGTCGACCGTGATGCCGGCGATCTCGGCGATCTCCGGCAGCATCGCCTGCCGCGCCGTGATGCCCGGGACGTCGAACAGCGCGCCCACCACCCCGAGCGCGATGAACCAGCCGATCGAGAGGCCGAGCGTGCTGTCGACGACGAAGAGGAGGGTGACCGAGACGGCGCTGCCGACATCGGCGACGATCGTCATCGTTCGTCGGCCGAGGCGGTCGACGAGGGAGCCGCCCCACACGGCGGCGAGGAGGGCGGGAGCCGCGGTCGCGGCGGCGACGATGCCCGCCGCCGAGGCATCCCCGGTGCGCAGGAGCACCAGCCACGGGAGGGTCAGGCCGATCGCGGCGTTGCCGAGCAGGGAGGTGGCGTCGGCGGCGAAGTAGAGCACCACCGCGCGTCCGCGCCCTCGCAACTGCATGCGGCTCAGCCTGCCGTAGATTTGGCTGCATGGACGAACTCACGGGTCTGCGGCAGAGCATCGACAACATCGACGCGGCCCTCATCCACCTGCTCGCGGAGCGGTTCAAGTTCACGCAGCAGGTCGGGCGCCTCAAGGCCGCGACCGGGCTGCCGCCGAGTGATCCGGAGCGCGAGAAGGTGCAGATCGCGCGCCTCCGGGCGCTCGCCGAGGACGCGCACCTCGACCCGGCGTTCGCCGAGAAGTTCCTGAACTTCATCGTCGCGGAGGTCATCCACCACCACGAGCAGATCGCCTCCACCGGCACGATCGACCTGCCGTGAACTGGGACCCGCGCGCCCTCCCCTCCCAGTCCGGCAAGACGTTCGTCGTCACCGGCGCCGGCCGCGGCGTGGGCTACTTCGTCGCCGAGCAGCTGGCGACCGCCGGCGCCCGCGTGATCCTCACGACGCGCGGCGAGACCACGGCCCTCGACTCGATCCGCTCCCGGGTGCCCGGTGCGTCGGTCGAGCAGGTGACGCTCGAGCTCGGGTCGCTCGCGTCGATCAGGCAGGCGGCCGCCGACCTGGCGGCGCTCGGCCCGATCGACGTGCTCATCAACAACGCGGGCAAGACCGGCGGCGCGCGCCAGCGGGAGACCACCGCCGACGGCCTCGAGATCATGGTCGGCACCAACGCCTACGGGCCGTTCGCACTCACCGCACTGCTGTTCCCCGCGGTGACGGGCAGGATCGTCAACCTCGGCAGCCTCTCCACCCGGCTGGCGAAGGCCGACCTGGGCGACGTCGAGCAGTCCGCCGGGAAGTACTCGCTCTCCCGCGCGTACGCGTACTCGAAGCACGGCGTGCACGCCTTCGCCCTCGAGCTCGACCGGCGCCTCCGGGCCTCGGGCAGCGGCGTCCGCTCCCTCCTCGCCCACCCGGGCTTCGCGCTCGACGGTAGCGCGTCGGCGCGGCCCGGCATCACCGACCGCAACTCCGCGGGGCAGCGGTTCGCCGAGCGGCTGATGCGCCCGGTCGCCCACGGAAAGGACCGCGGTGCCTGGCCCGTCGTGCGCGCGGCGATCGACCCGGATGCCGCGGGCGGCGAGTTCTACGGACCCTCCCGCTCGGTCACCGGCCCGCCCGTGCTCGCCAAGCCCGTGCCGCAGAGCGCCGACCCCGCGTTCGGCGCCGAGTTCTGGCGGCTCGCGGAGCAGGCGACGGGCGTGGCGTTCGACATCTAGCCCGACGGCAGCGGGGCTACTGCGGGGCCATCCTCAGTGCGCCGTCCATGCGGATGGTCTCGCCGTTGAGGTAGTCGTGGTCCGCGAGCATCAGGACGAGCTGCGCGTACTCGTCCGGCCGCGCGAGGCGGGGCGGGAACGGGACGCTCGCCGAGAGGCTCTCCACCACCGCGTCGCCGAGCGCCGTGAGCAGGGGGGTGAGGACGATGCCGGGAGCGATGGTGTTGACCCGGATGCCGTACCGGGCCAGGTCGCGGGCTGCGGGCAGCGTCATCCCGACGATCGCGCCCTTGGACGCCGCATAGGCGACCTGCCCGATCTGCCCCTCGTAGGCGGCGACGGACGCCGTGTTGACGATGAGCCCGCGGGCGCCGTCGGCGAGGGGCTCGTTGCCGGCCATGGCCTCGGCCGCGAGTCGGAGGACGTTGAACGTGCCGACGAGGTTGACGTCGATCGTGCGGCGGAAAGTCGCGAGGTCGTGCACACCCTTCGACGAGAGGACGCGCACGGCGGGGGCGATGCCCGCGCAGTTGACCACGAGGCGCAGCGGGGACTCGAGCTGCGCGAGCGCTGCCGACACCTGCTCCTCGTCGGTGACGTCGGCGGTGATGTAGCGGATGCGCGGGTCGGTCGCGCCCGACGGTGCGGAGAGGTCGAGGCCGAGAACGCCGACACCGCGCTCGGCGAGGGCGTGCGCGGTGGCCGCGCCGAGACCGGAGGCGGCGCCGGTGACGAGGGCGGTCGAGCCAGTCAGATCCATCGTGCGGTCCTCTCTCGCAATCGCTGCGGGCGTGGTCAGTGCCCGATGACGTCCCCGAAGTGCGCGGACATCGTGCCGCGGTGCACGCGGCTGAGCTCCTCGACCGGGATCGTGAAGCGGTCCTGCACCTCCAGGACGCCGCTGTTCTCGGTCACGCCGATGCGGAGGAACT
The DNA here is from genome assembly GCF_058809925.1 of Rhodoglobus sp. GW821-FHT12B09. Taxonomy (NCBI): domain Bacteria; kingdom Bacillati; phylum Actinomycetota; class Actinomycetes; order Micrococcales; family Microbacteriaceae; genus Rhodoglobus; species Rhodoglobus sp. GW821-FHT12B09. The sequence continues at coordinate 66,175 of NZ_JBXATB010000012.1, read as the reverse complement.
CGTAGCCGCGGCCCTCGCACAGCCCCTGGAAGCGCACGTCGTCCTCGCGCGGCACGCTCACGAGCATCCGGCCGGTCGACTCGCTGAACAGGGCGGCGGTCGCGTCGATGCCGTCGCGCTGCATGAGCTCGGTGATCCACACCCGTGCGCCGATGCCGAACCGCAGCACCGCCTCGGCGAGGGCCTGGGCCAGGCCGCCGTCGGCGAGGTCGTGGGCGGATGCCGCGAGACTCTGCTCCCCGGCGGCGGCGAGCAGCCCCGCCAGGCGCAGCTCCGCGTCGAGGTCCACGACGGGCGGGACCCCGCCGAGGTGGTCGTGGATCGTGCCGGCCCACGCCGAGCCGTCGAGCTCGTCCTTCGTGGTGCCGAGCAGGTAGATGTTGTTGCCCTCGTCCTGCCAGCCGGACGGGATGCGCTTGGCCACGTCGTCGATCACGCCGAGCACGGCGACCACCGGGGTCGGATGGATGGGCACGTCGCCGGTCTGGTTGTAGAAGGAGACGTTGCCGCCCGTCACGGGGATCTCGAGGGCGAGGCATCCGTCGGCCAGTCCCTCGACGGCCTTCGAGAACTGCCACATGACCTCGGGGTTCTCGGGGCTGCCGAAGTTGAGGCAGTCGGAGACGGCGACCGGGGTTGCTCCCGTGGCGGCCACGTTGCGGAACGCCTCCGCGAGCGCGAGCTGCGCGCCGCGGTACGGGTCGAGCTGGCAGTAGCGGCCGTTGGCGTCGGTCGCGACGGCGAAGCCGAGGCCGCTCTCCTCGTCGACGCGGACCATTCCGCCGTCGTCGGGGAAGCTGAGCGCCGTGTTGCCGAGGACGTACTTGTCGTACTGGTTCGTGATCCAGCTCTTGTCGCTGAGGTTGGGGGAGCCGAGCAGGGCGAGCAGCTCCCCGCGCAGGTCCTCGCTGCGAGGCAGGCGGGCGGAGGTGTCGGCCTGCAGCGCGTCGATCCAGGCCGGGTAGGCGACGGGGCGGTCGTACACCGGTCCGTCGACGGCGACCGTGCGCGGTTCGACGTTGACGATCTCCTCACCTCGCCAGTTGATGACGAGGCGGCCGGTGTCGGTCACTTCGCCGAGCACGGAGGTCTCGACATCCCACTTCTTCACCACCGCGAGGAAGCCGTCGAGCTTCTCGGGCGTGACGATCGCCATCATGCGCTCCTGGCTCTCCGACATGAGGATCTCCTCGGCCGTGAGCGTGGGGTCGCGCAGGAGGACCTTCTCGAGGTCGATGAACATGCCGCCGTCGCCGTTGGAGGCGAGCTCGGAGGTGGCGCAGCTGATGCCCGCGGCGCCCAGGTCCTGGATGCCCTCCACGAGGCCCAGCTGGAACAGCTCGAGGCAGCACTCGATGAGCACCTTCTCGGCGAAGGGGTCGCCCACCTGCACGGCGGGGCGCTTGGTCGGGCCTCCGGCCGAGAACGAGTCGGAGGCGAGGATGCTCGCGCCGCCGATCCCGTCGCCGCCGGTGCGCGCGCCGAACAGCACGACCTTGTTGCCCACGCCGCGGGCGTTGGCGAGGTGCAGGTCCTCGTGGCGGAGAACGCCGACCGCGAGCGCGTTCACGAGCGGGTTGGCCTGGTACACGGAGTCGAAGTAGGTCTCGCCGCCGATGTTCGGCAGGCCGAGGCAGTTGCCGTAGAACGAGATGCCCGAGACCACGCCGTGAACGACGCGGGCGGTGTCGGGGTCGTCGATGTCGCCGAAGCGCAGGGCGTCCATGACCGCGACGGGCCGCGCGCCCATGCTGATGATGTCGCGGACGATGCCGCCGACGCCGGTCGCGGCGCCCTGGAACGGCTCGATGAAGCTCGGGTGGTTGTGGCTCTCGATCTTGAAGGTGACGGCCCAGCCCTCGCCGACGTCGACCACGCCCGCGTTCTCCCCCATGCCGACCATGAGGTTCTTCTTCATCTTCTCGGAGACCTTCTGCCCGAACTGGCGCAGGTAGGGCTTGGAGCTCTTGTACGAGCAGTGCTCGCTCCACATCACGGAGTACATCGCGAGCTCGCCGCTCGTGGGGCGGCGGCCGAGGATCTCCCTGATCTTGAGGTACTCGTCCTCCTTGAGGCCGAGCGCCGCGTAGGGCTGGACCTTCTCGGGAGTTGCTGCGGCGTTCGCAACGGTGTCGGGAACGGCGGGGGTGGTGATGGTCACGAGACTCCAAGAAGGGTGGCCGGATGCCCCAATTCTACGCGAGCGGGTCGCCCTCGCCCGTGCGGAGGTTTTGACACCATGCGCTTGCCGAAACCTCCGCGCGGGGTCGAAACCTCCGCGCGGACGCTACTTGCCCCCGGGCGGCCCCAGGATCAGGAGCACCGTGAACAGCACCGCGACGGCAACGACCACCAGCAGGACCAGGATCACGGGGTTGCGCAGGAACCACCGCATCGTGCGGTCGATCCAGCCCGCGTCGCGGGGGTCGTCCGTCGACTCGCGCCGCCACGGGCCGTCGAGGCGCCGGGTGCGGTCGAGCCAGAGCTCCATCGGCACCGTCGCGTAGGGGACGATCGCGCTGGCGATCGCCAGCACGGCGACTCCGGGCTTCCAGCGCTGGTTGACCGCGAGCAGGATGGCGGTCGCGCCGTAGGAGAGGAAGACGAACCCGTGGATGCCGCCGGCGATCGTCACAGCGGGGGCGAACCCGGTGGCGGCGCGGGTGATGAGCGCGGCGATGAGCAGGGTCCACGTGACGGCCTCGGCGATGGCGAGGGCGCGGAACAGGGAGCGCGGGGTGGAGAGCATCCGGGTCCTTCCGGGGCGGGGCTGACTACGCGGAGAGCAGGGCCGCGAGCGCGCTCGTGAAGAACCGCAGCCCGTCGGTGCCGGAGCGCATGGCGTCGGGCATGTCCGGTCCGAAGCCGGGCTCGGTCGCGTGCTCGGGGTGGGGCATGAGGCCGACCACGTTGCCGCGCTCGTTGGAGACGCCGGCGATGTCGTTCATCGAGCCGTTCGGGTTCACGTCGACGTAGCGGAACACGACCTGGCCGTTGCCCTCGATGCGCTCGATCTCGGCAGCGTCCGCGACGAAGCGCCCGTCGGCGTTCTTGAGCGGGATCACGATCTCGTCGCCGGCGCTGAACTCGTTGGTCCAGGCGGTGGAGGCGTTCTCCACGCGCAGCTTCTGGTCGCGGCGGATGAATTGCTGGTGGGCGTTGCGCGTGTGGGCGCCCGGCAGCAGCCGTGCCTCGGAGAGCATCTGGAATCCGTTGCAGATTCCCAGTACCGGGATGCCCTTGCCGGCGGCCTCGATGACCTCCGCCATGATCGGCGCGTGCGACGCGATGGCGCCCGCGCGCAGGTAGTCCCCGTAGCTGAAGCCGCCCGGCAGCACCACGGCGTCGACGCCCTCGAGCGAGTGGTCCCCGTGCCAGAGCGCGACGGGGGTGGCGCCGACGAGGCGGATGGCGCGCTGCGCGTCCCGGTCGTCGAGCGAGCCGGGGAAGGTGATGACCCCGATGCGGGTCATGAGGCCACCGTGATGGACACCACGTCCTCGATCACCGTGTTCGCGAGCATGTCCTCGGCGATCTCGCGCACCTCGGCGAGCAGCGCGTCGTCCACGGTGCCGTCGACGGTGAGCTCGAAGCGCTTGCCGATGCGCACGGCGCTGAACTGGTTCTTGCCGAGCCGGGCAAGAGCTCCGGCGACGGCCTTGCCCTGCGGGTCGAGGATCTCGGCCTTGGGCATGACCTCGACGACGATGATGGGCACGGAAGACTCCCGGGGGTTTCGTGGCTGGAACGTCGCCAGTCTACCGGGAGTGGCGGAGCGGCCCGGCAGAGGCACTAGTGTGGACACTGTGAACATGAGCGCGCAGGGCCGCACCGTCGCGGTGCTGGTCACCGGCCAGATCCTCGCGGGCCTCGGGCAGGGGGCAACCCTCTCCATCGGCGCGGTGCTCGCGGTCGCGGTCTCGGGCTCTGAGGCTTGGGCGGGCGCCGGGGCTACTCTCACGACGCTCGGGTCGGCAGCCGCCGCCATTCCGCTGGCCCGGCTCGCCGTTGCGAAGGGCCGCCGCCCGGCTCTCGCCCTGGGCGCGCTGACGGCGGCCTGCGGGTCGGTTGTGGCAGTCACGGCGGCCGCGATCCATCTCTTCCCCCTGCTCCTGCTCGGCTTCGCCCTGCTGGGCGTCGGCTCCGCTGTCGGCCTGCAGGCGCGCTTCGCGGCGACGGATGCCGCGGAGCCGGCCCGTCGCGGTCGCGACCTGTCGATCGTGGTGTGGTCTACGACGATCGGGGCCATCGTCGGGCCCAACCTGTTCGGGCCGGGCGCCGTGATCGGCGCAGCCCTCGGCCTGCCCGAGCTCACCGGCTCGTTCGTGATCGCGATAGTCGCCCAGCTCCTCGCGGCGGCGACCTACTTCGTCCTCCTGCGCCCCGACCCGCTGGTGCTCGCGCAGAGCAGGCCCGTGCTGCCCGCACCGATCGCCGACGCCGGTATCGTCAGGGCCCGCAGCACGCTCGTCTTCGCGATCGTGGCGCTCGGGCTCAGCCACGCCACCATGGTCTCGGTCATGTCGATGACTCCGGTGCACCTCACCGACCACGGCGCATCCCTGGTGATCGTCGGCTTCACGATCAGCCTGCATGTCGCCGGGATGTTCGGGCTCTCCCCCCTCTTCGGCTGGGCCAGCGACCGACTGGGGCGCATCCAGGTGCTGCTGATGGGCCAGCTGCTGTTCATCGTCTCGATCTTCGTCACCGCGCTCGGCGAGGCGAACAACGCGCTCGTTGCTGTCGGCCTCGTGCTGCTCGGCCTCGGCTGGAGCGCGTCGACGGTCTCGGCATCCGCCCTCATCTCCGATCTCGTCACGGGGTCGGAGCGGGTGCGCATCCAGGGCCGCAGCGACCTCGTGATGAACATCGCGGGCGCGGTGGGCGGCGCGGCGGCGGGCCCCGTCCTGGCCGTGATCGGCTACGCGGGCCTGGCGTGGGCCGTCGGCATCCTCGTGCTCGGAGTTATCGGCGGGGCGACAGCGGTAAGCCAGCGCGAGCGCCGTTCCGCGTTCGGCTCCCGTTAACCCTCCGCTGGATTCGCGGTCACGCGCCGCTCCTACCGTCAGGGGAGTCCTGTATGACGCCGGCGTGCCCGGCACTACGAAAGGCTCATCCCCTCATGAACCGCATTTCACAGCGCCTGCTGGGAGTCGGCACCGCCGCGCTCCTGCTCGCCGGCCTCGCCGCCTGTGCCGGCACCCCCGCCGGCTCCGAGACCCCCGCCGCCGACGCGGGCACCTTCGCCTCGGGCGATGACACGAAGCTCGTCTTCGGCGTCGTCCCCGACACCGAGTCCACCCAGAACAACTGGGAGCCGCTCGGCGACTACATCAGCATCATCACCGGCAAGGACGTCGAGTTCTTCGAGGCAGCCGACTACACCGCCCTCATCGAGGCCGCGATCGCCGGCAAGATCGACGTCGCCGCGTTCTCGGGCTTCACCTACTACAACGCGGTCAAGAACGGCGCGGAGATCACCCCGTTCGCCGGCCAGCTGACCGGTGACCTCACCGACCCCGGCTACTACTCCGTCGCGATCGCGAACCCGAGCGCGGGCATCTCCAAGCTCGAGGACTTCAAGGGCAAGAGCATCTGCTTCGTCTCCGAGACGTCCACGTCGGGCTACCTGTTCCCGAGCAAGGCGCTCCTCGAGGCGGGCGTCGACCCCGCCGCCGACGTCACCCCCGTCTTCGCGGGCAAGCACGACGCCTCCGCCGAGAAGGTCGCCGCCGGCACCGAGTGCGTCGCCGGCTTCGCCGAGGACGCGGTTGCCGACCCGATGATCGCCTCCGGCAAGGTCGTCGAGATCAGCCGCGAGCTGGTGCCCGGTGCGCCGATCGTCTACTCGAACGCCCTTCCGCAGTCGGTCATCGACGTCCTCGTCGACAAGCTCTCCGAGACGACCATGGACGACATGATCGCCGCGGGCGTCAAGGTCGCTGACAAGGATGCCGCCAAGGAGTGGTTCGCCGGGACCAAGCCGGTCGACGACTCCTACTACGACCAGATCCGGGACCTCTGCAAGGAGCTCCCCTCGGTCGAGTCCTGCCAGTAGCAGCACGCGGAACGGATATCTGACATGACGGTCAGCGACACCCTCGTAGTCGAGATCACCGACCTGGGAAAGCAGTACCCCGGTGCGGATGACCCGGCCCTCTCGGGGGTGTCGCTGACCGTCGCCCGTGGCGAAGTCGTGGTGCTCCTGGGCCTCTCCGGCTCCGGGAAGTCCACCCTCCTGCGCCACATCGACGGCCTGGAGCTGCCGACGAGCGGAGCGGTCCGCGCGCTCGACCAGGACGTGCCCGCCCTCCGCGGGCGGGAGCTGCGCGCCCTGCGCGGCCGCATCGGCTTCATCTTCCAGCAGTTCGAGATCGTGGGCCCGCTCACGGTTCTCGAGAACGTGCTGACCGGGGCCCTGTCGCGCATCCGCGGCCCGCGCGTCGGCGTCTGGTCCTACTCTCGCGAGCTGCGCCTCAAGGCCCTCGCACACCTCGACCGCGTCGGCCTCCTCGAGCGGGCGTACCAGCGCGCCGACACCCTCTCCGGCGGCCAGCAGCAGCGCGTGGCCATCGCCCGCGCCCTGATGCAGGACCCCGAGATCCTCCTCGCCGACGAGCCCGTCGCCTCCCTCGACCCGGAGTCGAGCGGCCAGGTCATGGCCCTCATCCGCGAGATCGCCGCCGAGCGCGGCCTCACCGTCGTGTGCAGCCTCCACCAGGTGGACCTCGCCCTGGGCTGGGGCGACCGCATCGTCGGTCTGCGCGCCGGCAGGGTCGTGCTGGATGTCGCGACCGAGGGCCTCTCTCGCGACCAGGTCATGGAGATCTACGGCCGCGTCGCGACGACCACGTCAGAGCTGCAGGTGATCGAGCAGGAGCTCGCCGAGGTGCGCGACGCGATGCTGTCCGAGGAGCTGCAGAAGGAGCGCCGCGACGAGGACGCGCGGTGACGGTTCAGGATGCCACGGCGCTCGACAAGCGCCTCGCCGGGGTGACCCGCCCGAGGCCGAGGGCGGCGACCGTCGTCTCGGTCGTCACCCTCCTCGCCCTGCTGGTGCTCGGCGTCTGGTCCTTCGGCGGCCTGGGCTTCTCGCTCGCCTCGATCATCGACAGCCTCGACAACATCCCGCAGTTCATCGCCCGCACCGTGCCGTTCGCGTGGCCGGGCTGGCACTACGACCGCGCGAGCGCGACGCTCGTCTCCGACGGCTGGGCCCCGGTCGGCGAGTTCGTCGGCGCGATCTTCATGACCCTCGGCATCGTGATCGCGGGCACGTTCCTGGCCTTCCTCGTGTCGATCCCGATCGCGTACGGCGCAGCGCGCAACACGACCCCGAATCCCACGGTCATGGTCGTCTGCCGCGCGCTCGGGATCGTCGCCCGCGCGATCCCGGCGGTCGCCTTCGCGAGCATCTTCGTGTTCCTCTTCGCCCTCGGCCCGCTGCCCGGGGTGCTGGCGTTCTTCTTCCACTCCATCGGCATGATCTCGAAGATGATGGCCGATGCCATCGAGCAGATCGACGAGGGTCCCCGGCTGGCGATCCGCTCCACAGGCGGCTCGAAGGCGCAGGAGTTCTGGTCGGGAGTGGTTCCGCAGGCGCTTCCCGCGTGGATCGCGGTAGGCCTGCACCGCGCCGACATCAACCTGCGTGAAACCGTCATTCTCGGTTACGTCGGTGTCGCGGGTCTCGGCCTCGAGCTGTCGAACTCCATCCACGCGCTCAACTACCGCCGCGCCTTCCCGCTCGCGATCACGATCATCGTGCTGTGCATCCTGTTCGAGATCGTCTCGTCCATGGTCCGCTCGCGGCTCCTGGGAGTGCGGCCGACGGGCAAGGGCATCGGAGACACCCTGGTGCGGGCGGCGGCCCGACGGTCACCGCGGTTCGCGGCATCCATCGAGAAGCCGGGCGTGACCACCGACCGGGCGGCGGCGATACAGGCGGCGATGAGCCGGCCGTGGACCGGCGAGCGCCTTGCCTCGCGCATCGCGATCTGGGCCGCGGTGATCGTGGTCGTGGGCAGCTTCATCGCTGCGCAGGCCCGCTGGACCGACCTCTTCACCTTCTGGGGCAACCTGCCGATCCTCCTCGACAAAGACAACCTGTGGCCGCCCACGTTCGGCATCTACACGAACGAGCAGGTGTTCCAGGCGATCCTCGTGACGTTCCAGGTGGCCTTCGCCGCGACGCTCATGTCCGCGGTGCTGTCGATCGTCGTCGGCTCGTTCGCCGCGCGGAACGTCGCCCCCAACCGCTACGTGCGAAACGGATTCCGCGGCCAGCTGCTCGTGATCCGCGGCGTGCCCGAGCTCATCCTGGCCATCCTCTTCGTCATCGTCACGGGCCTCGGCGCGCAGGCCGGAACGCTCGCCCTCGCGATCGGCGGCGTCGGCCTCCTCGGCAAGCTCATCGCCGACTCGCTCGAGGAGGTGCCGAACGGGCCCGAGCGCGCGATCAGCGCCGTCGGAGGCACCCGCACCCAGGTGTACTTCGCCTCCACCCTGCCCATGAGCATCCCGGCGTTCGTCGGCCACCTGCTGTACCTGCTCGAGCAGAACGTGCGCGCGGCGACCCTGCTCGGCATCGTGGGCGGCGGCGGCATCGGCCTCTACCTGTACGACTCGCTGCGCGTCTCGAAGTACGACCAGGTGACGGCGTTCCTGCTGCTGATCATCGTCCTCGTCCTCGTCATCGAGGGCATCGCCGTGTTCATCCGCAAGGCGCTCAAGTGACCCGCGACTACGATCTCGCCGTCGTCGGCGCGGGCATCGTCGGCCTTGCCCACGCGTACGCCGCCCACCGGCGCGGCCTCCGGGTCGTGGTCGTGGAGCGGTCGACCGCGATCAGGGGGTCGACTGTGCGCAACTTCGGGCACGTCGGCACCGGGATGCACGTGGGCGTCGCTCGCGAGTACGCGGAGCGCGCCCGCGAGCTGTGGATCGACCTCGCGGCCGAGGCGGGCTTCTGGCTCCGCGACGGAGGAGCGCTCCTGGTCGCCCGCGCGGACGACGAGCTCGCCGTGCTGGAGGAGTCTGGGGTCGGGACTGTGCTCACGGCGGCGCAGGTCGACGCACCGGTGGTCGGTGCCGTCGGCGGCCTGCACAGCCCGCTCGACCTCCAGGTCGACCCGCGCGAGGCCGGGCCCGCGATCGCGCGGCACCTCGAGGCGCGCGGCGTCGAGTTCCGCTGGCGCACGACCGCCCTCGGCGTCGAGAGCGGCGTCGTGCACACGAGTCGCGGCGAGATCCGCGCGCAGGCCGTGGTCGTGGCCACGAACTTCGACGTCGACCAGCTCTACCCCGAGCTCGCCGAACTGCACGGCGTGCTGCGCTGCAGCCTCGACATGCTGCTCGCGGAGGGCGTCGGCCTGGGCATCCCGCTGCTCACCGGCTCGTCGATGCTGCGCTACTCGGCGTTCGCGTCGACGGCGGCCGCGGTCGGGATGCGCGCCCGCTACGAGCGCGAGCACCCCGAGTTCATCGAGCGGGACATCAACCAGATGTACACCGAGCGGCCGGACGGCACCCTCGTCGTCGGCGACACCCACGTGCGCGGCACCGCGGTCTCGCCGTTCCAGGACGAGGAGTCGTTCGCCGTGCTCGAGCGCATCACCGCAGAGCTCTTCGGGCGGCCCGTGCGGGTGCGCGAGCGCTGGCAGGGCGTCTACGCCTCGGCGCCAGAGGACTTCCTCATCGAGGCACCCGCGGACGGCGTCCGGGTCGTCGCGGTGACCACCGGCATCGGAATGACCACGGGCCTCGGGCTCGGGGACTCCGTCGTGACTCAATTGTTCGGCAACCCAGGAGGAGCATCATGACCACCGCACACTACGAGCTCGTTGTGCTCGACATGGCAGGGACCACCGTCGTCGATGACGGACTTGTCGAGGGCGCGTTCGCCCGCGCGTGGGACCGCGTGCGCGCGACCGACGAGGGCCGCGAGGAGGCGATCGCCCACGTGCGCGCGACCATGGGCCAGTCGAAGATCGCCGTGTTCCGTGCGATCGCCGACGAGGAGACCGCACAGGCGCTCAACGCCGCCTTCGAGGACTCCCTGCGCCAGCTCATCGACGAGGGCAGGTGCGAGGCCATCCCCGGTGCCGAGGACACCATCGCCGTCCTGCGCGAGCGAGGCCTGAAGATCGCCTTCACTACCGGGTTCTCCCGCCCGACCACCGACGCGATCCTCGCCGTGCTCGGCTGGACCGACCTCGTGGACGTCGTCCTCACGCCCGCCGACGCCGGCCGGGGCCGCCCCGCGCCCGACCTCGCGCTCACGGCCCTCATCCGCACCGGGACGAGCGCCGTGTCGGCGATGATCGTCGTGGGCGACACCGAGTCCGACGCGGCCAGCGGCCGTGCGGCGGGCGCGGGCCTCGTCGTCGGCGTGCTCACCGGCTCGCGCGACGAGGAGTCGCTGCGCGCCGCCGGTGCCGACGAGGTCATCGCGAGCATCGTCGACCTCCCCGCACTGCTGCCGTGACCGTCGCGGCGACCGTGCGCCCCACCGCTCGAGTGAGCGGTGACATGTACGCGCTCGCCTTCCGGGGCACCGGACTGCCGTTCGAGCAGATCGCCGTGCCCGACGTCGTCCTGCACCACGGCGAGGCCCTCGTCGCGATCGAGCTCGCCACGATCTGCGGCTCCGACCTGCACACCATCGACGGGGCCCGGCACGCCGACACCCCGCTCGTCCTCGGGCACGAGCAGGTCGGCCGGGTCGTTGCACTCGGGCCCGGCCGGGCGCCGCGGACCGTGGACGGCCGCGCCGTCACCGTCGGCATGCGCGTGGTCTGGGGAGTGGCCGTCGACTGCGGCCGCTGCCGCTACTGCCGCCTCGGGCTCCCGCAGAAGTGCGCCACGCTGCGCAAGTACGGGCACGAGCGCATGCAGCGGGGGTGGGAGCTCTCGGGCGGCTTCGCGAGCCACGCGCACCTGCTGGCGCGCACGCCGATCGTCGCGGTCGCGGAGGACCTGCCCGCCACCCTGCTCGCCCCAGCCTCGTGCGCCACGGCGACGGTCATGGCCGCGCTCGCGGCGGCGGAGGGCATCCGCCGCCTCGCCGGCAGCGTGGTCGCCATCTCAGGCTGCGGGATGCTCGGACTCACCGCGATCGCCGCGGCCGCCGCCCGGGGCGCCACGGTGATCGCGAGCGACCCCGACACCGACCGCCGTGCAGACGCGCGCGCCTTCGGTGCAGCCGCTGTCGCCGACGGGACTCTCGAGGGCTGGCGCGCGGCGTTCCGCGAGGTTCCCGCCGCGCGGCACGGCTACGGCGCGGCGCTCGACCTCTCCGGCGCGCCGGCCGCGGTGCAGGGGCTGCTCGAGCTCGGCGACATCGGCGCGGTGCTCGTCCTGGTCGGCAGCGTCTTCCCGGCCGGCCGCGTGACCGTCGACCCCGAGACCGTGGTGCGGCGGATGCTCACGGTCCGCGGTGTGCACAACTACGCCCCCGAGCACCTGCTCGAGGCGGTGCGGTTCCTCGAGGGCGCCGACGCGGCGGCGTTCGCCGGGCTTGTCGGGCCGGTGCATCCCCTCGCCGACATCGGCCTCGCGCTCGCCGCCGCCCGCTCGCACGTGTCCGCGAGGACCGGCCTGGCGGGTTGAGTAGCGCGCCCTGGCGCGCGTATCGAAACCAGCCGTACGAGGTTTCGATACGGGCGCTAGAGCGCCCTACTCAACCGGCCTTACCGGGTTTCGATACGGGCGCTAGGGCGCCCTACTCAACCGGCCTTACCGGGTTTCGATACGGGCGCTAGGGCGCCCTACTCAACCAGCCGGATCACGTGGTCGGCGAGGCCCGCGGTCTCGGCGACGAGGAGCGCGTTGCGCTCGTCCGGTCCGAGGGACCAGGCGCGCGCGGCATCCGGGCTCTTGCCGAAGCGGACGTGGCGCGCGATCAGCCGCTCGACCCGCACGTCGTGGTCGACCTCCACGACGAACGTCACGTCGAGCAGCTCGCGCACCGCCGGCCAGTGCAGCAGGTAGTTCCCCTCGACCACCACGGTGCGAAATGCAGGAGATATCGCGATCGCGCCGGGCACTGGCTCCTCGATCTCGCGGTTGAAGCCCGGAGCGAGCACCGTGTCTCCTGCATTTCGTACCCGGGTGAGGGCCGCCACGAACCCGTCCACGTCGAAGGTGTCGGGCGCGCCCATCCGCTCGCGGCGGCCGAGCTCCACGAGCCGGGCCTGCGGGAGGTGGAATCCGTCCATCGGCAGCAGCACCGCACTCGGCAGCGCGCCGGCGAGCGCCTCCGCGATCGTGGACTTGCCCGCGCCGGGCGGCCCCGCGATGCCCACGAGAGACCGGCCGCTCGGTATCGCCTCGAGAACCTCGGCGATCGAGGTGAGGATCACAGCACGCCCGCCGCGGCCGCGTCCTCGATGGCGAACTCCGCCCAGTCGCGGTACCCGCTGGCGCTCGGGTGGAACAGGTCGGCCGCGAAGAACCCGGGCGTGTACTCGGGCGGCGGCGGCGACATGTGCACGCCCGGGGTGGTGGCGACTATCGCCCGCGCCTCGTCCTCGAGGCTGCGCGAGTGCAGGTAGAGGTTCCACCGCAGCGGGTTGGGCAGCAGCTCGAACTGCCCGAACGCGGGCAGCGACGACACGAGCACGAGCGGGCTCACCTCCCGGAGGCGGGTCAGCAGATTCCGGATGTCGCGCCCGAACGCCCGGCGCGAGCGCAGACCGAGGGCATCGTTGGCCCCGATGGAGAGGAACACGATGTCGACGGGCTCGGACGTGGCGTCGCTCAGGTAGTCCGAGATGAGGTCACGGGAGGTCGCGCCGTTCCGGCCCAGAGCGCGCCAGGCTACCCCGCGGCCCGTGCGGGCGGCGAGCTCCCGTGCCAGGTTGCCCGGCAGGGCCTCGTCCTGGGTCGCGGCGCCCACGCCAGCAACAGTGGAGTCGCCGAGCAGCAGAAGCCGCAGCGGCTCGGGCCCCGTGAGCTCTCCGTGCCAGGGCTGTGCGGCATCCGGCAGCCTCGGGGTGTCCCGCCGCAGCCGACGACCCTGCACGACGAGCACGGGAGCGGCGGGCACCATGGCCAGCCGGCTCGCCCGCCGCAGCACAGACTTCATCCCGTCAGAGTATCGACCGCCGACGGCGTCGGGGGTAGCGTCGAGGCGTGGGCATTCTGATGGAACGTGCCGCCGCGCTCGCGGCCGTGCTGTTCCTCGCGCTCGCGCTCACCACGGAGCCCGCCGCCATCGTCGCGGCCGTGGCCACCGTGGTGCTCCTCACCGCCATGGCGGCCCTGGTTGTCGGCTCGCGCGAGGTGACGGTCGGCTCCCGGGCGCACGCGCACCGCGAGGCGATGACGAGCCTGCCCGCGCCGGCACACCCGTCCACCGCGGGACGCCCGCGCACCCGAGCCCCTTCGACGGCGGTACCGGCCACCTAGTCCGCTCGAAAGCCGATGCGGCGTGGCCAGATGCCACCCCCATCCCTACTTTCGAAGGACTCTTCCTGTGGACCTCTTTGCCTTTCCTCCTCTCGCCGCCCTGCTCCACCTCGTCTACTCGCTCGTGGGCGGCCTCGCCGCGCTCGTAACCCCCTTGGCCGGTTCCGCGGCCGCCGCGCTCGCGGTCGTCGTGCTCACCCTCGTCGTCCGAACGCTCCTCATCCCCGTCTCCATCTCGCAGGTGAAGGCCGAGTGGCACCGCCGGCGGATCGCGCCCAAGCTGAAGGCGCTGCAGGACAGGTACAAGGCGAAGCCGCAGGTGCTCCAGGAGAAGACGATGGCCCTGTACAAGGCGGAGAACGTGTCGCCGTTCGCGGGCTTCCTGCCGACGCTGCTGCAGGCGCCCGTCGTGTCCCTGGTGTACGCGCTGTTCCTGCATCCGACCATCGCGGGCGAGCCGAACACGCTGCTCACAGCTCAGCTCGGGCCGGTCACTCTCGGCAGCTCCGCCTTCACGGCGGGCTGGCCGGGAGTGCTCGTCTTCCTCGCCCTTTTCGCCGTGATGTCCGTGGTGGCGTGGCTCTCGCGGCGCACCGCCCAGCGGCTCGCGCTGCCCGGCACGGATACCACGGGGCTCCTGCCGCGGATCCTGAGCTGGCTGCCCTTCATCAGCGTGGTGTTCGCCGCCTTCGTCCCCCTCGCGGCGGCGCTCTACCTCGCCACCACCACCGCGTGGACCCTCGTCGAGCGCGCCCTCCTGCGCCGGCGCTACTGGGGCGACCCCGGAGTCGCCGGAGCGGTGGCTCAGGCCGGTTGACCTGGCCGCCCGCGGCCGTATCGAAACCCTTGGATAAACTCCCGGCATGGATACCACCGGCCTCGACGCCTTCCTCGACGACAACGACTTCACGGGGGTCGTGCTGGTGAAGGAGGGCAATCGCACCGTGTACGAGGCGGCCCGCGGCCTCGCGACCAGGCGCTGGGGCATCCCGAACGCACTCGACACCCGCTTCGACACCGCCTCGATCACGAAGCTGTTCACCAGCGTCGCCGTGCTCCAGCAGGTGGCGAAGGGGAACCTCGACCTCGAGACGTCGATCCACCACTACGTCGACCTCGAGGGCACCACGATCGGCACCGACGTGACCCTCCTCCACCTCCTCACCCACACGAGCGGCATCGCCGACGACGCGGACGAGGAGGCGGGGGAGTCGTACGAGGATCTCTTCATACAGACACCCAACTACTCCCTGATCGAGACCAAGGACTACCTCCCGCAGTTCGCTCACAAGCCCCCGCTCGCCAAGGCTGGGGAGGACTGCCGCTACTGCAACGTCGGCTACATACTTGCGGGGCTGGCCCTGGAGAAGGTGACCGGGATGCCCTATCGCCAGTACGTCTTCGACGAGGTGTTCACGCGGTCGGGCATGAACGACTCGGGCTTCTACGACCGCCGCGACGCCGCACCGCGGGTCGCCGAGGGCTGGGACCGGGATGCCGACGGCACCTGGTTCCAGAACATCTACAGCTACCCGCCCATCGGTAGCCCGGCGGACGGCGCCCATGTCACCGCCGCCGATCTCGTGCGCTTCCTGCAGGCCGTCCGCAACGGCGAGCTGCTCGACGCCGAGCACACCGAGGAGTTCTTCGTGCCTCAGGTCGAGCACGACGAGGAGACCATGTACGGCTTCGGCCTCGAGTTCGACATGAACGAGGACGGCACGGTGCGCTCGTACTACAAGGACGGTGTGAACGTCGGCGCCTCGGGCATCGTGCGCCACTACCTCGAGGAGGGACTGGACATCGCGGTGCTCTCGAACAACGAGGACGCGGCGTGGCCCGTGGTCCGCGAGATCGACGAGCGGCTCGGGGGTTAGAGCAGAGAAGCTGCCTCTGGCGCTACGGTGCCGTTCAGAATAATGTGAGTCCATGTCATCTAATTTTCGGGAGAGTGCGCAGATCAAGCAGCATCCCAATGGCCGTGTGCTGCGCGCCGGTTTCGTCGCGATGCTCGCGGGGACGATCGTGTGCCTGCTGATCCCGATCCTCGCTGGAGTGGGTCTCTCGTGGTGGCCGTCAGTGCAGCTAGTGGCGTACATGTTGGCGGCGGGGGCGGTGTCGGGCGTTGTGGGATTCATATTCGGTGTTCCGCGGGCTCGCGCAGAGGCGGGCGGTGTACAGCCGGTCGCTGGGGACGCCAACAAGGTTCGGTTCGAAGCAAACTCAAACCTCGAGCAGATCTCCGACTGGCTGACGAAGCTTCTAGTCGGGGCAGGCCTAGTGCAACTGGCTGTTCTGCCCAGCTTCCTCCAGAAGCTCGGGGACTACTTGGGCGTATCACTGGGATTTCCCGGGGGCCAGCAAGCGGCAGTCGCTGTCGTCCTCTATGGCGCAGGCGTTGGCTTCCTCATCCTCTATTTGTGGGCGCGACTGAGATTGCGAGTGCTCCTGGAGCGAAGCGAGGTTGAGGCAAAGGACCAGTGGGAGGAGATCAAGAACGCGATTCTCACAGAGGAACGGGCCGCATTCACACCGCGCAACCCCGATGCGGCCGCGCGATCTGTCAATCATGCCTCCGTTCTCGCCAAGAACGCCTCCAGCTTCTCACCCGTTCTGTGGGTCGACGACCACCCCGAGAACAACCGCGGGCTCGTTGCCGCCCTTCGCGATTCTGGCATTGAGGTGACACAAGTCGGGACCACAGACGAGGCCGCTGAGCAGATCGAACGACGGTTCTACGGGCTCGCCATCACCGACTACGGCAGGCAGGAGCGCGGCAAGTTCATCGAGGACGCGGGACTTCGTTTCATCAAGCGCATCAAGAAGTCGCATCCTCGTCTAACAGTCGTTGTCTATAGTGGCTGGAACGGTCTCGCTCACCGTGACGACCTCATCGAAGCTGGCGCGATAGCTGTGACGGCGTCGCCCAGCGAGCTCTTCGAGTTGGTTGTCACCGCTCTCACGTCGACGTCGCGACCGGCCTAGGCTCCCGATCTCCGGGCACTTCCCGTTTCGCGGGAACTGCGTGCCCCGTAGCCTTGCCCCGTGGGGATCTCGCGACGAGCAGTGCCATTAGTGCTCGCCGCGGCCGCCGTGGTGGCTGCGGGGGCTGGTGCGATCCTGCTGCTCGCCCCGTCGCCCGCGCCCGCGGAGATCGCCGCCCGATCCCTCGCCGAGGTCGACCCGCACGCCGTGCAGTCCCGCGAGAGCAGCGAGGCCGTCACGGCGCTCGTGCCCGCAGACCAGCCGGGATGCTCGGCAGCCGTCGGCCGCAACGGAGCCGTGCTCTGGGCCGGGGCATCCGGACTCGCCGACCTCGCCGCCAAGACGCCAGTCACGACCGAGACCCGCTTCGACATGGCGTCGGTGTCGAAGCAGTTCACCGCCACGGCCGTCCTGATGCTGCAGCGCGATGGGCTGCTCAGCCTCAGCGACCCGGTCGACGCCTATGTGGACGGGCTGCCGTCCTGGGGTGCCACGATCACGCTCGACCAGCTCATGCACCACACCAGCCGCATCCCCGACTACTGGGTGGAGCTAGACGACATCGGCATCGGGTTCTCGGACGCGGCGGACCAGGCCGCGACCGTCGACGCGATCCGGCGAGAGGACGAGCTCGAGGAGGGCGAGGGATACGCCTACTCGAACTCCAACTACGTGCTGCTCGCCGCTGTCGTCGAGCGGGTGAGCGGCCAGTCGCTCGCAGACTTCCTCGCGGAGCGGATCTTCGGCCCGCTCGACCTCGACATGGTCCTCGCACCCACTCTCCACGCGCCCGACATCGCCCTGTCGTACGACGACGACCTCTCGCTGCAAGAGTCGGGCTGGACGTCGTACGGCCACACCGGCATCATCACTACGCCGTCGGATCTGGCGCGCTGGGGCGACCAGTACCGCGCCGGCACCATCATCCAGGACGACCACGAGACCGGCGCCGTGGTGAACAGCGCGGAGACCGGTGAGCGGTACGGCGCCGG
Source organism: Rhodoglobus sp. GW821-FHT12B09 (assembly GCF_058809925.1). Lineage (NCBI taxonomy): Bacteria > Bacillati > Actinomycetota > Actinomycetes > Micrococcales > Microbacteriaceae > Rhodoglobus > Rhodoglobus sp. GW821-FHT12B09. The sequence continues at coordinate 48,788 of NZ_JBXATB010000012.1, read as the reverse complement.
CATGTACATCACCGTGGCGGGCGGCCTCAACCACCAGGGGCGGATGGGCGGGTTCATCTCCGACTTCCAGGTCTCGCCCGACCGACACACCACGATCGCCGTCATGTGCAACGGCCACTTGTCGAACCGGAACGGCCTAGCGAGCGCCCTCTGGGAGATCTGGGGCTAGCGCGCCCGCTTCCACTCCGCCCGCTCGAGGAAGGCGAGCAGGTTCTCCTTCACGCGGCGGCGCTGCGGCATGTGGCCGCGCAGCCCGACGCGCTTGGAGGTGTTGTAGATTCCGCCCGCCTCGAACCGGCGCGGGCCGGTGGGCTGCGCGGGCTTGGTCTCCGTGATCGTGAAGGTGCGGGATGCCCCATCCAGCGCCGCGGTCAGCGCGTACTCGGGGTCGGCGGGGTCGGCCACGACGATCGAGCTGCCGACGACGGTGTGGCGGTACGCGGCATCCGGAGTATTGAGGCTGTCGACCCGGGCGAGGAGGTCGTCGAGGGAGGTCGCCATCAGCCGAAGAGGCCCTTCTTGTGGGTCCAGCCGTTGGCCTCGAGGAAGGCGAACAGGGGCGTCTTGATGCGGCTGGTGTCGAACGACCAGGCCAGCACGGGCGAGATGCCCTCGTCGGTCTTGTTGATGCCGCCCAGCTCGAAGCTGAACTCCTTCTTGCTGGTCTTGCCCGAGAAGCCGCTGGTGCCGAAGCTGATGCCGCCGCCGCCCACGGACATGCCGCTCGACTTCTCGCGGTCCTTGTACTTGTAGGTGCTCTTTTTCTCGTCGAAGTCCACGGTGATCGAGTACTTCTTGTCGATCGTCTTGAACTCTTTCGGGTAGAGCGACTTGGCGCGAACGATGTCCCACTTGCCGACGATCGAGTCGCCCTTCACCTCGAACGTGAACGGCTGGGCGGGGTCGTTCAGGGTGGGCACCTGAGCGAGCAGGTCCTTGAGGGGTGTGGTCATGTGCTCAGACTACGGCGCTGACCCTGATCAGATTCGCCCACGGGTCGTCGAAGCTCACGGTGCGCCCGTCGTCGCGGGTCTGGATGCCGTAGTGCCCGAGCCGCTCGGCGAGTGCAGCGACGTCGTCCGCCGTGGGCACGTCGATGTCGATACGGCCGAGGCCGAGGGCTGGGAGGCGGGGGCCGGCGCCCTTGCTGTTCCACGTGTTCATCGCAAGGTGGTGGTGGTAGCCGCCGGCGCTCACGAAGACAGCCGACCCGGGAATCTCCACAGTCTTGTCGAACCCGAGCTTGTCGACGTAGAACTCGCTCGCCGACTGCACGTCGCCGACCTGCAGGTGCACGTGCCCGACCTGCGCACCGCCGATGAGGGGCTGCTCGACGGCCTCCGGGGTGAGGTGCTCCTGCAGGAACGCGTTCGGGTCGAGGTAGAGGGTGCCCATCTCGAGCGTGCCGTGCACCCAGCTCCAGGCGCTGCGCTCCCGGTCCCAGTACAGCTCGACGCCGTTGCCCTCGGGGTCGGTGAAGTAGAACGCCTTGCTCACGAGGTGGTCGGAGCTGCCCGTGAACGTGTTCGGGTACTTCTGCGCGACCGAGTAGACCGCGGCCGCGAGGGCCTCCTCGGTCTCGAACAGGATGGCGGTGTGGAACAGCCCGGCGTCGCGGGGGCTCGCGTGCTTCAGCTCGGGGGCGTGCTCGAGGATCATCACGGGAGTCGTCCCGCGGCCGAGCGTCACGGTGGGGCCGTCCTCCGACAGCACCTGGAGCGCCACTGCGTCGCGGTAGTACGCGGTCATCGCGTCGAGATTGCCCACCCGGAGGGTGACGGGGCCCATGGCCGTGTCGGCCGCCAGCTTTTCGCTCATGGAGTCCTCAACTTAGTTGTTGCTACAAGTATTCCCCGCGTCGCACGGCTCACAGCGGGGGGGTCCCGCGCGTTCACCGTTTGTAGGACGTTATCGGGTCGCGCACAGGCGTCCTACAAACGGTGAACGTTTGCGCTGCGGCGTTGCGGGGTTGCTGCGTGAATGGTTTCGTGCCGAGTGCCGAGTGCCGAGTGCCGAGTGCCGAGTGCCGAGTGCCGAGTGCCGAGTGCCGAGTGCCGTGACGTGTGAAACGTGCCGCGTGCGCGTGCCGTGCGCCGCCGGGTGGGCGGGCACATGTCAACGCCGCAGCGGGCCATCCTCGCGCCGCACGGGCCACAGCACGAGGATGGCCCGCCGTCTGGGGCAGCGGGCCATCACGGTGTATCCGTAGCCGAGGGCGAAACGGTTTGCTACAGCGCCTTCGCGTAGCAGAGCGAGTGCGCCGAGCCGACGTAGTAGCCGAAGTTCGGGATGCGCGTGAACCCCTCCCGCTCGTAGAACCGCGCGGCATCGGGCTGCTCGGTGCCGGTCTCGAGCACGAGGCGGGCGTAGCCGTGCTCCCGTCCGAACTCCTCGAGGCGGGAGAGCAGCGCGACCGAGGTGCCGGTGCCACGGTGCTCGGGGAGCACGTACATCCGCTTCACCTCGGCCTCCGTGTCGCCGAGGCCCGTGGCATCCCGCTCACGGAGCCCGGCGCAGCCGATCGCGGTGTCGCCCTCGTACGCGACGAAGAAGGCGACGATGTCCTCGGAGGTCGGCGCGGGCCCGGGCTCGGAGTCGGGGTTGCCATAGCGGCGCTCGATCTCGGCCCGCTGCTGCGAGCGCAGTTCAACGGAGTCGGGGTGGTTGAACGAAACCTGCTTGACGATCACTTGCCGGTGAGCCTCTCGATGAGCTCGCGGTAGCGCGCGGCGGTCTGCGAGACGATCTCGGGCGGAAGCGACGGCGGGGTGCCGGTCTTGTCCCAGTTCGCGGCGAGCCAGTCGCGCACGATCTGCTTGTCGAAGCTCAGGCCGCGTCGGCCGGCGTCATACTCGGCCTCGTCCCAGTAGCGGCTGCTGTCCGAGGTGAGCACTTCGTCGGCGAGGGTGAGGGCTCCCGACGCGGGGTCCGCGCCGAACTCGAACTTGGTGTCGGCGAGGATGACGCCGCGCTCCTCCGCGATCGCGGAGGCCTTCGCGAACACGCGGAGCGAGGCATCCCGCAGCGCTGCTGCCGCCTCGAGGCCGACGAGCTCGACGGTCCGCTCGAAGGTGATGTTCTCGTCGTGCTCGCCCATCGGCGCCTTCCAGGCGGGCGTGTAGATCGGCTCGGGCAGCCGGTCGCCGTCGGAGAGCCCGTCGGGCAGCGGCACGCCGCACACGGTCTGCGTCTCGCGGTACTCCGCCCAGCCGCTGCCGGTGAGGTACCCGCGGACCACGCACTCGACCGGGTACATCTCCAGGGTCTTCGCGAGGATCGCGCGCCCGGCGAACTCCTCCGGGATGTCGCCGGAAACCAGGTGGTTCGGCACGTCGTCGAGCTGTGCGAACCACCACAGGCTGAGCTCGGTCAAGAGCGCGCCCTTGCCGGGGATGCCGGGCGAGAGCACGTGGTCGAACGCCGAGACTCGGTCGCTCGCGACCATGAGCACGACTCCGGGATGCTCGGCCGCCGTGTAGAGGTCGCGAACCTTGCCGGAGTAGGTGTGCTCCCACTCGGTCACTCGGCGACCCGCTTCGCGATGTCCGTGCGGAAGTGGCCGCCCTCGAGCGTGATCGTGCCGAGCGCGGCGTAGGCCTTTGCGCGGGCGGCGGTGAAGTCGGGCCCCGTCGCCACGACGCTCAGCACGCGGCCGCCGGTGGCGACGAACTCGCCGTGCACGAGGGCGGTGGCGGCGTGGGCGACAGTCACGTCCTCCACATCGGCGAGGCCGTAGATCTGGCGCCCGGTGATGGGCTGCTCGGGGTATCCCTCGCTCGCCAGCACCACCGTCACGGCCACGTCGTCGCTGAACTCGGGCCGGGGGAGCGACCCGAGCTCGCCCGTCGACGCCGCGTACAGCAGGCCGCTCAGCGGCGTCACGAGGCGCGGCAGGACGACCTGCGTCTCCGGGTCGCCGAACCGGGCGTTGAATTCGATGACCCGGATGCCCTTGTCGGCGGTCACGATGAGCCCGCAGTACAGCAGGCCGATGAACGGGGTGTGCTCGCTCGCGAGCTGGCGGACCGTGGGGATCGCGATCGTGTCGATCACCTCGTCCACGAAGCCCTCCGGCAGCCACGGCAGCGGCGAGTACGCCCCCATGCCGCCGGTGTTCGGGCCGAGGTCGCCGTCGAGGGCGCGCTTGTAGTCCTGCGCGGGCGAGAGCGGGAGGACTGTGTGGCCGTCGCTCAGCAGGAAGAGGGAGACCTCCTGGCCGTCGAGGAACTCCTCCACGAGCACGGCGCCGTGCCCGAGCCAGTAGTCGGCGTGGGCGACTGCGGCGTCGCGGTCCTCGGTGACAAGGACGCCCTTGCCGGCAGCGAGTCCGTCCGCCTTCACGACATAGGGGGCGCCGTACTCGTCGATGGCGGCGACCGCCTCGGCGAGGGAGCCCGCGCGCGTGGCCCTGCCCGTGGGGACGCCCGCGGCATCCATGATCCGCTTTGCGAAGGTCTTGCTGCCCTCGAGCTGCGCCGCGGCCTTGCCGGGCCCGAACACGGCGATGCCGCGCTGGCGCAGCGCGTCGGCGACGCCCGCGACCAGCGGGGCCTCGGGGCCGATGATGACGAGCTCGATGTCGTTGTCGAGCGCGAACTGGCTCACGATGTCGGCGCGGGTCGGGTCGAGCGCCACGACCGGCACGACCGCCGCGATGCCCGCGTTGCCGGGGGCGGCGGTGATCTCGTGCCGCTGCGCCTCGCCGAGAAGCGAGGTGATGATGGCGTGCTCGCGCGCACCGGAGCCGAGGACGAGAATTCGCACGGGGTCAACCCTAGCGAGGGCGGTGCAGTGTCGGCACAATGTGTGTCGTGACCGCGAAGCAGACCCCCCGAATCCCCGGCGAGCAGAAGTTCTGGGTGGTGATCCACTGGTTCGCGGTGCTGCAGACCCTCTACCTCGTCGAGGAGGCGATCGTGGGCGGGGCGCCGGCGACGAACACGCTGATCGTCATCATCGCCGCGCTCGCCACGATCATCGTCGCCGTGTTCGCCACCGTGCTCTCCCGCCGCCGTCTTCCGACGCAGCTGTTCATCAAGTGGACCGCCACCGGGCGGGTCATCGCCGTGGGGTGGACGTTCATCGGCCTCGTACTGTTCGTGGTCCCCGTTCTGAGCGCACTCCTGGACTTCGAGCTGGGCAACGTCGACTGGACCGGCGGGCTCATCGGCGCCGTCGGCTCGGTCTCGTTCCTCGCCGCGGTCGGCCCCGGCTACTCCGACCTCCGCGAGGCGCTCGCGCACAAGGACGAGCCGGTCGCGGCCTAACGTAGGAGCATGCCCCCCAAGCGCATCCCCGCCGCCGTCGGCCAGGCCGCCGTGCGCGCGGCCGACCGCGATCGCGAGACGACGGCGACCGCCGTGCGCTGGCTGCTGCAGGTGCTGGCGGAGACCGCCGAGGGCAACACCGTCGAGGTGCGCGTCCCGCCGTTCGGCGCCGTGCAGGCGATCGAGGGACCGCGCCACACGCGCGGCACCCCGCCCAACGTGATCGAGACGGATGCCGCGACCTGGCTCGCCCTCGCCACGGGCTCGCTCTCGTGGGCCGACGCGACCGCGCAGGGTGTCATCTCGGCCTCGGGCACCCGCGCCGACCTCACCGCGTACCTGCCGCTCGCGTGGGAGACAATAGAAGCGTGAGCGAGCCGACGACTGACCGGGTGACGGTGCGCCGCGCCCCCAAGATCCCCGCCTTCATGTTCGTGGGAGCCGTGGTCGGAGTTCTCGTGACGCTTATCCTCACGTCGCTGTTCCCCGCCGACCCGGCGATCGGGTTCGGCACCCTGTTCGCCTACTTCGCGCTCTACGGCGTGACGGCCGGCGTCGTGCTCGGCGCCGTGGTCGGCATCATCCTCGACCGGGTCTCGGCGCGGCGCGCTAAGACCGTAACGGTCGAGGTCACGACTGCGGATTGAGTGAGGCGCTCTGGCGCCTGTATCGAAATCGGCGGGGGTTTCGATACGAGCGCCAGAGCGCTCTACTCAACCCGCGACTGTCGAAATCGGCGGGGGTTTCGATACGAGGGCTAGAGCGCTCTACTCAACCCGCGACTGTCGAAATCGGCGGGGGTTTCGATACGAGCGCCAGAGCGCTCTACTCAACCCGCGACTAGCTGAGCTGGTTGCGCTCCACCCAGTCGAGGTACTCGGGCGTCACCGTGCCGGTCACGTAGTCGCCGGTGAAGCAGCTCATGTCGAGGCCCGTGACATCCGAGCCCTCCAGGATCGCCGCCTGCATGTCGGCGACCTCCTGGTAGATGAGGTAGTCGCTGCCGAGCTCCGTGTTGATCTCGGGGATCTTGCGGCCGTGGGCGACGAGCTCGTGCCGCGACGGCATGTTGATGCCGTAGACGTGGGGGAACCGCACGGGCGGCGCGGCCGACGTGAACGTGACCTTGTTGGCGCCGGCCTCGCGGGCCATCTGCACGATCTCCTTGGAGGTCGTGCCGCGCACGATCGAGTCGTCGACGATGAGGATGTTCTTGCCCTTGAACTCCGTCGACATCGCGTTGAGCTTCTGCTTGACGCTCTTCTTGCGCTCCGCCTGGCCCGGCATGATGAAAGTGCGGCCGACGTAGCGGTTCTTGTAGAAGCCCTCGCGGTACTCGACGCCGAGCTTCTGCGCGACCTGCATGGCGGCGGGGCGCGACGAGTCGGGGATCGGCATGACGACGTCGATGTCGCCCATGGGCGTGTACTTGGCGATCGTGTCGGCGAGGCGGTTGCCGAGGCGCAGGCGCGCCTCGTAGACCGAGATGCCGTTCATGACGGAGTCGGGGCGGGCAAGGTACACGTACTCGAACGAGCACGGCAGCAGCACGGGGCTCTTGGCGCACTGGCGGCTGGTCATGACGCCGTCCGCCGTGATGTAGACGGCCTCGCCCGGCGCGACATCGCGGACCAGCTCGTAGCCCGCACTCTCGAGCACGAGCGACTCGGATGCCACGATCCACTCCTCGCCCGTGAATCCCGTCTGCCGGCGGCCCAGCACGAGCGGCCGGATGCCGAACGGGTCGCGGAACGCGAGCAGGCCGTGACCGGCGATGAGCGCGATCGCGGCGTAGGAGCCCTCGACCCGCTCGTGCAGGCGGGAGATGGCGCCGAACACCTGGTCGGGGTCGAGGTCGGTGCCGGAGATCTGCTCCTGCAGCTCGTTGGCGAGCACGTTGACGAGCAGCTCGGTGTCACTCGAGGTGTTGAGATGGCGGCGGTCGACGTTGAACAGCTCGGCGGTGAGCTCTCGCGTGTTCGTGAGGTTGCCGTTGTGGATGAGGGTGATGCCGTAGGGCGCGTTCACGTAGAACGGCTGCGCCTCCTCCTCATTGGCGGCGTTGCCCTTCGTGGCGTAGCGCACGTGGCCGAGGCCCATGTTGCCGAGGAGGCTGCGCATGTCGCGCGTGCGGTACGCCTCGCGCACCTGGCCCTTGGCCTTCTGCATGTGCAGGGTGCTGCCGTCGGCGGTCGCGATGCCGGTGGAGTCCTGGCCGCGGTGCTGCAAGAGGAGGAGCGCGTCATAGACCTGCTGGTTGACGGGCTGGGATGAGACGATGCCGACGATTCCGCACATGCGTGGTCGAGACTCCCGGAGGTTCGAGTACCCGCGCGGGTACAACCCAGTTTCTCACACTGGGCCGGACGATGCGGGTTCGCGGCCCCGCCCCGTCCGGTGCACGATGAGCCGTCGTGGGCAGCCCGGTACGCTTGACCCGTGACTGAAGACTCCTCCGCCAGCTATCGCGCCGCGGGAGTCGACACCGCCGCCGGCGACCTCGCCGTAGAACTCATGAAGGCCGCCGTCTCGAAGACCCACGGCCCCGAGGTGTTCGGCGGTGTCGGCGGCTTCGCCGGGCTCTTCGACGTGTCGTTCCTGAAGAGCTTCGACCGGCCCCTGCTCGCCACGAGCACCGACGGTGTCGGCACGAAGGTCGCGATCGCCCAGGCGCTCGACAAGCACGACACGATCGGCCAGGACCTGGTCGGGATGGTCGTCGACGACATCGTGGTGGTGGGCGCGCGCCCCCTGCTCATGACGGACTACATCGCGTGCGGCAGAGTGGTTCCGGCCCGCATCGCGGACATCGTGGCCGGCATCGCCCGCGCCTGCTCGGAGACGGGCACGGCGCTCGTCGGGGGCGAGACGGCCGAGCATCCCGGGCTTCTCGGTCCTGACGACTACGACGTGGCCGGCGCTGCCGTCGGCGCCGTCGAGGCGGGGAGCCTCCTCGGCGCGCACCTCGTCGCGGAGGGCGACGTGGTTGTCGCTCTCGCGTCGTCGGGCCTGCACAGCAACGGCTTCTCGCTCGTGCGGCACATCCTGAGCACCCGCGGCATCGGCTACACCGACCGGTCGGACGAGCTCGGCGGCGTCGTCGGCGAGGCGCTCCTCGAGCCGACCCGCCTGTACACGGCGCCCCTGCTCGACCTGCTGCCGGCGGGCGGAATCCACGCCATCAGCCACGTGACGGGCGGCGGCATCGCCGCGAACCTCGCCCGCGTGCTGCCGAAGGGCTCGTGGGTCGAGTTCGAGCGGTCGACCTGGTCGCCGCCGACGGTGTTCCGGGTGCTGTCGGAGTGGGCCGGTTCCACCCTCGAGAGCGCCGAGGGCACGTGGAACCTGGGCGTGGGCATGATCCTGGTGGTGGCTCCGGATGCCGCGGCTCAGGTCATCGCGCGACTCAGCGGCGGCGGCATCCCGTCGTGGGAAGCCGGTCGGGTCGTGGTGGGGAGCCTCCCCGATGCGCACTTCGAGCAGGGAGCGAAGGGCGTTGACGGCGGCGCCGTGCGCCTTACCGGGTCCTTTGCCAGCTAGGCGCCGTTGAATCAGGCACCGTTGAGCTAGGCGCTCTTCGACTCGTCCTCATCGTCGTCGCCCTCGTACTGGGCGGCATAGGTGTCGACGTACTCGTCGTCATCCTCGACGGCGGCAGCGCCGGCGAACTCGGGCCACTTCTCGAGGTCCTCGGCGAGGCGAGGGTCGCTGGCGGTACCGCCGAGCTCCTTCGCGAGTGCTCCGTAGTTGGTGTCCGGGCTGAAGTACTTGAGGTCTCGGGCGACCTTGGTGTGCTTTGCCTTTTGACGGCCGCGTCCCATGCGAGACCCCCTCAGATGTCTGTCCCGATGCGCCGAGGGCATCCAGGGAACGAGCGGACAGGGATTGGTAGAAAACTAACGAGCAGTTTAGCATGCGGCCTCCGTCCGACCTTGGCCGTTCTCCACGACAACCTGCTGCGCCCGGTAACGTTGTCGGGTGGCAACCGCGAATACCGACACCTCCGTTGTCGTGATCGGCGCTGGCCAAGCGGGGCTCTCGGTCTCGTACTATCTCAAGCGCCTCGGGCTCGACCCCGGCAACGACTTCGTCGTGCTCGACCGCGGGCCCGGTACGGGCGGCGCGTGGCAGTTCCGGTGGGAGGCCCTGCGTATCGGGTCGGCCCACCGCATCAACGACCTTCCGGGCCTCGACGAGCTGGGCCTGAGCTTCGAGACCGCCGACCGGCACGCCCCCGCGAAGGACGTCGTCGCCGACTACTACCGGCAGTACGAGGCGCACTTCGGCCTCCAGGTCGTGCGCCCGGCGGACGTGCTCTCCGTCGAGAACTTCGGCACCGATCTCGTCGTGAACTTCGACCTCGACGGCGACGAGAAGGAGGTCACGACGGTGACCGTCGTGAACGCGACCGGCACGTGGGGCGCGCCGTTCATCCCGTGGTACCCGGGGCTGAAGTCGTTCGAGGGCAAGCACCTCCACACCAACGACTACAAGAGCGCCGAGGAGTTCGCGGGCCAGAGCGTCGTCGTGGTCGGCGGCGGCACCTCCGCGATCGGCTTCCTGCTCGAGCTCGAGAACGTCGCGGCGCAGACCACCTGGGTGAGCCGGCGGCCCATCGACTTCCTCGAGGACGGCGAGCTGAACCTCGAGGCCCGCAAGGAGGCGGTGGTCGCTCAGGACGAGGCCGCCCGCGCGGGCCGCGCGCTTCCGAGCATCGTGAGCGGCACGGGCGTTCCGCGCACACGCCGGATCCAGGCCGGCATCGAGCGCGGAGTGCTCACCCCGCGCCCCATGTTCGAGTCCATCGAGCCGAACGGCGTGCGCTGGGCCGACGGCGCATTCCAGCAGGCGGATGCGATCATCTGGTCGACCGGGTTCCGCCCCGAACTGCGCCACCTGTCGCCGCTCAAGCTGCGCGAGAAGGAGGGCGGCGTGGTCGTCGCCCAGGGCGCGTCGTGGAAGGACCCGCGTATATTCTTCGCGGGGTATGGACCCCAGGCCTCGACGATCGGCGCCAACCGCGCGGGGCGCCTGATCGCCCGGCAGGTCATCGCCACGCTCAGCAAGCTGTCGGCGAGCCGCTAGCCGACGACGAGCGGCAGCGACCCGCCGAGCACCTCGCCGCTGGCCCCCACAACCACCTGCCCGCGCTCGCCGTCGAAGACGAGCCCGTCGATCGTGAGCGCGCCCACCACCGCGGTGGGGGAGATTCCCAGCTCCCCGGCCTGCGCGTCCGGCCGCAGGCCCAGGATGCTCGACAGCACCGAGACCGCGGCGGCGGCGGACCAGGCCTGGGGGCGGCAGGCGGCGGGGTAGGGCACCGGGGCCGCCACGGCGGTGGCTGCGTCGCCGGAGTGCAGCTCGGGCATCCGGTAGTCGAAGCCGGATGCCGCGGCGAGCAGTCCGCGTACGAGCTCGTCGGCCTCGTCCCGGAAGCCGTCGCGCGCGAGCCCCGCGATGGCGATCGCCGTGTCGTGCGTCCACACACTGCCCCCGTGGTAGCTGAGCGGCCAGTAGCCCGCCGAGTCCGTGGACATGGTGCGCAGCCCGTAGCCGGAGTTGAGGGCCGGGCCCACCAGGCGGCGCGCGACCATGCCGGCCTGCCGCTCGTCGAGGATGCCCGTGCCGAGCACGTGCCCGAGGTTGCTCGTGACCGTGTCGACGGGCTTCTTGTCGGCGTCGAGCGCGATCGCGAGGTAGGCGCCGTCGGCGTCCTCGATCCAGAACGACTCGTGGAACCTCTCGCGCAGCCGGGCCGCCCAGGCGCGCCACGGGGCTCCGTCGCCGCCGAACGCGTCGAGCAGGTCGGCGCCGTGGGCAGCGGCCTCGTAGGCGTACGCCTGCACCTCGACGAGGGCGATCGGCCCGGTCGCGAGCGTGCCGTCGCGCCACTGCACGGAGTCGCCGGAGTCCTTCCAGCCCTGGTTGGAGAGACCCCGGCCGCTCTTGTCGGCGTACTCGAGCAGGCCGTCGCCGTCGGAGTCGCCGAAGTCGCGCATCCACTCCAGGGCGCGCTCGAGGTGCGGCAGCAGCTCGCGCACCAGCTCGTCGGGCAGCCCCCACTTCCACGCGTCGTGGAGCAGGCACACCCACAGGGCCGTCGCGTCGACGGTGCCGAAGTACAGGGGCGGCAGGTGGATGCCCTCACCGGGCATCACGAGATCGCCGCGGCGCAGCTCGTGCATGATCTTGCCGGGCTCCTCCGCCGTCTCGGGCACGTCGGCGGTGCCCTGCAGCCCCGCGAGGACCCGCAGTGTGTCGCCGGCGATCCGAGTGCCGAGCGGGAGCAGGAAGCGCGCGGCCCAGAGCGAGTCGCGGCCGAACAGCGTGAAGAACCAGGGCGCGCCCGCGGCGAGGAACTGCAGGTCGGGCTCGCGCGCGGTGACGAGGCGGAGGGCGTCGAGGTCGGCGAGGGCGCGGGCGGTCCACCGAGCGATCCGGTCGTCGCCCGCGGCAACGGCGGGAGTCGACCAGGGCGCCGCGCCGGGTGCTCCGCGGACGACGGCCAGGGCATCCCGAGCCTCGTACGACCACTCGACCGCGACCGAGCCGTGCGCCGGCACGACGACGGACCAGGCCAGGCTGCCGGCGGACACGGCGGCGCCGGGCGCCCGAAGCGAGACGGAGACGTCGCTGTTGGACCACGTTGCGCCGTCGTCCGAGAGCTCCACGGCCGGGGGCTGGTCCGAGCGGCCGGACTTCACGGTGTCCATGCCGGTGAGGTCGGCGGAGAAGGCGACGGCGATCTCGGTGCGGAGCTCGGCCCCCAGCCGCGAGCTGATCTCCAGGCGCTCCCGGATGCCCGTGGCGGTGGCCGTGCGGGTGTGCTCGGCCCGCACGCCGGGGTCGGGAGTGGGGTCGTCGAGCGCGCGCACGACGGAGACGAAGGTCGTGGCGTCCGCCCCGCGTGGAACTGTCGCGATGTGCTCGAGCGGCACGCCCGCGACGGTCACGGCCTGGGCGGAGACGAAGCGCACGTCGGAGAAGTAGAGCCCGTGGATGGGCTGGCCGCCGATCGATCCGTCGGCCGCCGACCACGCCTGGGTGGGGGCCCGCAGCACCACGGTCTCGCTGTGGAGGAGCGGCTGCCGGGGTGTCTCGGATGGCATTCGGTTGGCTCCTCGTTGATCCTTCGACGCGAATCCGGTTGACATTCGCGCCTAGGGAGGTAACGTAACACTCAGGATTTGATCGATCAAACTTCTGAGCAAGTTCGACCGAATCGGCAGAAGGTGCTCCACCGCGACCCGCGAAGCGCAGTTTCTGACGGCTCGGGCTCGGCGCTCGGGTTTGATCGTTCAAGAGAGCCAAGGGAGGCGCGAGGGTGGCACAACTGCCGACAGTCGAGGACGTCGCCCGCGCGGCGAACGTCTCGCGCCAGACAGTCTCGAACGTGCTCAACTCGCCCGAGATCGTCAAGCCCGAGACCCGCGGCCGCGTCGAGTCCGCGATCGCCGAGCTCGGCTATCGCCCCCATGCCTCCGCGCGCAGGCTCCGCACCCGCCAGTCGTCGACCATCGGCATCCGGCTCGACCCGCTCGTCAACGGCATCTCCGGCTCCATCCTCGACCGCTACCTGCACGCCCTCACCGAGCAGGCCGCGCAGCGCGGGATGCGCATCATGCTGTTCACCGCGACCGATCCCGTTGACGAGATAGAGCAGTACCGCAACTTGCGCGACGGCGCCGATGTCGACGCCTTCGTCGTGACCGCCACCCGGTATGAGGACCCGCGCATCGAGTGGCTCATCCGGGAGCGCGTTCCGTTCGTGGCATTCGGCCGCCCCTGGGGCGAGGACCTGGAGAGCCCCGACCGCCTGTGGGTCGACGTCGACGGATTCGCCGGCACCTACGATGCAACCCGCCACCTCATCGGCCGCGGCCTGCGCACCATCGGCTACCTCGGCTGGCCCGAGGGCTCGGGCACCGGTGACGAGCGCCGCAAGGGCTGGGCCGCCGCCATGACCGAGGAGTTCGGGTTCGACGAGGCGCAGCTGGATGCCCTCACCACCCGCACCGACGAGGGAGTGCCGCAGGCCCGCCGCCTCGTCGAGGACCTCTTCGCGACCGACCACGGACTCGACGCCCTCGTGTGCGTGAGCGACTCCCTCGCCCTCGGCGCGATGATGGCCGTCAACGAGGCCGGCCAGAAGTCGTTCCCCGTCATCGGCTTCGACAACACGCCCGTCGCCCAGGCCGTCGGCCTCTCCAGCGTCGAGCAGCAGCTCGACCAGGTCGCGGCGGCGACGCTGCAGCTCCTCATGGGTGCGACCGGCCGTCGCATCCTCCCCCACGGTGAGGCGGGTGCCGACACCCACCGCCTCATCGCCCCGAAGCTTGTCGTGCGCCGGTCGAGTCACCTGGCGCCCGCCGAGGAAATAAGCACCGAGGAAGAAGCCGGTCGCACCATCACCGGCAATCGCAATCGAGAGGAAAACCAATGAAGTACAGGAAATGGGGCGCAGCCCTGCTCGCCGCCGGCGTCGTTGCCGGCCTGGGAGCGTGTGCAAGCGGCGGCGGTGACTCGTCCGGTGAGACCAAGGAGCTGAGCATCCTCATCGGAACCAGTGGCGACGCGGAGACGCAGGCAGTGCAGTCCGCGGCCGACGCCTGGGCCAAGGACAACAACGCCAAGGTCGAGGTCGTGGTCGCGAGCGACCTGACCCAGCAGCTGAGCCAGGGCTTCGCCGGCGGCGACGCGCCCGACCTCTTCTACATGAGCTGGGACCAGTTCGCTACGTACGCGCAGAACGGCTACCTCGACGCGTACGCGGCAGACCTCCCCAACGCCGGCGACTTCTACCCGGCGCTGACCGACACCTTCACCTACGACGGCACCTTCACGTGCGCGCCGAAGGACTTCTCGACCCTCGGCCTCATCATCAACACCGACAAGTGGGCGGCGGCGGGCCTGACGGATGCCGACATCCCCACCGATTGGGACAGCCTCGAGGCAGCCGCCACGAAGCTCACCACCGCCGACACCGTCGGCCTGTCCTTCGGCCTCGAGTACGCGCGCGCCGGAGTCTTCATGAACCAGGCGGGCGGCCAGCTCGTCGACGGTGACAAGGCAGTCGTCGACAGCCCCGAGAACCTCGCGGGCCTCGAGTACATCCAGAAGCTCCACGACGAGGGCGTGCTGAAGTGGCCGTCCGAGATCGACGCCGGCTGGTCCGGCGAGGCGCTCGGTGCAGGCAAGGCCGCCATGGTGATCGAGGGCCCGTGGATCAAGGGCATCGCCGGCGACTTCCCGGACACGAAGTACTCCTCCTACGAGCTGCCGGCGGGCCCCGCGGGCAAGTCGACGTTCACGTTCACGAACTGCTGGGGCATCCCCGCCAACTCGGACACGCGTGACGCCGCCGTCTCCCTCGTGGAGTTCCTGACCGCCGACGAGCAGCAGCTCGCGTTCGGCGACGCGTTCGGCGTCCTGCCGTCGACGGAGGGCGCTGCGGCGACCTACGCCGAGGCGCACCCGGAGAACGCGGCGTTCGTCGCGGGCAACGACTACGCGGTCAGCCCCGTGAACTTCGCGGGCTCGGCCACAGTCGTCAGCGACTTCAACGCGCAGCTCGCGAACCTCGCGGGCGGCGACGCGAAGGCGATCCTCGCCAGCTTCCAGGAGTCGCTGCAGGCGGCCCTGGATGAGGCGAACGGCAACTAGCACGGCTGGTTGAGCAGGCCGCCCGCGGCCGTATCGAAACCGGGTTTCGATACGGCCCTGGCGGGCCTGCTCATCCCACGAGGAAGGCGTCACATGAGCAAGGGAATCCGCGGGCCGGAAGGCCGCTACGGCTGGCTGTTCGTCGCGCCCGCCATCCTCATCATCGGCGTCTTCCTCGTGCTGCCGATCCTGCTCGCGCTCTACGTGAGCCTGAGCAACTGGAACGGCCTCGGCTCGCCGCTCGGCAACTCGAGCTTCGTGGGCGGCGTCAACTACCAGAAGGTGCTGGTCGACTCGGGGCTCGCCCAGCGCGACTTCGGCACGGCCATCCGGAACAATCTCTACTACGTGCTCTTCGTGGTGCCGCTGCAGACGGCCCTGAGCCTGTTCCTCGCGGTGCAGGTGAACCGCCGGCTGCTCAAGGGCCGCGGCTTCTTCCGCACCGCCTTCTACTTCCCGTCGGTGACGAGCTCCATCGCCATCACGACGATCTTCATCTTCCTGTTCACGTCGTCCGGCGCCGTGAACCAGGTGATCGGATGGTTCGGGGTGCAGGGCCCGAACTGGTTCTCCAACCCCTCCGGCATCTTCTCCCCGGTCACCGGGGGCGTGCCGGGCAAGGGGCCCCTCGGGCTGGACTGGGCCGCGTGGCTCTCCGGCCCGTCGGTGGCCATGTGCGTGCTGATCATCCTCGCGATCTTCACCACCTCCGGCACCTTCATGCTGCTGTTCCTGGCCGCCCTGCAGAACGTGGGCGCCGAGATCGAGGAAGCCGCCTCGGTCGACGGCGCCGGCCCGTTCCGCCGGTTCTTCTCGGTGACGCTGCCGATGCTCAAGCCGACCCTCTTCACCGTGCTCACTCTCGGGCTCATCGGCACCTGGCAGGTGTTCGACCAGATCTACCTCACCGGCGGCGGCGATCCGGGGAAGACGACGCTCACGCCCGCGTTCCTCGCGTACGACACGTCCTTCTACAACCTCAAGTGGGGCCAGGGCGCGGCGATCGCGTTCGTGCTGTTCGGCATCATCGTCGGGCTGACGCTGCTGCAGCGCTGGATCCTCCGCGACCGCGACCTCGGGGCATCCGGGGTCCGCAGGCAGAAACGAGCGCTCGCGCGGCTGATGCGCGACGCGGCGGCGGGAGCGAAGCGATGACCACGACCGAGGCCGCGGCAGCCGTGGCGACCGAGCAGGTGCGCGTGCCGAAGCGCCGCCACACGATCACGGCGGGCGCCCGCGCGACCATGGCGCTCACCTACGTGGTGCTGGGCCTGCTCGCCCTCATCTACATCTACCCGTTCCTCATCTCGGTGGCGTCGAGCTTCAAGACCGACGCGGACGCGACGCAGAACCCGCTGTCGCTGTTGCCCCAGACCTGGAGCTTCGCCGCCTACGAGCGTCTGTTCACCACGGTGCCGCTGCTGCAGTGGACGGCCAACTCCGCCCTCATCACGATCATCGTGACGGCGTGCCGGGTGTTCTTCGACTCGCTCGCCGGCTACGCCCTCTCCCGCTTGAAGTGGCGCGGGCAGACCGTGGTCTTCGCCGGGCTGATCGCGGTCATGGCCGTGCCCAACGTGGTGCTGCTCATCCCGCGCTTCCTGATCCTCAAGCAGCTCGGCCTCTACGACTCCTTCGCCGGCATGATCATCCCGATCGTCATCGACGCGGCGGGCATCTTCATCATGAAGCAGTTCTTCGAGTCGATCCCGGTGAGCGTGGAGGAGGCGGCCCGCATCGACGGCGCCGGCGTCTTCCGCACCTACTGGTCGATCGTGCTGCCGATGGCGCGGCCAGCCCTCATCACCCTGTTCATCCTGAGCTTCCAGGGCTCGTGGAACGAGTTCTCCCACTTCCTCATCTCGCGGCAGAGCGCGTCCCTCGACACCCTCACGACCGGTGTGGCGTCCCTCACGTCCGGCCAGCTCGGCAGCGGCAACCAGTACCCGCTGCAGCTCGCGGCCGCGG
Source organism: Rhodoglobus sp. GW821-FHT12B09 (assembly GCF_058809925.1). Taxonomy (NCBI): domain Bacteria; kingdom Bacillati; phylum Actinomycetota; class Actinomycetes; order Micrococcales; family Microbacteriaceae; genus Rhodoglobus; species Rhodoglobus sp. GW821-FHT12B09. Next base: position 31,890 of record NZ_JBXATB010000012.1, on the reverse strand, counting down.
TGCTGATGTCGATCCCGGTGGCGACGATCTTCTTCATCTTCCAGAAGCGCATCCTCAGTACGAGCGAGGGCGGGGAGAAGGGCTGAGGTCTAGGTGGGTTGAGTAGTGCGCTCTGGCGCGCGTATCGAAACCCGCTTGAGTCAGATTTCGATACGGCCGCGGGCGGCCTACTCAACCCACCGGGTTTCGATACGGCCGCGGGCGGCCTACTCAACCCGCCGGGTTTCGATACGGCCGCGGGCGGCCTACTCAACCCGCCGGGTTTCGATACGGCCCTGGCGGCCTACTCAACCCGCCGGGTAGCCGATAATGGCCTAATGACCGACGCAGCTCCCCGCCCCTCACGCCGCCTCTACGCGGTGACGATCGGGCTCGCCCTGCTCGTGATCCTCGCCGACCAGGGCAGCAAGTTCTGGGCGGAGGCCAACCTCGAGGTCGGCAAACCGGTCCCGATCATCGGCGACCTGCTGCGCTTCCAGCTCATCTACAACCCGGGCGCCGCGTTCTCGATCGGCACCGGCTTCACGTGGATCTTCACCATCGTCGCGGGCATCGCCGTCATCGCGATCGCGATCTTCGCGTGGCGTGTGACGTCGCGCGCGTGGGCGATCCTCCTCGGCCTGCTCCTCGGCGGCGCGGCCACGCACTTCGGCGACCGCATGTTCCGCGAGCCCAGCCTCGGGCAGGGCCACGTTGTCGACTTCATCGGGTACGGCAACCTCTTCATCGGCAACGTCGCCGACATTGTGATCGTGGGATGCGGCGTGGCCGGCGTGATCCTCATGGCCCGCGGCATCCCGTTCCGTGCAAAGACGGCCGACGACCTCGTCGGGGCGGAGCCGGCCGAGGCTGGGCCGGCCGAGTAGCGTCGTGCTGACGACGCTCGCGATCGAGGGCTACCGCTCCCTTCGCCACGTCGTGGTGCCGCTCACGGGCCTGACCGTGATCACGGGGGCGAACGGGACCGGCAAGTCGAGCGTGTACCGGTCGCTGCGGCTGCTGGCCGAGGCATCCCGCAACGGCGCTATTGCTGCCCTCGCGCGGGAGGGCGGCCTGCCGAGCACCCTGTGGGCGGGCCCGGAGAACGGCACGCCGGACGGGATGCCCACCCAGGGCACCCGCCGGAAGGGCCCCGTCGCGCTGCGCCTGGGCTTCGCCAGCGACGAGTTCAGCTACGCGATCGACCTCGGGCTCCCGGTGCCGAGCGACAGGACGATGTTCGGCCGCGACCCCGAGATCAAGGTCGAGAGCGTGTGGAGCGGCCCGGTGCTCCGGCCCTCGACCCTTCTGACGGAGCGGCACGGCCCGCTCGTGCGCATCCGCGGCGCCGACGGCGAGTGGGCCCGCCACGAGACCGGTCTGCGGCCTTACGACAGCATGCTCGGCCACCTTGCAGACCCGCGCACGGCCCCCGAGCTGCTCGCCCTGCGCGAGCAGCTGCGGTCGTGGCGCTTCTACGACCACTTCCGCACGGATGCCACGGCTCCCGCCCGGACGCCGCAGGTGGGCACGCGCACGCCTGTCCTCGGTGCGGACGGCGCCGATCTCGCGGCCGCCCTGCAGACCGCGCGCGAGCTCGGCCCGCACGGAGCGCTCGACGCCGCCATCGGCCGCGCGTTCCCGGGCAGTGCCGTCGAGATCACCGACCACGACGGGCTGTTCGGCCTCGAGCTCCGGCAGCCGGGGCTGCTGAGGCCGCTCTCCGCCTCCGAGCTCTCCGACGGCACGCTGCGCTACCTGCTCTGGGTTGCCGCACTGCTGAGCCCACGGCCCCCCGCGCTGCTCGTTCTCAACGAGCCGGAGACGAGCCTGCATCCCGATCTCATCGAGCCTCTCGCCGGGCTCATCGCGAGCGCCGCCGGGAATTCGCAGGTGGTCGTCGTGTCGCACGCGCCGCGGCTGATCGCGGCCCTGGACGGACTCGGCGCGAGCCGCATCGAGCTGCTCAAGTCGCTCGGGGAGACGAGCGTCGTCGGCCAGGGGCCGCTCGACGAGCCGCAGTGGAGCTGGCCGAAGCGCTGAGCCGCCCTACCCGCCGCTCATGCGGTGGTTTCGGCGCCATGCGGGCTCCGATGCCTCCGCATGGTGCCGAAACCTCCGCATGGACGCGGAAGACCGTGAACGTCCGACGTTACGCCTGTCATAAGGCGAGAGCGGCCACCCCGAAGCCCAGGGCCGCCGCGCCGATGCCGAGCACGAGGTTCGCCGCCACGTTCAGCACCGCCACCCGCGCCTTGCCGTCCATCACGAGCTGGATGGTCTCGACGCCGAACGTGCTGAACGTCGTGAGGCCCCCGCAGAATCCGGTGAGGAGGATCATCCGGATGTCCCCGCTGGCGAGTGCGAGGAGCACACCGCCGATCGCCGAGCCGACGACATTGACGACGAGCACGGCCCCGACCGGCCGCGCGGCGAACGCCCGCGTGACGAGGAACCGCAGCGCGGCCCCGAGTGCCCCGGCGGCGAGGGTGACGAGGACGGCGGTCATTCGTCCGCGTCCGGAGAGGAGGGGCCAGGAGACACGGTGCCAGGGCCGCGACGGCCGAGCGAGAGCCCGAGCCAGGCCGCGCCGAGGCCGAGCACGAGGGTCAGGGCGAGGTAGCCGAGCGCGGGCATCCACTCGCCTGCCGCTGTCAGGGAGACGAGGGAGACGGCGAACGCCGAGAACGTGGTGAAGGAGCCGAGCAGTCCGGCGCCGAGCCCGGCTCGGAGCCAGGACGGCGCGACCGGCCAGAGGCGCGCCACGAGGGCGCCGAGGGCGAGCGCGCCGACGGTGTTGATGACGAGCGTCGAGAGCGGGAACGCCGTGTCGGAGTGGGGCACCGCCGTGTCGATCGCGAGGCGGAGCCCGGTGCCGAGCACACCGCCCACGAGGACGGCGGCGAGGTCACGGCCGAGGGTCACTCGCCGGTCGGCTTCTTCTTCGGCGCCGCCTTGGGCGCGGGCTTCTTCGCCGCGGGCTTCGCGGCGTCCGGCTTGGCAGCGTCTGCCGCGTCCGGCTTGGGCCGCACGAGGGTCGTGGTGCCGGCGCTCTTCGCGGGGGCGGCGCCCTTGTCACTCCGGGCCGGCGGCATGGGGCGGCGAGCGACGGGGCGGCGCGGCTCGCCGCGGCGGGCGTCACCGGGCAGCGGACGGCTGCGGCGGCCGTAGATCAAGGTCGAGGAGTCGAGCAGCCACGGCACGAGCGCGATGACGACGCCGTGCACGAGCGCGAGCTTCTGGCGGATGCGGCGCGCCTTGTGGTTGTGGAGGAGCGTCTCCCACCAGTGCCCGACGATGTACTGCGGGGTGTAGACCGTGACGACCTCGGAGCCGTGCTCCTCGCGGCGGTGCTTGATGTACTTGGCGAGCGGGGCGCTGATGTCGCGGTACGGCGACTCGAGGACGTTGAGCGGCACCTTGATGTTCTGCTCGACCCAGTCCTTCTCGAGCTGCTCCGTCGCGTCGTCGTCGATCGAGACGTGAACGGCCTCGATCGAGTCGTGGCGTGCGGCGATCGCGTAGTCCAGTGCCTTGAGGACGGGCTTCTGCATGCGGCCCACGAGCACGATGGCGTGGTCGCCCTTCGCGCCGAAGCGGGTGGTCGGGTCGGCCTCGATCTCCCGGTCGACGTCGCGGTAGTAGCGGTTCACACCGAGCATGAGCGTGAAGAGGATCGGCATGATGATGAACACGATCCACGCGCCGTGAGTGAACTTGGTCACCGTGACGATGATGAGCACGCTCGCGGTCATGACGGCACCGACGGCGTTGATGATCAGGCCCCGCCACACGGCTCCGCGGTCGTCACAGCCGCCCCGGAGCATCCGGAGCCAATGGCGCACCATGCCGGTCTGGCCGAGGGTGAACGAGACGAACACCCCGATGATGTACAGCTGGATGAGCGTGGTGACGTCGGCCTGGAAGACCACGAGGAGCACCACCGCAGCGATCGAGAGCGTGATGACGCCGTTGGAGAAGATCAGGCGGTCGCCGCGGGTGGCGAGCGACTTGGGCGCGTAGTGGTCGGTCGCGAGCACCGAGCCGAGAAGGGGGAAGCCGTTGAACGCGGTGTTCGCCGCGAGGAGGAGCACGGCCGCGGTTACGACCTGGATCAGGAAGAACGGCACCGAGTTGTTCCCGAAGGTCGACGAGGCCATCTGGGCGATCAGGCTGCGCTGCGGAGTGCCGTCGTCCGCGCAGGTCTGGAGGATCTTGAGCGCTTCGTCCGTGCAGTCCACGTAGTGCACGCCGGCGATGAGTGCGATGGCGACGAGGCCCGAGAAGAGCAGGATTGCCGTGGCGCCCATGGCCATGAGGGTCTTCTGCGCGTTCTTGACCTTCGGGCGGCGGAACGCCGGGACGCCGTTGGAGATCGCCTCGACGCCGGTGAGGGCCGCGCAGCCGCTCGCGAAGGCGCGCAGCAGCAGGAGGATGAACGCCGCCTTGGTGATGTCCTCCGACTGCACGACGATGTTCGCGCTCTCGGCGACGGGCGCGTCTCCCGAGAAGGTGCGCACCAGCGCGACGACGATCATGACGCCGATCGACCCGATGAAGAGGTAGGTGGGCACCGCGAACGCCTTGCCCGACTCGCGGACGCCGCGCAGGTTGACGGCGGCGAGCAGGATGACGAAGAACACCGCGATCTCGACCCGGTAGGGGTTGAGCATCGGCAGCGCCGAGATGATGTTGTCGACTCCGGATGCCACGGACACCGCGACCGTGAGAACGTAGTCGACCAGCAGGGCCGAGGCCACGACCAGGCCGGCCTTCTCGCCGAGGTTCTTGGACGCGACCTCGTAGTCGCCGCCGCCGCTCGGGTAGGCCTTGATGAGCTGGCGGTACGACAGCACGACGACGATGAGCAGGATGACGACGGCCGCCGCCACCCACGGCGCGAAGGAGAGGAACGCGAGCCCGCCCAGCAGCAGGATCATGAGGAGCTCCTGCGGCGCGTAGGCCACGGAGGAGAGCGGGTCGCTCGCGAAGATGGGGAGCGCGAGGTGCTTGGGGAGCAGTTGTCCCTCGAGCTTCTCGGAGGCCAGGGGCTCGCCGATCAGCCAGCGCTTGGGCGACCGAGCTTCGTTTGTCACGAGGGGCGAGCCTACTCCACGCGGTCAACGTGTCAACTCGCTTGCCACACCTAGAATTCCCCCATGCCCGAAACTCGCCGCCGCCGTCGTTGGCCGTGGATCGTCGCCGGGGCCGTCGTCGTGGTGCTGGTCCCGGTGGCGGTCATCGCGATCCCGATCCTCACGCACCAGAACCAGGGCGTCTCCCACCAGGACGGCACGAGCATCCCGTGGCCCACGACGGTGACCGCGACGGGCGACGACGGCCGCACCCGCGAGCTGACCGTGATCGCGCCCGACCCGGGCGGCTCGATCGACACCCAGGCCCTCCTACCGGGCGACCGCCTGGTCGTGAGCGGCACGGGCTACGACGGCTCCCGCGGCATCTACGTGGCGATCTGCGTGATCCCGGATGACCCGGCCACCAAGCCCGGGCCCTGCATCGGCGGCGTGCCCGACCAGCAGCAGGAGGCGGTCGAGGCCGGCACCGTGCAGTACGGGCCGAGCAACTGGATCAACGACGACTGGGCGTGGAAGCTGTTCGGCGCCCGCAGCTACGACGATCTCGCCGCGGGCACCTTCACCGCCTATATCGAGGTGGGCGACCCGGCCGGCGACGGCTTCGACTGCACGAAGCAGGCGTGCGGGCTCTTCACCCGCAATGACCACACCGCCCTGAACGACCGGGTGCAGGACCTCTACATCCCGGTGAAGTTCGCCGGTTGAGTAGCGCGCTCTGGCGCGCGTGTCGAAACCCCGGGAGCGGCCAGCTCAACCCGCCTACTTCCCGAGGATGCCCTTGCGCAGGTCGTCCAGCCCGGACCGCAGCACGTCCACCGTCTCCTTGGTGAGCTCGTTGCCGCGCGCGATGCTCATCCGCAGCTCCGACCGCATCGCGGACCGGAACTCGTTGATCGCGGCCTCGGCCTGCTGCAGCTGCCCGCGGCTGGCGGAGTCGGGAGCGTCGGCGTGCACCGTGCGGCCCGCCTCACGGGCATCCGCCCGGGCTTCTCTCGCTGCCGCGGCGAGCTCGGCCTTGAGGGTGCGCATGGCGTCGTTGACCGACGACCGCACCTCGTCGGCGAGCCGGCGCACCGAGTCGGTGACGTCGTTCTCGATGTCGCCGAGCTCGCTCTCGCGGTCCGCGAGCTCGGAGCGCCCGGCCCCGGTGATCGCGTAGACGGTCTTGCGTCCGTCGGCCACCTTCGTGACGAGTCCCTCCTCCTCGAGCTTGGCGAGTCGCGGGTAGATCGTGCCGGCGCTCGGGATGTACGTACCGCCGAAGCGGTCGCTCAGTGCCTGCATGAGCTCGTAGCCGTGCATCCCCTCCGCCGACTCCGCGAGCAGGCTCAACAGGTAGAGGCGCAGATGGCCGTGCGCGAAGACCGGTGGCGTCATGCCGACACCTGGTGCAGCACCGAGATGCTGCCGGAGACGGTGTTCGCCTTGAACTCGAGCCACTGCTTGTCGAGCGTGCCGTACTTGCTGGTGTAGCTGCCGCGCACCCCGCTGATCTCCGCGTTGTCGAGCTGGATGCGGCCGCTCACCGTGTTGATCTTGTACTGCGCCGCGACGTCGCTGGCGAGCCGCGTGGTGATGCCGCCGCTGACCGTGTTGACGCGGATCTCGTCAGGGGCGCCGCTCACGTCGAGGAAGACGTCACCGCTCACCGTGTCGCCCGTGAAGCGCATGATCTCGCCGGACGCGGTCACGTCACCGCTGATCGTGTGGGCGCTGAGCTTGCCGTAGTGGTTGCGCACGGAGATCTCTCCGCTCACGCTGTTGAGCTGCACGTCGCCGTAGAGGCCGTCGATCACGACCTCTCCGCTCACGGTGCTGATGGAGGCATCCTCGGTCAGCCCGCTGATGAGGGCGCTCGCCGAGACCACGCCGAACTTGAGGGCGACATCGCGCGGCACTCTGATACTGATGTCGACGCGGGCCGAGCCGCGGAACGACTTGAACACGTCGATGAAGTTGTCCCACTTCCACTGCGCGTGGTCGATCTCGAGGGTGTCGCCCTCGACGGCCACCAGCAGGTCCTTGCCCGACACCGAGTGGACCTCGACGTGCACATGCGGCTCGTCGTGCCCGACGATGTTGACCTGGCCGGCGACGAGGCCGACCTTGAGCTTGCGGATGTTGTCGATGTCGATGACCTTCTGGCCGTCGATGAGCCACTTCTCCTGGGCCACGGTGGCCTCCCTTCTCGCGTTATATCGCGTTGATGTAGGTCACGTTATATCGCGTGTTGCGGCAAGTCAAGTTATATCGCGAGTTCCGCTCCGCGTGGGCGCCAGCCCGGGCCAGCCCGCGCCCGAGCCCGCGGCCGGAGCCCAGCCCCGGCCCGCGCCCGCCCGAGACCACGCCCGCCCAAGCCACGCGGACTTTTTGACACCATGCGGACCGCGCGGCGACCGCATGGTGTCGAAACCTCCGCGTGGGCACCCGGAGGGGAGGCCGGGGCGGGCGGAAGCGTGGGCCGGGGCGGGCGGAAGTGCGGGCCGAGCCCACGCGGACCTTTTGACACCGTGCGGACCGCGCGGCGACCGCATGGTGTCGAATCCTCCGCATGGGCATGCCGGAGGGATGGGGCGTCCGGAGGGAAGGGGATTCCGGAGGGAAGGGGATGCCGGAGGGAAGGGGATGGGCATCCGGAGGCCGGGCCGGGCCCGGGCGCAGCACCGGCTCCCCTTGACACTGACGCAGCGTCAACGTTTAGCGTGGTTGCAACAGGAAGGGAGGGAGCCGATGGACTGGTCGATCCAGGAGATCGCGCGGCTCGCCGGCACGACGTCCCGCACGCTGCGGCACTACGGCGACGTCGGCCTGCTCGAGCCGAGCAGGATCGGCGCCAACGGGTACCGCTACTACGACGAGCGGGCGCTGACGCGGCTGCAGCGGGTGCTGATGCTCCGCGACCTGGGGTTGGGCATCCCGGCCATCGCAGACGTGCTCGACGGCCAGCGCGACGACGCGCAGGCGCTCATGGCCCACCTTCACTGGCTGCAGCAGGAGAAGGAGAGGCTCGGCAGGCAGATCGCCGCAGTCGAGACGACGATCCTCAAGATGGAGGGAGGTGAACAACTGATGGCAGAAGAGATGCTCGATGGTTTCGACCACACCCAGTACAAGGACGAGGTCGAGGAGCGCTGGGGCAAGCAGGCGTACGCGGACAGCAGCCGCTGGTGGTCGGCGATGTCAAAGACAGAGCAGGCCGAGTGGATGCAGCTGCAGAAGCAGCTCGCGGCAGACTGGAGCGCGGCCGCCCAGGCGGGTGAAGACCCGTCAGGCGAGGCCGCCCAGGCGCTCGCGCAGCGGCACGCGGACTGGCTCCGCGGAGTCCCGAGCACGCCCGGCTACGGAAGCGGAGCGCCGGCGAAGGAGTACTTCGTGGGCCTCGGCGAGATGTACGCCGCCGACGAGCGCTTCGCGGCGAACTACGGCGGCACCGAGGGCGCGGCCTTCGTGCGCGACGCTATGCGCGTGTACGCGGAGAAGCACCTGTAGTGCGCGTGGGCACCCTTCGGTAGCCGTCCGTCAGGACGAGCCGGAGGGTGCCCGCGATCCCCGCGAGGGCGAGCAGCCCGAGGACGATCATCACGCGGGCACCCTCTCCCGCTCGGTAGAAGCTGCGGCCTCCGGCACCCGCAGCAGCGGCAGGGTGACGTTGACCATGGGGCCGATCAGCAGGGCGAAGGCGACCGTGCCGAGGCCCACGTTGCCGCCGAGCAGCCAGCCGATCGCGACCACCGTCACCTCGATCGAGGTGCGCACGATCCAGATCGGCCAGCCCGTGCGGCGGTGGATGCCCGTCATGAGCCCGTCGCGAGGGCCGGGGCCGAACCGCGCGCCGATGTACAGCCCGGTCGCGATGGCGAGCAGGACGAGCCCGCCCGCGAACAACAGGATGCGCGGCACGAGGTCCTCCGTCGTGGGCAGCACCCACAGCCCGACCTCGATGCTCGGGCCGATCAGCAGCACGTTCGCCACCGTGCCGATGCCCGGCTTCTGCCGGATCGGAATCCACAGCAGCAGCACGAGCGCGCCCACGACGTTGGTGATGACGGCGTAGTTGAGGCCGGTGTGCAGCACGATGCCCTGGCTCAGCACGTCCCACGGCGAGATGCCCACCGCGGCGCGGATCATCATCGCAATCGCGAAGCCGTAGGCGAACAGGCCGACGAGGAGCTGGGCCACTCGGCGGGTCATGAGCAGTGCTGGAGTCATGGGAGCAATCCAATTCCTCAATTGGACTGGGAACAAGATGCCAATTCCGCTATGGTGGCCGGATGAGTTCGCTATCCGCGCGTCAATTGGCCCTCCTGCTCCTGGGGTGGCGTGACGTCGGGGTGGCCTACACGGCGCTCGCCGACCGGATCCGGCTGCTCATCCTCGACGGCCGCGTCGCCTCCGGCACCCGCCTCCCCGCCGAGCGCGAGCTCGCCGCCCAGCTCGAGGTCAGCCGCACGACCGTGACCGCCGCCTACGCGGAGCTGCGCGACGCCGGGTACCTCTCGAGCGTGCGCGGCTCCGGCAGCGTCGCGCAGCTCCCGTTCCGCGCTCCGGGCCCCACCGAGTCGGTTCCGGGATACCTCGACTTCAGCAAGGCGACGATGCCGGCGATCCCCGGGGTGGTCGCGGCGGCCCAGCTGGCCGCCGAGCAGCTGCCCGCGTACCTGGGGGACTCCGGCTTCGACCCGGTGGGGATCCCGGCGCTCCGCGAGGCGCTCGCCGACCGCTACACGTCCCGCGGCCTGCCCACCACTCCCGACCAGCTCATGGTGACGATCGGCGCGCAGCACGCGATCGCCCTCATCGCCCGCACGATCATGGCGCGCGGCGACCGCGCCCTCATCGAGAACCCCACCTACCCGCACGCCCTCGACGCGCTCAAGGCCGCTGGCGCGCGCATCGCCCCGGTGAGCGTCACCTCCGACGGCGGCTGGGACGACATCGCGCTCGAGCAGGTCATCCAGCGCACGAGCCCGTCGCTCGGCTACCTCATGCCCGACTACCACAACCCCACCGGCGCCTCGATGCCCGACGAGCTGCGCGACCGGGTGCTCGGCCTCGCGGCGCACCACGGCACCACCCTCGTCGCCGACGAGACGATGGGCGAGCTCGGGTTCGACGGCCCCGCGCGCACGCTCCCGTTCGCCGCCCACGGCAGCGCCATCACCATCGGCTCGGTCGGCAAGAGCGTCTGGGGCGGGGTGCGCATCGGCTGGATCCGGGCCGACCGCACGGTCATCCAGCGCCTCGTCCGCGAGCGCTCCTCCGGCGATCTCGGCACTCCGCTGATCGAGCAGCTGATCGTCACGAACCTCCTGCGCGACTACGACGCGATCCTCGACTCGCGCCGTGCCTACCTCCGCGCCGGCCGCGACCGGATGGAGGCGCTGCTGGCCGCGCGGCTGCCCGAGTGGACGGTGCCGCACGTGCTCGGCGGCCTGACGGCGTGGGTCAACCTCGGGCATCCGGTCAGCTCGCAGCTGGCGCTCGCCGCCCGCAACGAGGGGCTCATCATCGCCGCCGGCCCGCGCTTCGGCATCGACGGCGCGTTCGAGCGGTTCCTGCGCATCCCGATCTCCTACTCCGCCGACGAGACAGAGCGCGGGGTGGATGCCCTGGCGCGGGCCTGGGCGGCGGTGGGCCGTCATCCCCTGCCGGAGACGAGCGCCGACCTCACCACCTCCGTGGTGTAATCCTCTCGGAGTACGCGCGCCGGGCCACTGCCGGGGGATAATTCGAAACACAGCACGCTGGCGTGCACCGACATGTCCTCGCAGCAGAGAGTAACCACGTGCATCTTTTCTCCGTCTTCAGCCTGCGCAACCGCGCGCTCATCGCGCTTGTCACGATCGTCATCGGCGTGTTCGGCGGCATCTCGCTCACCTCGCTCAAGCAGGAGCTCATCCCCTCGCTGAGCCTGCCGCAGATCTTCATCATCACGAGCTACCCGGGCGCCTCCCCGGCCGTCGTCGACAAGGACGTCTCGACTCCCATCGAGGCGGCGATCCAGGGCGTGGCGGGGCTCGAGTCCACCACCGCGACCTCGAGCGCCAACATCTCGAGCATCACCGCCGCGTTCTCCTACGGCACGAACATCGCCACTGCGGAGCAGAAGACCCAGCTCGCGATCAACCGCATCCAGTCGACGCTGCCCGACAGCGCCGAGACCCAGGTGCTCACGTTCAACTTCTCCGACCTGCCGGTCATCCAGATCGCGGTGTCGAGCGACCTCTCGCCCGACGACCTCTCCGCGAAGCTCGAGAACTCGACGATCGTCGAGCTCAAGAAGCTCGACGACGTGAGTGACGCGAGCCTGCTGGGCACCACGGCGCAGCGCGTCGTCATCACGCCGGACCCCGCCAAGCTGTTCGCCAACGGGCTCAGCAACCAGGCGATCCGCGACGCCCTCGACGACAACGGCGTGCTGCTGCCCGCCGGCCAGATCACCGAGGACGACAAGACCCTCACGGTCCAGGCCGGCACGCGCCTGGGCTCGGCGGACGACATCGCCGCCCTCCCGCTCCTCGGCGGCAGCTCCGGCTCGCTGCTGACCATCGCGGATGTCGCCACTGTCGCGGTGACTGACGACCCCGTGACCGGCATCTCGCGCGTGAACGGCGAGCCCGCCCTCACGATCGCCATCACGAAGACCCCGGCCGGCAACACGGTGGCCGTCTCCCAGGCGGTGCGCGACCTCATCCCGTCGCTCGAGAAGGCGCTGGGCGGGAACACGAAGTTCACGCTCGCCTTCGACCAGGCCCCGTTCATCGAGGAGTCGATCAACTCGCTCGCGACGGAGGGCCTCCTCGGGCTCGCGTTCGCCGTGATCGTGATCCTCCTCTTCCTGCTGTCGGTGCGCTCGACACTGGTGACCGCGATCTCGATCCCGGCCTCGGTGCTCATCACGTTCATCGGCATGCAGGCCGCCGGCTACACGCTCAACATCATCACGCTCGGCGCGCTCACCATCGCGATCGGGCGGGTGGTCGACGACTCCATCGTCGTCATCGAGAACATCAAGAGACACCTCTCTCTCGGGGAGGAGAAGCTCCCCGCCATCCTCACCGCGGTGCGGGAGGTGGCGGGCGCCGTGACGGCGTCCACGGCGACGACAGTGGCCGTGTTCCTGCCCATCGCGCTCGTCGGCGATATCACCGGCGAGCTGTTCCGGCCCTTCGCCCTCACGGTCACGATCGCGCTCGCGGCATCCCTCTTCGTCTCGCTCACGATCGTGCCGGTGCTCGCGTACTGGTTCCTCGGCAACAAGGCCGTGCACAAGCACGAGCCCGCCGGCATCGAGGAGGAGAAGCCCACGCGGCTGCAGAAGGGCTACCTGCCGGTCATCAACTGGACCCTCAAGCGGCCGGTCGCCACCATCCTCGTCGCCGTGCTGCTGCTCGGCGCGACCGGCGCGCTCGTGCCGTTCATGAAGACGAACTTCATCGGCGACAGCGGCCAGAACACGCTCACGGTCTCGCAGAAGCTCCCGCTCGGCGCGTCGCTCCAGGCCCGGGATGACGCGGCCAAGAAGGTCGAGTCGGCGCTGCTCGACGTCAAGGGCGTCGAGACCGTGCAGCTCTCGATCGGCTCCAGCGGCAACTCGCTCCGCTCCGCCTTCACGGGCTCCGGAGCCTCGACCTTCTCCCTCACCACCGACCCCGACGTCGACCAGGTGAAGCTCCAGGCCGCCGTCCGCAAGGCCGTCGAGAACATCGACGACGCGGGCGAGGTCACCCTCCAGGCCGCGGGCGGCGGATTCGCCTCCTCGAACATCGCCGTCAACATCACCGCGACGAGCGAGAAGGAGCTGCAGGAAGCCTCGGACAAGGTCCTGGCCGCGGTCAAGGATCTCGACGTGGTGGCCGAGGCGACGAGCAACCTCGCTGCCGACCTGCCGTTCATCGCCATCAACGTCGACCGCGACAAGGCGGCGGAGGCGGGCCTGAGCGAGATCGCGGTGGGCGGCATCGTCACCGCGGCGATGAACCCGAGCGCGGTCGGATCCGTCGTCATCGACGAGAAGACGCTCTCGATCTACATCCTCAACGACAGCGCCCCGACGACGATCCAGGAGCTCAAGGACTTCGTCATCCCCACCGCCACCGGCCCGCAGCCGCTGTCGAACATCGCGACTGTCGAGCAGCAGAACGGCCCCGCGAGCATCACGACGATCAAGGGCGTGCGCTCCGCGACGGTCACCGTCACGCCGTCGAGCGACAACGTCGGCACCGCCTCGCTCGAGGTGCAGAACGCCGTGGACGACGCGAAGCTCCCGGCCGGGGCGTCCGCCACCCTCGGCGGCGTCACCTCCCAGCAGAGCGACGCGTTCAGCCAGCTCGGGCTCGCGCTGCTCGTGGCGATCCTCATCGTCTACGTGGTGATGGTCGCGACGTTCAAGAGCCTGCGGCAGCCGCTGCTGCTCCTCGTCTCCGTGCCGTTCGCCGCGACCGGTGCGATCGCGCTGCAGGTCATCTCGGGCATCCCGCTCGGTGTCGCGTCCCTCATCGGCGTGCTCATGCTGATCGGCATCGTGGTCACCAACGCGATCGTGCTCGTCGACCTGATCAACCAGTACCGAGAGCGCGGGATGACCGTGCGCGAGTCGATCGTGCACGGCGCCTCGCGGCGCCTCCGCCCGATCCTCATGACCGCGACGGCGACGATCTTCGCGCTGCTGCCCCTCGGCATCGGACTGACCGGCAACGGCGGCTTCATCTCGCAGCCGCTGGCGATCATCGTGATCGGCGGCCTCGTGTCGTCCACGCTGCTCACGCTCATCGTGCTGCCCTCGCTGTACTACCTCGTCGAGGGCTCGCGCGAGCGCCGCGGCGAGCGGGGGCTGCAGCCGCTGCCCGCGTGGCAGGTCGTGATCGCGATCGTTGCGACCGTGCTCGGCGCGGCCTCCGTGGCGGCGGGCGTGTTCCTGCTGCGGTCCTCCGACACGCTCGACGCGAGCCTCCTCGACGGAACCCCGTTCGCCGACTTCGCCTCCGCCGGCCTCGCGTCGGCCGTCGTCGGCGCGGTGCTGCTCGCGGTGGCGGTCGTGATCGTGGCGGTGCGCGTGGTCTCCGACCGCCGCGCTTCTCGCGGGTTGAGTAGCGCCCTCTAGAGCGCGTATCGAAACCCCGCTCGCGGCGATCTGCGCGCGCGGGTTTCGATACGGCCGCGGACGGCCTACTCAACCCACGAGAGGCAGTTCCATGCACACGCTCGAGGCGGAGTCCGCGTACTCGCCGAACCTCGGGATGTGCACATAGCCGCGCCTCTCGTAGAGGGCGACAGCCGCGTCTGACCGGTTGCCGGTTTCGAGGCGGATGACGGCGGCGCCGGCATCCCGGGCATGCTCCTCCAGCACGTCGAGGAGCGCGCCGGCGAGACCCTGCCCGCGGGCGGCCTCGCTCACGAACAGGCGCTTGAGCTCGAACTCGGAGCCGTGCTGCACGAGCGCCGCCATCCCGAGCGCGTCACCGTCGACCCTGGCGACGAAGACGGTCACGCCGGGCTCCTCGAGCGCCTCGAGCGGGAGGATGAAGTTCTCCTCCGCGGGGTAGAGCGACTCCGCGAACGCCTCGCCCGCGCGCAGCAGCTCGGCGACGCCGGGGCTGCGCGGCGACTCGATCTCGATACTCATGCCCTCATTCTGTCGGGAGCGGGCTGGGCGCCGCTGCGAACGGGTCCCTCCCGAGCTTGTCTCGGAAGAACTCGACGATGCGCGAGCGCAGGTCGTCGTCGAGCATCGCGATCGAGTGCAGGGCGCCCGCCACGGTCACGTAGGTGGTGTCGACCCCGTGGTCGCGCAGCGCGGCGACGAGCTCGTCGGCCTGCGCGATCGAGATGAACTCCTCCGTCGAGTGCGCGACGAAGAACGGCGGGTCGGTCGCGTCGGCCAGGAAGACGGGGGATGCCTTCGCCGCACCCGGGCAGTCGGCGTAGTCGTCGCAGCCGAGGTAGTCGAGCACGACCTTCGCGAAGTCCTGGTTGTAGCTGTCGGTGACCCTGATCGGAGTGCGCAGGTCGACCGGCCCGCTCAGATCGGCGACGGCGGCGACGCGCGCGCCGTCGGTCCAGGGCCCGGATCCGACGGTCCCGAGCAGCGCGGAGAGGTTGCCGCCGGCCGACCCTCCGAAAGCGCCGATGCGCTCGGGGTCGAGGTTGTAGCGCTCCACCTGCGCGGGATCGCGGAGCCAGCGCACGGCGGCCTGCACGTCGTCGAGCTGTGCCGGGAAGGTGGCCGCGGGCACGAGCCGGTAGTTCACCGACACGGCCACGAAGCCCTCCGACGCGAACCACTGGCACACGCTGCGCCAGTTGATGTTGGCCTTGTCGCCGTGCTGCCAGCTGCCCCCGTGGATCACCACGATCGCGGCGCGCGGCGGTACCCCCGCCACGTCGCCCTCGGGCAGGCAGGCGTCGAGGAGGAGCGGCTCGCCGTCGGCGGTGCCGTAGGGGATGTCGGCGGCGACCGGGATGTCCGGGTAGCTCGTCGACTCGGGGTAGACGGCGGGGGAGGACGGTTCCACCGCCGTGGAGTCGGCGCCCGTGGGGCCGCACGCCGCGAGCGCGAGGAGGGCGGCTGCGGCGAGCGCGGCGGAGGCTGCGCGTGCGATGAGCCGTGTCATCCGGCCAAACCTAGTGCTTTGACCTGTGATGGAGTAACGTTGGCAAGTCGGCTCAAGACAGCGCCAATCGTGGCGCATGGGTTTGTAAGTCTTGCGGGCCGGATCACCAGCAGTCAGCTGGTGACATCACACGAATGTATGTGACGGCCTCGGTCAAAGACTGCCCGGGTATCCAGTAAGGCATGTTCTACGGTGCTTTACCTTCATGCGACTGTGTGCATTTCGAATACACAGAACCCGGAAAGAACTATGCCTAACTTCAGCAAGCCCTCCAGCGCCGGTAAGAGCACCGGAGGCAAGAAGCCCTACAAGTCCGCAGGCGCACCCAAGGGCGCGCAGCGCGAGGGCCACCGCGGCTTCCGCGCAGACCAGGCCGCCGTCGCTCCCAAGAAGCGCTGGACCCAGGATGACCGTGCCGCGCGCACCGGCGACCGCCCGACCGGCGCCGACCGCCGCCCGGACTGGAGCCCCCGCGACTCCAAGCCCGCGACCAACCGCGCCGACCGCCCGGCGTACGGCGACCGCCGCCCCGAGCGCCCCTCGTACGGCGACCGCCCGGCCGTCGAGCGCCCCTCGTACGGCGACCGCCCCGCCCGCACCTCGGGTGTCGGCGGCTCGAACAACGAGCGCCCGGCCCGCCCGGCGTACGGCGACCGCGCCGAGCGCCCCGCCTACAACGATCGCCCGGCCCGCACGGAGCGCCCGGCGTACAACCGCGACGAGCGTCCGGCCCGCCCCGCGTACAACCGCGACGAGCGTCCGGCCCGCCCCGCCTACAACCGCGACGACCGCGCGCCCCGCACGGAGCGCCCGGCCTACGGCAACGACCGCCCGGCACGTTCCTACGACCGCACGGAGCGCCCGGCCTACGGCAGCGACCGCCCGGCTCGTCCGGCCTACGACCGCACCGAGCGTCCCGCCCGCCCTTCGTACGACCGCGCAGACCGCCCGGCCCGCTCGTACGACCGCCCGGAGCGCCCGTCCTACGACCGTGCCGACCGGCCCGCGCGCAGCTACGACCGCGACGACCGCCCGGCCCGCCCCGCGTACAACCGCGACGACCGCGCTCCCCGCTCGTTCGACCGCGACGACCGCCCCGCCAAGCGCGAGAGCGACTTCTACACGCGTGCCACCACCAGCGGCCCGGTCGAGGACGTCGTGCTCGAGCGCCTCGAGGCTGCCGTCATCACCGCGAGCGACGTCGAGGGCGTGACCTTCGGCGACCTCGGTCTCGGCAACAACATCGTGCGCCAGCTGGCGTCGATGGGCGCTGAGGCGCCCTTCGCCATCCAGGCCGCCACCATCCCCGACGTGCTCGCCGGCAAGGACGTGCTCGGCCGCGGCAAGACCGGCTCCGGCAAGACCATCGCCTTCGGCGCCCCGCTCGTCGAGCGCCTCATGGAGAACAACGGAGGCAAGGACCGCCAGATGGGCCGCAAGCCCCGCGCGCTGATCCTCGCCCCCACCCGCGAGCTCGCCCAGCAGATCGACCGCACCGTGCAGCCCATCGCGCGCAGCGTCGGACTGTTCACGACGACCATCGTCGGCGGCGTGCCGCAGTACAAGCAGGTCTCGGCCCTCCAGCGCGGCGTCGACATCGTCATCGCCACCCCGGGCCGCGTCGAGGACCTCGTGGAGCAGGGTCGCCTCGACCTCTCCAACGTCTTCGTGACCGTGCTCGACGAGGCCGACCACATGTGCGACCTCGGGTTCCTCGAGCCCGTGCAGCGCATCCTCAAGGAGACGAAGGAGGGCGGCCAGAAGCTGCTCTTCTCCGCGACCCTCGACAAGGGCGTTGCCACTCTCGTCAACGAGTTCCTCGTCGACCCGGCCGTGCACGAGGTCGCCGGTGAGGACCAGGCGTCCTCCACGATCGACCACCGCGTGCTCCTCATCGAGCAGCGCGACAAGCGCGCCATCATCGAGCAGCTCGCTGCCGGCGACGGCAAGACGCTGATCTTCACGCGGACCCGCGCGTTCGCCGAGGAGATGAGCGACTACCTGGAGGACGCCGGGATCCCCGCGACGAGCCTGCACGGTGACCTCAACCAGTCGCGCCGCACGCGCAACCTGCAGCTGCTCACCAGCGGCCGGGTCAACGTGCTCGTCGCGACCGACGTCGCCGCCCGCGGCATCCACGTCGACGACATCTCGCTCGTCATCCAGGCCGACGCCCCCGAGGAGTACAAGACCTACCTGCACCGCTCGGGCCGCACGGGCCGCGCCGGCAAGCAGGGCACGGTCGTCACGCTCATCAACCGCAACCGCCGTCGCAAGATGGACGAGCTGCTCGGCCGCGCCGAGATCGACGCCAAGAGCGAGTACGCCGCTCCCGGCGACGCGCTGCTCGCCGAGCTCGCCGCTCTGTAAGGCGTGAGTAGGCCGCCCCGCGGCCGTATCGAAACCAGAAGGCGCCCAACCCTCCCGGGATGGGCGCCTTCTGCGTACCCGCTCCACCGTTGCGGAGGACGACACGCCGTCGTGTGCCCGGCGTTACCGCCCAGGCGGCGTGTCATCCTCCGCAACGAGGCCGGGGGAGCAACGAGGCCGGGGGAGCAACGAGGCCGGGGGAGAATGGGCACCCATGACCCGCCGCATCCTCGCCGTCGCGCTTGCCGCATACACCGCGTTCGTGCTCTTCGTGACGCTCACGCCGCGGATCCCCGGCACGAGCACGGTCGCGATCCTCGTGAACTCCGTGCTCGGGTACTTCCACGACCGCGGCCTGCTCGTCGGCGTCGGCTACGACGACGTCGAGTTCCTCGCGAACATCGGGATGTTCGTTCCGCTGGGCGTCCTCGCCGCGCTGGTGTGGCGCGCATGGTGGGTGCTGCCGATGGGCACGGCGCTCTCCGGCTTCGTCGAGCTCTACCAGTCCCTGCTGCTGCCGGGCCGCGTCGGCGAGTGGCGCGACGTGCTGTCGAACAGCATCGGCTTCCTGGTCGGGGCCGGCATCGTGCTCCTGGTCCGAGCGCGGAGGCGGCGAGTGTCCACACGGTGAAGCTTCGGTGCCCGTCCTCGACTTTCGAGCGCGGGCATGCCTATGGTGGACCTGACCCCCATTGGGGGTACACCCGACGCCTTGTTCTTCCCCTAGAGATTTTCCCTACAGAGGAGACCACCGAGTCATGTCACTTCATCGCATCCCCCGCAGCCTCGCCGCCGTAGCAGCAGCGACCGCCCTCGCCCTCGGGTTCACCGCCCTCACCGCCACCGCCGCGAACGCCCTCGTGGTCACCAACGTCATCGCCGATGTGCAGGGGGACGGCGCCACAACCCCGCTGAGCGGCGCGGTCGTGACGGTCCAGGGCGTGGTCACCGGCGACTACCGCAACTCCACGGCGAGCGGCTACCGCGGCTTCTACCTGCAGGATCCTGCGGGGGATGCCACGGACGCGCGCTCCGACGGCATCTTCGTGTTCTCGGCCAACGCCGACCCCGCCATCGCCCTCGGCGACCTGATCACGGTCACCGGCACCGCGGGCGAGTTCAACGGCCAGACGCAGATCACGGCCACGTCCAACGGCGCCTACACCGTCGTCACCGCCGGGGCCGGGGTCCCCGCGGCCACCGTGCTGCCCGACAGCGTCGTCGGCAGTGCGCGTGAGGCCTACGAGGGCATGCTCGTCACTCCGGAGAGTGCCTACCTCAGCTCGAGCCACCAGCTCTACAACTTCGGCACGCTGTGGCTGAACGTCGGCGGCCTCGCCGTGAAGGCGACCGAGACGACGGATGCCGGTGACGCCGCCCTCGCGATCGCCGCCGCCAACCGCGCCAACCGGCTTCTCGTCGATGACGGCTACAGCATCCAGATCAGCAACGGGGCGCACCCGGGCGGCCAGCCCTACTTCGACACGAGCACGGTCGTCCGCAACGGCGACCGGTTCGTCTCCCCGGCCGGCGGCATGATCCTCGGCTGGGGCTTCGACGACTGGCGCCTGCAGCCGCAGCGCCCGCTGAGCGACACCTCACCGGCGGAGTACGCGGCGTACGAGCCGACCTGGGAGTCGCTCAACCCCCGCACGGACGCCCCTGAGGAGGTCGGTGGCGACTTCTCCGTCGGCGCCTTCAACGTCTTCAACTACTTCACGACGTTCGGCGGGGATGCCCGCGGTGCAGACGACGCGGAGCACTTCGCGATCCAGCAGTCGAAGATCGTGGCCGCGATCAACGCCCTCGACGCCGACATCGTCGGCCTGATGGAGATCGAGAACTCGGTCAAGCTCGGCGAGGAGCCGGACGAGGCGCTCGGCAACCTCGTCGACGCGCTCAACGCGGACGCGGGCGAGGGCACCTGGGCTTACGTGCCCACCCCGGAGGTGCTGCTGGATGCCGCGACCACCGACTTCATCACCAACGCGATCATCTACAAGCCCGCCGTCGCCACCCCCGTCGGGGCGAGCACGGCGGACAGCGACGAGACGGTCTGGGACATCGCGCGCGAGCCGATCGCGCAGACCTTCGACGTCGACGGCAAGGTGCTCACGGTCGTCGCCAACCACTTCAAGTCGAAGAGCCCGCCCGAGGGCGGCGGCGCTGAGCCCGCCGACCTGCAGGGCTTCTTCAACGCCGAGCGGGTGGAGCAGGCCACGAGCCTCCTCGACTTCGTCACGGGCATCCAGGCGGACCCGGCCAAGGGCCCGGACGTGATGCTGCTGGGCGACTTCAACTCGTACCACGAGGAGGACCCGGCCCAGGTGCTCACGGGTGCCGGCTTCGTCGACCTCGTGCCGGACAACACGGACGAGTACACCTACACGTTCGACGGGGAGCTCGGCTCGCTCGACCACGCCTTCGCGTCCCCCTCGCTCGCGTCCGCCGTGACCGGCACCGACGTGTGGACGATCAACTCGCCCGAGTGGTCCGACCGCGGCTACGAGTTCGGCGCTGCCGAGTCGGGCACGCCGTTCCGCTCGAGCGACCACGATCCCGTGAAGGTCGGGCTGAGCGCCGCGCCGACGCCGGTCGACATCGACCTCGTGAGCGTCAACGACTTCCACGGCCGGCTCGAGGCCGCGCCGCCCATCGCCGGCGCCGCCGTGCTCGGCGGCATGGTCGACGCGTACCGCGCCGCGAACCCGAACACCCTGTTCGTCGGGGCCGGCGACTTCATCGGCGCCTCGACCTTCACCTCGTTCATCCAGCAGGACGAGCCCACCATCGAGGCGCTCAACGCCATCGGCCTCGACACGAGCGCCTTCGGCAACCACGAGTTCGACCAGGGCCGGGACGACGTGGACGGCCGCGTCGCCGACCTCGCCGACTGGGACTACCTCGCGGCGAACCTCTACGAGAAGGGCACCCAGACCCCCGCGTTCCAGGAGTACTTCCTCAAGCAGTTCGGGGATGTCACGATCGGCTTCGTCGGCGCGGTGACCGAGGAGCTGCCGAGCCTGGTCAGCCCCGACGGCATCGCGTCCCTGGACGTCGGGCCGGTGGTGCCCGCGGTCAACCGCGTCGCCGACCAGCTCAGCGACGGGGACGAGTCCAACGGCGAGGCCGATGTGGTCGTGCTCCTCGTGCACGAGGGCGCGACGACGACCGACATCGCGAGCGCCACGGACGACTCGCCCTTCGGCCAGATCGTGACCGGCGCCGACCAGAACGTCGACGCGATCATCTCCGGCCACACGCACCTCGCGTACGACCACGAGATCCCGATCCCGGGCACCGACAGGGTCCGCCCGGTGGTCTCCTCCGGCCAGTACGGCGAGAAGTACAGCCACATGTCGCTCTCGGTCGACCCCGAGTCCGGCGAGCTGCTGAGCATCTCGGCAGAGGTACTGCCGCTCGCGGGGGCCTTCGCGCCCGACCTCGAGGTGGCGCAGATCGTCGCTGACGCGGTCGCCGTCGCCAAGCAGCTCGGCGCCGTGAAGGTCGGCGAGATCACCGCCGACTTCAACCGGGCGAAGCAGACCGCGGCCGGCTCGGAGAACCGCGGCGGCGAGTCCACGCTCGGCAACTTCGTGGCCGACGTGCAGCTGGCGGCGACACAGGATGCCGGTGCCCAGATCGCGCTGATGAACCCGGGCGGCCTCCGCGCTGACCTGAAGTTCACCGGCACGGGCGCCACGGATCCGGACGGCAACCTCACCTTCGCGGAGGCCGCCGCCGTGCAGCCCTTCGCGAACACCCTCGTGACGCTCGACCTCACCGGGGCGCAGCTCAAGCAGGTGCTCGAGGAGCAGTGGCAGCCCGCGGGGGCGAGCCGCCCGTTCCTCAAGCTCGGCGTCTCCAGCGGGTTCGAGTACACATACGACCCCGCGGGTGCTGCGGGCGACCGTGTCGACGCGGTCTACCTCGACGGCGAGCCGATCGACCCGGCCGGCACGTACACCGTGACGGTCAACTCGTTCCTGGCCGCGGGAGGGGACAACTTCCTCACCCTCGCCGCGGGCACCAACAAGGCGGACTCGGGCAAGGTCGACCTCCAGAGCATGGTGGACTACTTCGAGGCCAACCCCACCGCGAGCCCCGACTACGCCCAGCGCGCCGTCGGCGTGACCCTCTCGGCACCGGATGCCGACGGGTACAGCAGCGGGGACGCGGTGACCGTGGGGCTCTCGTCCCTGCTGTTCAGCAACGGGGAGCCGAACGCCGGGACCGCGGTGGTGAGCGCCGGTGACACGGTGCTCGGCGAAGCAGCGATCGACCCCGCCATCGTCGACACGACGGACGAGGTCGGCCGGGCATCCGTGCCGATCACCGTGCCGGAGGGCACGCCCGCCGGGACGCTCGTCCTCACGGTGACGGTGCCGGAGACCGGGACCTCGATCGACGTGCCCCTCGAGGTCACCTCCGACCAGGAGGCGATCGAGAACGTCACGGCGCCGACCATCACGGGCCAGGCCCGCGTGGGCCGCACTCTCAGCACGGACGGCGGCACCTGGAGCGTCGACGACCCGTCGCTGGCGTACCAGTGGAGCCGCAACGGCACCGCGATCGAGGGCGCCACGGCGGCCACGTACACGGTGGTGGCCGCCGACGCCGGGGCTGAGCTGACGGTGACCGTCACCGCGAGCAAGGACGGCTACGCGAACGGCGTCGCCACCTCCGAGGCGGTCGACGTGCGCAAGGTGGCGAGCTCCACCTCGGCGTCCGCCTCGAGGTTGATCGTGCTGGGCAACCAGTCGCTCAACTACCGGGTGGCGGTCACGGGCGCGGGCGGCACGGTGCCGACGGGCGAGGTCGCGATCTACGACGGCAGCCGCAAGATGACCACGGTGCAGCTGGGCGCCGACGGCAAGGCGACAGTGCCCATCACGGGCCTCGGCCGCGGCATCCACCTGCTGACGGCGAAGTACCTCGGCAACGAGCAGGTTGCGGGCTCCACCAGCTGGCCCTCCCTCGTGCTCAAGCTCTGAGCGGTCCCACAGGATGAGCGGCAGGGTCGGCACCACGTCGGCCCTGCCGCTTACTGTTAAGCAATGACCCCCGCGCCCGAAGCACCTGAGAAGCTCGGTGTCCTCGAGAAGACGTTCGGGTACTCCTCGTTCCGCGGCCAGCAGGCCGACATCATCCAGACCGTCATCGACGGCGGCGACGCCCTTGTCCTCATGCCCACGGGCGGCGGCAAGTCGCTGTGCTACCAGATCCCCGCGCTGGTGCGCGAGGGCACGGGCGTGGTCATCTCCCCGCTCATCGCTCTGATGCAGGACCAGGTGGATGCCCTCTCCGCCGTCGGGGCGCGCGCCGCGTTCCTCAACTCGACGCAGTCCGCCGAGGAGCGCGCCCGCGTCGAGGCCGCCTTCCTCGCGGGCGAGCTCGACTTGCTCTACCTCGCGCCCGAGCGCCTCCGCGCCGCAGCGGGCCTGCTCGACCGCGGCACCATCGCCCTCTTCGCGATCGACGAGGCGCACTGCGTCTCGCAGTGGGGCCACGACTTCCGGCCGGAGTACCTGCAGCTGTCGATGCTGCACGAGCGCTGGCCCAGCGTGCCGCGCATCGCGCTCACGGCCACCGCCACCGAGCAGACCCGGCGCGAGATCGCCCAGCGCCTCGACCTCACCGGCGCGAGCCAGTTCGTATCGAGCTTCGACCGGCCCAACATCCAGTACCGCATCGAGGGCAAAGCGCAGCCGCTGCAGCAGCTTCTCTCCCTCCTGCGCGCCGAGCACGCCGGCGACGCGGGCATCGTCTACTGCCTCTCGCGGGCCTCCGTGGAGAAGACCGCCGAGTTCCTCATGGAGAACGGCATCCAGGCCCTGCCGTACCACGCGGGCCTCGACTCGGGCGTGCGCGCGCGCAACCAGTCGCGGTTCCTCCGGGAGGACGGCATGGTCATGGTCGCGACCATCGCCTTCGGCATGGGCATCGACAAGCCCGATGTGCGCTTCGTCGCCCACCTCGACCTGCCGAAGAGCGTCGAGGGCTACTACCAGGAGACGGGCCGCGCGGGCCGCGACGGCCTCCCGTCCACGGCGTGGCTCGCGTACGGCCTGCAGGATGTCGTGCAGCAGCGCCGCATGATCGACCAGTCGGAGGGCGACCTCGCCCACCGACGCCGCATGGGGGCGCACCTCGACGCGATGCTCGCGCTGTGCGAGACGGTCGAGTGCCGCCGGGTGCAGCTGCTCGGCTACTTCGGGCAGGTGTCCGAGCCGTGCGGCAACTGCGACACGTGCCTCTCGCCGCCCGAGACCTGGGACGGCACGGTGCCCGCCCAGAAGCTGCTCTCGACGATCGTCCGGCTCAAGCGCGAGCGAAACCAGAGCTACGGTGCCGGGCACGTGATCGACATCCTGCTCGGCAAGCAGACCCCCCGCGTCTCGCAGTACGGGCACGACTCGCTCGCGACATTCGGCATCGGGCAGGACGTCTCCGAGCAGGAGTGGCGGGGCGTCGTCCGCCAGCTGCTGGCCCAGGGGCTGCTCGCGGTGGAGGGCGAGTACGGCATCCTCGCGATCACCGAGTCCTCGGGCACCGTGCTGTCGGGCTCGCGCCCCGTGCTGCTGCGGCGCGAGGCGCCCAAGCGCTCGAAGGCGGCGAAGAAGGCCGTCGCGGCGCAGCTGCCGGAGGTCGCGCTGCCGCTGTTCGAGGCGCTGCGGGCGTGGCGCTCCGGCGAGGCCACAGCGCAGGGGGTTCCGGCGTACATCGTGTTCGGGGACGCGACCCTGCGAGGCATCTCCGTCACGCGCCCCTCGACCCTCGAGGAGCTCGGCACCATCACGGGCGTGGGCGAGAAGAAGCTCGAGCAGTACGGGGATGCCCTTCTCGCGGTCGTCGCAGCGGCGGAATAGTTACGCTGTTCCCCTACCTCCGGGCGGCACTACCGCGCACCTAGGCTGGCCGCGTGATCCGTCGACCGCTCCTGCTCGTGCCCCTGCTCGTGCTCGCGCTCTCGGCCTGCCAGCCGACGGTCACCGCCTCGACCTCGCCGCCGCCGACGACCGCCGCGACGAAGACCGCGACCGCGAGTGCCGCACCGACCGCCGCGCCGACCCCCACCTCCGAGCCGAAGCCGGTGCTCGACTCGATCTACGTGGACGGCGACGCACTGACGCTCACGGCCGCTGACGGCTCCGTGATCGCCTCCCTCGACTTCTTCCAGCCGCAGGCCGACGCGGTCGCCGCGCTCACCGACGCGCTGGGGTTCGCGCCCGCATCCGACTCGTCGAACTCGTCCCCGGCGTTCGACTTCGAGGGGCTGAAGATCGTGGGGCCCCCGATCGACGGCGGCCCGGGCTGGACGTTCCGCGTGAGCACTACGGTCGCGTCGGTGCGCGGCATCCCGATCACGACTGTCGGCGGTGCGGGGGTCGGCTCCGACGCGCAGAGTCTGGCGGCGGCCTACCCCAGCACCTCGCGCACGATCACCACGTGGCTGCAGATCGGCATCCCGAGCGGCAGCTACGGAGCGGTCCTCCGGGCCGACGACCCTGCCGGCGCCGTGACCTCGATGCTGGTGCCCGCGCCCGTGTAGCCCGCAGTCGTAGACTGCACCGGGTGAGCACGAGTCCCCGCAGCAACCGCGGCCCCGCCGCCGCCGCGGAGAACCGCGCGGCGATCATCCGCGCTGCGGGCGAGGTCTTCGCGGAGCAGGGTCTCGACGCGCCGTTCTCGGCGATCGCCAAGCGCGCCGGAGTGGGCCAGGGCAGCCTCTACCGCAACTTCCCGACGCGCCAGTCGCTGGCCTTCGTCGCGTTCGAGAACAACCTCGGCGAGATCGAGGCCGTCGTCGCCCGCGGCGGGACACTCGCCGACGTGCTGACGATGGTCTCGCAGCAGGCGAGCAGCTCGGTGGCCTTCATCGAGCTCATCGCGCGCCACCCGCACGACCCGCACGGCGCGCTGCTCGGCGCCCGCATCGCGGCGATCATCGAGTCGGTGGTGGAGGAGGGCCGCGCGACGGGCACGGTGCCCGCTCACTTCACCTCCGAGGATGTCATGCTCGCGATCCAGCTCGTCGCGGGCGGCGCCTCGATCGCGCTCCCGACAGACCGCGCGGCGCTGATCGACCAGGGGTGGCGGATGATGGGCATCCGGCTGGGCTGAGTCAGGCCAGGGCGACAACGATCTGGCGGCGCGGGGCGATCCAGCCGGTCGCGGCCGCC
Organism: Rhodoglobus sp. GW821-FHT12B09; assembly: GCF_058809925.1. NCBI lineage: Bacteria > Bacillati > Actinomycetota > Actinomycetes > Micrococcales > Microbacteriaceae > Rhodoglobus > Rhodoglobus sp. GW821-FHT12B09. Next base: position 5,649 of record NZ_JBXATB010000012.1, on the reverse strand, counting down.
AGCAGCGCGGCGACCCCGGCGACGTAGATCAGCCCGCGGGCGGGAGCGGCGTCGAAGCGCGTACCGGGGAACGCGGTGAGAACGTCGTACCAGAGCGCCTGCCCGGCAGTGGACATGACCATGACCACCACCGCGAAGAGGGCGAGGCCGACGAGCGCTGCCCGCCCGGAGTCGCCCGCGCGCGGGTGCCGTGCGAGTACGAGGCCGACGACCAGGTAGCCGAGCGCGAGCACCGCTGCGGCCACCGCCCAGACCACGATGTCGCCGATGCCCGCGGAGCGCCCGACCACGGCGTAGATCTCCTCGAGCGGGCGCCCCGATGTCACCCACAGCGGCGTGAGCACGAGCGTGTCGAACACCCCGAAAGCGATGAACCCGAGCAGGGACAGCGTGGCGGCGATGAGGACGACTCTCGGCCGCAGACCTCGTCCCGGTGCGGCCGAGCGACGGCCGGCCCGCAGCCGCAGGAGCAGGCCCAGTGCCACGACAACGGCCACGGAGGTGAAGAGGTTCACGACGAAGAGCTGGTCGGCGACGAACGCCACGACCGCGGCGAGCGAGAGCGCAACGACGAATCCGGTGCGCATCCCTCCTCGCCAGGCGATGACCCCGAGCACGAAGGCGGTGATCAGCAGGGCGATGGCCAGGTAGGGAAGGTAACGGCTGCCGGGAATCGCATCCGAGATCACTACCGGAATCGTCGACCCCGCGGCGAAGATCACGAGGCCGGCGGTGGCGAGCGCGGCCGACGTGCGTGCGAGCCCCGTGCTGAGCCGCGCGGCGGCCCACAGCTGCACCAGTGCGACAAGCATGAGCACCAGCACGATGGGCAGCCAGCCGATGCCGACGTTCTCGAACGCGCCGCGCATGAGCGCTACGGCTCCGGTGGCGGCGACGAGCAGCAGCGCCCACCGAGCGTGCCGCTGGGAGAGCGCGGCACGGGGGACTCCCGCGATGGCCGGGTCGTCCCGGTCCAGCGTGAGGCTGAACACGACGGCACCGAGGGCAACGCGAGACGGCCGGATGCCCGCCTCAGGCGCCGCCGCGACATCCGCAGCCCACTCTTCCCGGTAGCGCTCCCGCATGCCGGCGGGCAGCGTGCCTGCCGCAAGCCGCGCGATGCGAGCCGCCCAGGCGCTCATGCGTCGACCTCCGAGACACGTGCGACCCGGACGGGGCCGCGGCGCCGGTATCCGGCCACCGCCTCGCGGGCGGCAACGGCGCCGTCGGCGGTGAGGAGGTACAGCCTGCGGCGGGGGCCCGGACGGTTGTCGGTGTCATCCCAGCGGGAGTCGACCCAGCCGAGTCGCTCAAGCCGCTCGAGCAGGGGATACACCGTGCCGGCGGGGCGAGTGGAGGACTTGATGATCTCGAGCCCCCACGTCGCGCCCGAGGCGTCGAGCAGGCAGGAGAGTACGTCGATCGTGGCGGGAGTAATGCGCGAGAGGGGCTCCATGGCCTAAATCTATCTATATAGAGATAGAGGGGCAACCCCCCTCTGGTACATACTTGATTCCTAACCGGACAGTGTTGTCCGCTACCCGAGAGAAAGGCTCAGCCATGCAGATCACCGACAAGGTCTTCGTCGTCACCGGAGGCGGCAACGGAATGGGGCGCGAGGTCGCCCTCCAGCTCATCGCGCGCGGCGCGCGGGTCGCCGCCGTCGACCTGAACGAGGCCGGACTCGCCGAGACCGCCGCCCTCGCCAAGGCAGGAGAGCGGCTCAGCACCCACGCGCTCAACGTGTCCGACCGCAAGGCGGTGCTCGCGCTCCCCGATGCCGTGGTCAAGGCGCACGGGCAGGTCGACGGCCTGTTCAACGTCGCCGGCATCATCCAGCCCTTCGTGAAGATCAACGAGCTCGACTTCGACGTGATCGAGCGCGTGATGAACGTGAACTTCTGGGGCGTCGTGAACATGTCGAAGGCGTTCCTGCCGCACCTGCTCGCGCGGCCGCAGTCGGGCCTGCTCAACGTCTCGAGCATGGGCGGGTTCCTCCCGGTCCCCGGCCAGGCGGCGTACGGAGCGAGCAAGGCAGCGGTGAAGCTCTTCACCGAGGCGCTCTTCGCCGAGACGCAGGGCACTCCGCTGAAGGTGACCGTCATCTTCCCCGGTGGCGTGGGCACGAACATCACCGCGAACTCCGGCGTCGACACGAGCCGCCTGGAGGCCGCGTCCGCGGGCGCCAAGGAGCGCAAGGTCACTACTCCGCAGGACGCCGGCCGGCAGATCATCGACGCCATGGAGAAGGGCGCCTACCGGGCGACCATTGGAGGGGATGCACGGTTCATGGACCGCTTCTCGCGCTTCTCGCCGCGCCGGGCCACGCTGCTCATCGCCAATCAGATGAAGGCGCTCCTCGGCTGAGCACCCCCACGCCCCTGCTCGCGCTACACCTTTCCACTCGCGCTACTGAAATAGCTGGCGCGCGCCGAGAAAGCTGTAGCGCGATCGCGGGTGCGGGCGGGAGGGCCGCGCGAGGGCGGCGGGAGGGCGGGCGCCCGAACAGCGCAACCCGACAAGGGCCGGGGCACAGGTTTGGATGTTTCCGCCAAAGGTGAGGGGACGGTCATCCCGCCGTATTGCAGGCTCTCTACGCACCGTTTCGCGGCCCGGGGGAGCGGACGTACCGTGACGATATGAGCCAGACCGTCGACCGCACCCCCAAGACTCCCGTCACCCAGCCCGCCGCCCCCGTCGTCGACGTCGCCGCGCTGGGCGAGCAGCTCATGGGCCGCTGGAAGGACATCCGGCGCACGTCCCGTGCGCTCTCGGCCCGGCCGGACCTCAAGCGCATCGAGGGGCAGACCCTCACCGAGCACCGCGAGCGCGTGATGGACCAGCTGCACCTGCTCGTGGAGGAGGGGGCCGTGCACCGCGCGTTCCCGAAGTCGGTGGGCGGCGAGGAGAACCACGGCGGCAACATCGCCGGCTTCGAAGAGCTCGTCCTGGCGGACCCGTCGCTGCAGATCAAGTCGGGCGTGCAGTGGGGCCTGTTCGGCGCCGCCGTCATGCACCTCGGCACCGAGCGGCACCACAAGGAGTTCCTCCCCGGGATCATGGATCTGAGCATCCCCGGGGCCTTCGCCATGACGGAGACGGGACACGGATCGGATGTCGCGGCCATCGGCACGACCGCGACCTACAACGTCGACTCACAGGAGTTCGTGCTGAACACCCCGTTCCGCGCGGCCTGGAAGGACTACCTCGGCAACGCGGCGGTGGACGGCCGCGCGGCGGTCGTCTTCGCGCAGCTCATCACCCGGGGCGTCAACCACGGCGTTCACGCGTTCTACGTGCCGATCCGCGACGACAACGGCTTCCTCCCGGGAATCGGGGGCGAGGACGACGGCCTCAAGGGCGGGCTCAACGGCATCGACAACGGCCGGCTGCACTTCACCGACGTCCGCGTGCCGCGGCTGAACCTCCTCAACCGCTACGGGGACGTGGCGGAGGACGGCGCCTACAGCTCGCCGATCGCGAGCCCCGGCCGCCGCTTCTTCACCATGCTCGGCACCCTCGTGCAGGGCCGCGTGTCCCTCGACGGCGCCGCCACCGTCGTGAGCAAGCTCGCCCTGACTATCGCGCTGACCTACGGAACGCAGCGCCGCCAGTTCACGGCCGCGAGCGACACCGATGAAGAGGTCATCCTCGACTACCAGCGCCACCAGCGCCGCCTGCTGCCGCGCCTCGCCACCACCTACGCTATGTCCTTCGCGCACGAGGTGTTCCTCGACAAGTTCGACGGCGTCTTCAGCGGCCGCACCGACACGGACGCCGACCGGCAGGACCTCGAGACCCTCGCCGCGGCGCTCAAGCCGCTCAGCACCTGGGCCGCGCTCGACATCCTGCAGGAGGCCCGCGAGGCCTGCGGCGGCTCCGGGTTCCTCGTGGAGAACAGGCTCACGAGCCTCCGCGCGGACATGGACATCTACGCGACGTTCGAGGGCGACAACAACGTGCTGCTGCAGCTCGTCGCCAAGCGGCTCCTCACCGACTACAGCCGCAAGTTCGCGCACGCGGATGCGGGGGCGCTCGCGGGCTACGTCGCAGGCCAGGTGAACGAGGCCGCGATCAACCGCACGGGCCTTCGCCGCCTCGCCCAGAGCGTGGTCGACTTCGGCTCGACGGCGCGGTCGGTCGGGTACGTCCGCGACACCGACTCGCAGCGCCAGCTGCTCACCGACCGCGTGCAGACCATGGTCGCCGAGATCGCCGGCCGCCTGCGCAACGCGAACAAGCTGCCCAAGATGGAGGCCGCGCAACTGTTCAACAGCAACCAGAACGCGCTCATCGAGGCGGCGCGCGCGCACGGCGAGCTGCTGCAGTGGGAGGCGTTCACCGACGGCGTCGAGGCCATCCAGGACGAGGGCACGCGCCAGGTACTCACCTGGCTTCGCGACCTGTTCGGGCTCGGGCTGATCGAGAAGAACGCGGCCTGGTACCTCATCCACGGCCGCATCTCGACGCAGCGCGCCCAGGCGATCACGGCGTACATCGACGACCGGCTGTTGCCCCGCCTTCGCGAGCACGTCCTCCCCCTCGTCGCGGCGTTCGAGTTCTCCCCCGAGCACATCGGCGCCCCGATCGCGCTCGGCCGGGAGAAGGAGCGTCAGGATGAGGCCATGCTCTACTACCGCGGGCTCCGTGAGGCCGGCACCGCGCCCCTCGACGAGAAGCACCAAGTACCCTTGACCAAGTGATCAAGTTCTTCGCCCGGGCGCTCCTGGCGCCATTGGCGAGGCTCCTGTTCCGCCCGAAGATCATCGGCAAGCAGAACGTGCCGCGCTCCGGCGCCGTCCTGATTGCGAGCAACCACCTGTCGTTCATCGACAGCGTCGTGATCACGCTCGTCGCGCCGCGGTCGGTCTCGTTCCTCGCCAAATCGGACTACTTCACCGGCACCGGCTTCAAGGGCCTGGTGTCGCGGCTCTTCTTCACGGGCATCGGGGCGATCGCGGTCGAGCGCTCCGCGGGGCAGGCGGCGCAGGATGCCCTCAACAGCGGTCTCGGAGTCCTCGAGCGCGGCGACGCCTTCGCCATCTACCCCGAGGGCACGCGCTCGCGGGACGGGCGGCTCTACCGCGGCCGCACCGGGGTGGCGTGGCTCGCCCTCACCTCCGGGGTCACCGTGATCCCGGTCGCGCTCACCGGCACGGAGAACATCCAGCCCCCCGGCTCCAGCCGCATCCGGCTCGCCCGCGTGACCGTGGAGTTCGGCATCCCGGTGCCCGTGGTCGGCAGCGCCGCCTCGGGGAAGGACCGCCGCAACGTCACGGACGACATCATGGAGGCGATCCAGCGGATGAGCGGCCAGGAGTTCGCCGACGAGTACAACGAGCCGCCGGCCGCGACCGCCGCGGGCCGTGCCCGTCGGGCGTTCCGGCAGCGCCTCCGCCGCGCGTTCCGCCGCGACGGCCGCCACTAGCGCGCCTGTGGGTTGAGTAAGGCGCTCTGGCGCCTGTATCGAAACCTGTGGGTTGAGTAGTGCGCTCTGGCGCGCGTATCGAAACCTGCGGGTTGAGTAGTGCGCTCTGGCGCGCGTATCGAAACCGGTTGTTCGACTGAGTGGTTTCGATACGGCCGCGGGCGGCCTACTCAACCCACCGGGTTTCGATACGGCCGCGGGCGGCCTACTCAACCCACCGG
>NZ_JBXATB010000011.1:0-97321 GCF_058809925.1 Rhodoglobus sp. GW821-FHT12B09 | reverse complement strand
ATTCGGGAGTTGTGGCCGCTCGCCGAGGCCGATTCGACCACAACTCCCGAATGAACGGCCCGACCGGCGGCGCATACTGAAGGGATGATCTCCACCGAACTCGCCCGGGCCCTCCGCGACTCCGGACTGGTGTGGCGGCCCTCCGCCGGCGACGCCTTCCGCATCGACGTGATCGAGGCCGACGAGGAGCTGTTCGTCCTGAGCGACATGACCGTGGAGGCCCACGAGTTCAGCACGGGAACGGTGATCGGCTTCAACGGGACCACCGAGTGGGCGCTCGACTCGGTCGGCATCGACGAGGCGCTGTGGCATCCCCACGAGCATCAGTTGCGCGAAGCGCTCGGGCGGGCATTCGTGTCGCTAACCGTCAACGGAGGTTACACTGTGACGGCGACCATTGACGGCGTGACCGGCACTTTCTCGGCGGATGCCGCGGCCGACGCCTACGCGAAGGCCCTCCTCGCGCTGCTCGACTCCCTCGTCGCCTGATCCCGAGTCCCGCAGCTCACCGTTGCGGAGGACGCCGCGCCGCGCTGAGAGAGTTACCGCACCACAACGCGGCGCGGCATCCTCCGCAAGGACGGCCCGTCCCGTCCCCGTCCCGTCCCCGCTCCCGTCCCGCTCGCGTCCCCTCCCCGTCCCTTCCGAAGCGAACCTCCACCGCCCGCCCGCCCGCCCGCCCCGTCCCGCTCGCGCGGTGCGAAATGCAGGAGGTGAGCGCTCTCACGCCCGAGCAACCACTGCATTTGCAGGCCGTGGGTCTCGGGTCTCCTGCATTTCGCACTGCCGGGAAGCACTGCCGGGAAGCGCTGCCGGGAAGCGCTGCCGGGAAGCACTGCCGGGCAGCACTACCGGGAAGCGCGGCCGGGGGCGCGGGAGGGGTGCCGAAAGGGGAGACCGGATCAGCGGTTGATGGCCCCCTGACGTTAACTCCGGGTTCGTCTCGGGAGGGCACACTCGTGTGCATGCTCGCCATGACCGGGACCCTGCGCTTCGACAGCGTGCGTGCCCTCGGCGAGCTCGCGCGGCGGCTGTGCGCGTACCACTCGGTGCGCGTGTCCGACACCGAGCGGGTCGTGCTGGTTCCGCCGATCGGCTCGTTCCTGGTCGACTGGGATTCCTCGAGCGTCAGGCTGCACGTCGTCGCCTCCGCCCAGCGGGACATCGACGAGATCATCAAGCAGCTCGACGCGGAGGTGCGGAAGGTCGGCACCGGGGCCTCGATCGACTGGACCAACTCGGCGGCGGTTCCGGCTCCCCTCCGGTAGCTTTCCCCTACGCTTGTGGACCGTGTCCATCGTCGTCATCGCCCCCGATTCGTTCAAGGGGTCGCTCTCGGCCCGCGAGGTCGCCGAGGCGATCGCGGAGGGCTGGCGCTCGGTCCGCCCCGATGACGAGCTCGTGCTCGTGCCCCAGGCCGACGGCGGGGAGGGCACGCTCGACGCGGTCGAGGCCTCGGTGCCCGGGTCGGTCCGCCGCAGCGCCGGCGAGGTGACCGGGCCGGACGGGCGTCCTACACCTGGTGAATGGCTCCAGCTGCCCGACGGCACCGCGGTGGTCGAGCTGGCGCAGTCGAGCGGGCTTCCGCTCATGGGGCGGCTGGATGCACTGGGCGCCACGACGCGCGGCCTGGGCGAGGTCATCCGGGCCGCCCTGAACGCGGGGGCCGAGCGTCTCGTCATCGGACTCGGCGGCTCCGCCTCGACGGACGGCGCCGCCGGAGCGCTCGCGGCGCTCGGCCTCGTGCTGCTCGACGAGCAGGGCGAGCTCGTGCCGGACGGCGGCCGCGGCCTCCTCGACATCGTCGACGCCCGCCGCGACGGGCTGGTGCCCCTGCCGGCCGGCGGCGCGATCCTGCTCACCGACGTCACCGCTCCGCTCCTCGGGCCGACCGGTGCGGCTGCCGTGTTCGGCCCGCAGAAGGGCGCGACCCCGGAGCAGGTCGAGCGGCTCGACGCGGCACTCGCGCACTTCGCCGAGCTCCTGGGCGGCGACCCGACCGCGCCGGGATCGGGCGCGGCCGGCGGTGCGGGCTACGGCCTCTCCGCGGTGTGGGGTGCGACGATCGTCCCCGGGGCTGACCACCTGGCCGGGCTCACCGGGCTGCACGAGGCTGCCGCCCGCGCGGACGTGCTGCTGTCGGGCGAGGGGCGGTTCGACGACCAGTCCCTGACCGGGAAGGTCGTGGGGCGCGTGCTCGCCCTGGGCAACGGCGTCACAACCGGGGTGATCGCGGGGCAGGTCACCGCCGAGACGGGCGGGTGGGCGGCATCCCTCACCGACCTCGCCGGTTCTGTCGACGCGGCAATGGCCGACACCGCACTCTGGCTGCGGGCGGCGGGGGCCAAGGCCGCGCGCGAGCTTATTCCGCGCTGACGTCCTCGCCGGCGAGCGTCCGCTCGACGGTCTCCTTCTCGGCGAGGCTCGAGCGCACGAGCGGCAGCGCCCGCTCGATGGCCTTCTCGATCCGCTCCGCGAGCTGCTCGTTGGAGATCGCATAGTCGGTGAAGTCCGAGTCGTGCGCGTAGACCCCGACGGGCAGCGCGAGCGACTGGAAGAACCCGAACAGCGGGCGCAGCTGGTGCTCGATGATGAGCGCGTGGCGCTCGCTGCCGCCGGTCGCGGCGAGCAGCACGGGGGTGTCGACGAGCGCGTACTGGTCGACGAAGTCGAAGAGGTACTTGAAGAGGCCGGTGAAGGATGCCCGGTACACGGGCGTCGCGACAATGAGCAGGTCGGCGTTCTCGATGCGCTGCAGCTCGGCCTCGGCCTCGGGTGGCAGCTGCTTGCGGGTGAGCGCCCCCGCGAGGTGCGGACCGAGCTCGTTGAGCGCGATCAGGTGCGGCTCGATGGGGAGGACCCGCCCGAAGGCCTCGGAGATCGCCTCGACGAGCGCGGTCGTGCGCGAGGGCGCGGTAAGGCTGCCGGAGACGGCGACGACGCGAAGGGGGCGGGATGCGGTGCTCATGCAGTCAGGCTGCCACTTCCGCCGAAGGAAGTGCCGGTCCGTGACGAAGTATGAAGTTCGGTCAAGCGCTTCAGAAGCGGGCGTGGGAGATTTGCTGCATGACCGGATTCGCCACTCGCCAGCTGCACGCGGGCGCGCGCCCGGATCCGGGCATCACGCCGCGCGTCACCCCCATCTATCTGACCGCGGGCTTCGTCATGGACGACTTCGACCACGCCGTCGACCACTTCTCCACCGGGGACGGCTACTCGTACACCCGCGTTGCCAACCCGACCACCGAGGCCGTCGAGGAGAAGATCGCCGAGCTCGAGGGCGGCGCGGAGGCGCTGCTCGTCGGCAGCGGCCAGGCGGCCGTGGCGATCACGATCCTCGGGCTGCTCGAAGCCGGCACGCACCTGGTCTCCGCCTCGCAGATCTACGAGGGCACCCGCGGGCTGTTCCTCGACAACCTCGTGCGCTACGGCATCGAGACGGACTTCGTGGATGACGCGAACAACCCGGCGGCGTGGGAGGCGCTGATCCGCCCGGCGACGCGCGCGCTGTTCGCGGAGTCGATCCCGAACCCCCGCAACGAGATCCTCGACATCGAGGCCATTGCCGCTGTTGCCCGTGCGCACGGCATCCCGCTCATCATCGACTCCACGCTCGCGACGCCCTATCTGGTGCGCCCGCTCGAGCACGGCGCCGACATCGTGATCCACTCCGCGAGCAAGTTCTTCGCCGGGCACGGCGCCGTCCTCGGCGGGGTCGTCGTCGACAACGGGCAGTTCGACGTGGGCAGCGCGCTCTACCCGCACCTCACGCGACCGGGGCGCACGGGCGGCCCTAGCTTCGCGGAGCGGGCGGGCGGCCTCGCGCGCATCACCTACCTCCGCGAGGTCATGGCGCTTCGTCTCGGCCCCACGCTCTCGCCGTTCAACGCGTTCCTCATCGGGCAGGGCATCGAGACGCTCTCGCTGCGGGTCGAGCGGCAGTCCGCGAACGCCCTCGGTGTCGCGACCTGGCTCGAGCAGCAGCCCGAGGTCGCGTCGGTCGACTACTCCGGCCTTCCCGGCAACCCGTACCACGCACTCGCACAGCGCTACTTGCCCCACGGCCAGGGCTCGGTGTTCTCCTTCACCCTCGCCGCCGGGCAGGAGGCGGCCCGGGCCTTCATCAACGCCCTCGAGGTGGTCACCCACATGACGCACCTGGGGGATGTCCGCACTCTCGCTCTGCACCTGGCGACGACCAGCCACAACCAGCGCACGGACGAGGAGCTCGATCGCGCGGGCATCTCGGGCGGGAGCATCCGGCTCTCGATCGGGATCGAAGACCTCGCCGACCTGACCGCCGACCTCGACCGCGGCCTCGCCGCCGTGCGAGCCTTGACGCCATGAGCCCCAAGCAGCAGCACCTCGGCTGGTTCCTCGCCCGCGGTTTCGGACCGCACGGGTGGGGGCATCCCTACCTCGACTGGAACTGGCGCTGGACCGAGCCGGCGCTCTACCAGCAGGCAGTGCGCGAGCTGGAGCAGGCGGGCTTCGACCTGCTGATCATCGAGGATGCCCCCTCCATGGGCAACGCGTCGACGATCGACCTGCGCATCCGCCAGGCCTTCGGCGGGCCGAAGCACGACCCGCTCCTGCTCGCGCCGTACCTGTTCGCGGCCACCCAGCACCTCGGGATCGTGCCGACGGTGAACCCTGCGGCGTACCTGCCGTACACCGCCGCCCGCCAGTTCGCGACGCTGCAGCACCTGAGCGGCCACCGCCTCGGCCTCAACGTCGTCACCGACACCGGGAGCGCGCGCCACTTCGGCAGCGCGCCGTCCCTCGGCCACGACGCCGCGTACGACCGCGCCGAGGAGTGGCTCGACGGCATCCGCGACCTGTGGCGCAGTTGGAATCCCGGCGCCCTCATCGCCTCCGGCGATCGCTACGCGGACGGCTCTCTCTTGGAGACTGTGCAGCACCGCGGCGAGTACTTCGAGTTCGACGGGCCGCTCAACGCGATCCCCTTCACCGACGGGGAGCCGGTCATCGTCTCGCCGGGCGGCTCCGGCCGCGGCCTCGGCTTCGCGGGGGCCAACTCGGAGGTGCAGCTCGCGCTCGCGCCGCTCGACCCCGAGAGCATCCGCGCGTACCGGGCGAAGATCCACGCCGCTGCCGTCGAGCGGGGCCGCAAGCCCAGCGATATCAAGATCCTGTTCGCGATCCAGCCGGTGATCGTGAACAGCGCCGAAGAGGCCGACCGCCTGGTGGCGGCATCCGCGAACCCGGATGACGCTGCCGTGCGCTACATCGCCGAGCGCCAGTCGAGCGACCTCGAGACCGACCTCACCGCTCTCGACTTCGACAGGCCGCTCGACCTCTCCGTCTTCGGGGACCACGTCTCGCAGGGCAGCATCGCCCGCCTCGTCGGCAAGCACGACCCGTCGACCCCGCTGCGCCAGCTGCTCGCCGCGCAGGCCAGGCTCGGGCGCCTCGGGCAGGGCGGGTTCGTGGGTACCGCCGAGGAGCTCGCCGACGTCATCGAGAACCTGGGCGAGGCCGCCGACAATGACGGCGTACTGCTGTGGGGCGACCTCCACCCCGTGACGGTGCACCGGATGCTCGACGAGCTCGTGCCGATCCTGCGCCGCCGCGGCATCCTGCGCACCGAGTACGGAGACGGCGGGCTCCGCGGCAACCTCAGTGCCTTCTAGGGTCGCGGTCTTCGGCCTCGGCCGCATGGGCGCCCCGATCGCGGCGGCGCTAGCCGAGCGGTGGGATGTCACGGCCTACGACCCCGTCGTTGCACCCGGCGACCCCGTGGCCGTCGCCGCCTCCGTCGACGTGCTCGTGACGGTGCTGCCGGGCAGCGCCGAGCTCGCGACGCTGCCGCCGGTGCTCGCCGCGCTGCGCCCCGGCAGCCTCTGGCTCGACCTCACGAGCAGCGACCCCCGCGTCATCCGGCAGCTCTCCACAACGCAGGAGATCGACGTCGTCGGCGCCCCGATGGCGGGCGGACCGGCGGCAGCGGAGGCGAATCTCCTGCGTTTTCAGGTCGGCGGGGCGCCCGCGGCGGTGGAGCGCGCGCGGCCGCTGCTCGAGGTGCTGGGCACGGTCGACGTGGTCGGCGAGGACGTGGGCGACGGGTACACGGCGAAACTGCTCTCGAACCTGCTGTGGTTCGGGCAGGTGGTTGCCGTGAGCGAGGCGATGCTGCTCGGGACGGCCCTCGGCGTGCCGGCCGCGACTCTGCGCCGCACCCTCGGGGCGGGTGCCGGCGGCAGCGCGTACATCGACGAGTACCTCGACCGCCTGCTCGGCGGCGACTACGCGGAGTCGTTCGGCCTCGACCGCGTTGTGGAGGAGCTCGACACCCTCGCGTCGCTCGCGCAGCAGGAGGGCGTGCCGTTCGAGCTCTCGTCGGTCGTCGCGCGGCTGCACCGCGAGGCGCTCGAGCGGTTCGGCGCGGTGCCGGGGGAGCTGCTGGCCGCGAAGCTGCTCGAGGAGCGCGCGGGGCGAAACCTGCGGGTTGAGTAAGGCGCTCTGGCGCCTGTATCGAAACCGGGTGGGTTGAGTAAGGCGCTCTGGCGCCTGTATCGAAACCCGGTGGGTTGAGTAAGGCGCTCTGGCGCCTGTATCGAAACCGGGTGTGCGGGTGCATGGTTTCGATACGGCCGCGGGCGGCCTACTCAACCCGCGTGGTTTCGATACGGCCGCGGGCGGCCTACTCAGCCCGCATGGTTTCGATACGGCCACGGGCGGCCTACTCAACCAACTGTGGTGGGATAGACCCATGCTTCCCTTCAGCATCCCCAGCCCCGACCCCGCGCTCGCGCAGTTCCAGGTCGGACCGCTCACGATCCACACCTACGCCCTGTGCATCCTCGCGGGCATCCTCGCCGCCGTCGTCATCACGCAACGCAGGTTGTCTGCGCGCGGGGGCAAGAAGGGGGTCGTGCTCGACGTCATCATCTGGGCCGTGCCGCTCGGCATCGTCGGCGCGCGGCTCTACCACGTGCTCACGCACACCGGCGACTACTTCTACCCCGGCGCCAACCTCGGGAACGTCTTCGCCATCTGGGACGGCGGCAACGCCCTCTACGGCTCGCTGATCGGCGGCGCGGTCGGCGCGTACATCGGCTGCCGCCGGCAGGGCATCAAGCTGTGGTCGTTCGCGGATGCCCTGGCTCCCGCCATGCTGGTGGCGCAGGCCATCGGCCGCCTCGGCAACTGGTTCAACCACGAGCTCTTCGGCCTGCCGACGACCCTGCCCTGGGGCCTGGAGATCCTGCCGACGGACCCGATGTTCCCGAGAGACCTGCCCGTCGGCACCCTGTTCCACCCGCTGTTCCTCTACGAGATGATCTGGAACCTGATCGGGGTGGCGATCATCCTCCTCGTGGAGAAGCGCTTCACACTCCGCTGGGGGAAGGCGTTCGCCGTGTACCTCATCTGGTACGGCCTCGGCCGCAGCTGGCTCGAGGCGATCAGGATCGACCCGACGAGCGACGTGCTGCTGGGCATCCCGGCCAATATCTGGGCGTCGTTCGTCGCGATCGCGCTGGGCGTCGTGCTCCTCGTGGTGCAGGCTCGCCGTCACCCGGAGCCGGAGCTCACCATCTACCGCGCCGACCATGAGCCGGCGGAGGAGCCCGCGAAGGTCTAGGCGCTGGGCTCGCGGACGGGCCGCCTGGCGTTCGCGGCCTCGTTCACCGCGATCGTGCCGGCTCGGTCGAACGCAGCCTGCAGCCCGGGCATCGCGTAGCCGACCCGCACGACAAGAGGGGTCGGGAACGGGCGCACGTCCACGGTGATCCCGAATTGCTCGCTGCCGTCGAACGCGCGGAACTCGGTGGCGATCACGTCGCCGATCTCGTCCCACTCCATGAGCACGAGCTCGCGCGGGCGGAACCCGCCTGACCACGCCGCGATGCCCCGCTCGTCGACCACGGCCCCGAGCCAGCGGTCGCTGACGTCGGCGGCGATGTCCTTCCGGTGCAGGTACATCGGCAGGTCGGGGGCGAGGGTCGGCTCGCGGCGCGCGAGGAAGACAAGGGCGTCGGGCTTGAGGCGGGAGATGCGGATGAGGCCGATCGAGTTCCAGATCGATGAGCCGCCGAGGCCCAGCAACAGGGCGACGACCGCGATCACGGCGACGAGCGGCACGAAGCCGGTGTCGCGCGCGGGAGTTCTGAGCAGGAGGAACACGACGACGGAGGCGATGCCCGCGGCTGCCGCGACCGTGCCGATGAGCACGGTGAGAGCCCGTCGCGTGAAGCGGGCGCGGGCAGCCTTCATACTCGTAGCGTAGCGAGGCGCCGGCAACGACGCGCCGACGCCCCGCGCTCCACTAGGGGGGGTCAGACGGCGGTCAGTGGATCACCGCGGGCGTGGACAGGATCGCGATGAGCGAGACGACGGTGCCCACCAGGTAGACCGCGATGCCGCCGCGGATCGTGATCGACTTCTGCCGCTCGGCGACCGGCACGGGCCAGGCGAGCACGGGGCAGCCCGACCACCCGAAGCCGGCGATGCCGATGAGGGTGAACGCCGAGCCGATCCACCAGGCCACCTCGGCGGGCATCGAGAGGTCGGAGGGCCGCCAGCCCTGGCTGAGAAGGCCTGCGAGGGGGATGCCCACCGCAATGATCGCGGCGGCGAACCAGATGGTTCCGGTGAAGTCGATGCGTCGAAGTTCGGCGACCGTGCTCTCCTCGGCGACGAAGTCCTCCGGGCGGTCCTGGGTGCCCTTGGTGTTCTGCGTGTAGACGATGTCTGTGACGGAGGTCATAAGTCTCCCTTTCCTTGATCTCCCTCCGGTCTACGCCTCGGTTGTAGTCGTGTCAACTTGTTGCGCCGGGGCGAGCGGCACTGCTCTCGTCTAAAATCTTGAGGGGGCTGACGTGATGGCAGCACCTCCCTCCCCAGACCACGGAGGGAAGAAGGGCTGAAGGTGAAGCTGACTCGGGCGATCGCTGAATCGGAGCGGCTCCGCCTCGAGGAGTGCGTGCGCGAGCCGATCCGCACTCCCGGCACGATCCAGCCGCACGGCGTGCTCATCGGCCTCGGCGCTGATGCCCGCACCGTCGTCCTCGCGAGCGAGAACAGCGCCCGCGCTTTCGCGATCGAGCCGGCCGAGGTGCTCGGCGCCCAGCTCGAGTCGCTCGTCGGTGAGTCAGTGGCTGCGTCGATCAGAGACCTCGCCACGGGCATCCCGAACACCTCGAACCCGATCGGGGTCTCACTGCGCGACAGCCCGTGGGACGTGATCGTGCACGCCGTCGGGGGCACGGTGATCGTCGAGTTCGAGCCCCTGCACGGCACGGCGCACTCGCCCGCCGCGCCGGCCGTCTTCGATGCGATCCGGCGGCTCTCGGTGCTGACGAGCATCGACGATCTACGGCGCGAGACGGCCCTCGAGGTGCGGAACCTCTCCGGCTACGACCGCGTGATGCTGTACCACTTCCACCCGGACGGCCACGGCGAGGTCGTCGCCGAGGCGTGCGCCGACGATATGGAGCCCTACCTCGGCCTGCACTTCCCGGCCTCCGACATCCCGGCGCAGGCGCGCGACCTCTACCTCACGAAGCTCTCGCGCTCGATAGTGAGCACGGAGGCGCGGCCCGCCGCACTGCTCGCGGAGCGAGAGGCTCCCCTCGACCTGAGCACCGCCGAGCTGCGCAGCGTGTCTCCGTACCACCTGCAGTTCATGCGCAACATGGGCCAGCGGTCCACCCTCTCGTTCTCGCTCGTCCGCGACGGCGTGCTCATCGGCATGATCACGTGCGCGCACCGCACCGAGCGCCGCCTGCCGTTCCTGCTGCGCTCGAGCCTGGAGATGCTCGCCAACCAGATTGCGGGGCAGCTGCGGTCGAGCGAGGAGATCCAGCGCCTCACCGCGGCCTCGAAGGCGCGCGAGCTGCGCACCGTGCTGGTGCGGCAGTTCGCCGAGAGCCCCGATCCCTTCGAGGGGCTCCTGGACGGCGCGGTCAGCCTGTTCGACGTGATCCCGGCCGACGGGGCGATCTGCTGTATCGGCGGCGAGGTCCGCGCGGTCGGGGTGACCCCGGCCGACTATGACCCGGATGCCGCGATCCTCTCACCGACGGAGACGCTCGGCATCGAGCATCCGGAGCTCGCTGAGTCGTGGGGGCACATCGCCGGCTTCCTGCACGTGCCCCTCGGGTCCGGTGGGTATCTCGCGCTGTTCCGCGAGGAGGTGATCCGCACCGTGGACTGGCTGGGCGACCTCAGCAGCGACAACCGTGCTGATCCGCTCTCCCCGCGGCTGTCCTTCAGCGCCTGGACCCAGAGCGTGAAGGGCACCTCGCCTGAGTGGGGTGCTGCGGTGCACGAGGCGCGCGAGCTCGCGCGAGAACTCGAGAGCGCCCTGGTGCGCAGGGCGGAGTCGCACCTCGTCGTCGCCGCGCACAACGACGCGCTCACGGGCCTGCCGAACCGGCGGTACCTGCACGAGCGGCTGGCGAGCGATCTCGACGAGCAGGATTCGACCGCGCTGCTGTTCATCGACCTCGACCGCTTCAAGGATGTCAACGACTCGATGGGCCACGACGTCGGCGACGCGCTCCTCGTGCAGGTCGCACGACGACTCGCCTCCGTCGCTCGGGAGCGCGACACCGTGGCTCGGCTTGGTGGGGACGAGTTCGTCGTCGTCTGCGCGGACGCGACGCTCGAGCAGGCACAGGGGGTGGGCGAGCGCATCCTCGCCGCTTTGCGGCAGCCCGTGGAGATCGGCGGCCGCACCCTCACGATCTCCGCGTCGATCGGCGTCGCCGTCGCTGAGGCCGGCCACACCGCGGCGGACCTGCTCAAGCTCGCGGACCTCTCGATGTACCGCGCCAAGGCCGACGGCGGCGGGCGCGCGTCGGCGTAGTAGCGTCGAGCCCGTGACGCACCAGCTCACCCGCGACCAGGCCCGGCGCATCGCCGTGCGCGCCCAGCTGCTCGACGCCGACCGGCCCGGCGACGTGATCGGCGTAGCTGAGCAGCTCGGCGCGATCAAGATCGACCCGACGGCGACCATCGCCCCCGCCGAGCAGACGATCCTGTGGTCGCGCATCGGGTCGGGCTTCGAGTCGGCGCAGCTCTCCAAGGCCGTCGAGATCGACCGGCTGCTGTTCGAGTTCGACGGCGCGTTCCGGCCGGTCAGCCTCCTGCCGCTCATGCTCCCCGCGATGCGGCAGTGGCCGCGGCGCCCGAAGACGCGGGAGTGGCTCGACGCGAACCGCGCCTTCCGCGCGGACGTACTCGCGCGCCTGCGGGCGGAGGGGCCGCTGCTCGCCGCCCAGATCCCCGACACCGCCGAGGTGACGCGCCCGCCCGATGGCTGGTACGGCGCGAACCAGGTGCCGATCATGCTCGAGTTCCTGCAGCGCCAGGGCGAGGTCGCCGTGGTCGGCCGCGAAGGCCGGTCACGCCGGTGGGACCTCGCCGAGCGCGTCTACTCGCAGAACCTGCCCGAGTACACCCCCGAGGAGGCGGAGCGCCTGCTCGACGAGCGCCGCCTCCAGGCAGCCGGCATCGCCAAGCAGAAGTCCCCCTGGACTCCGGTGGGCGAGGCCGGCGAGCCCGCCGCGGTCGAGGGCAGCAAGTGGAAGTTCCGTGTCGACCCCGAAGCGCTCGCCGCGCTCGAGGAGGACGACGGCGGCCGCGTCGCCTTCCTCAGCCCCTACGACGGCATGCTCTTCGACCGCCCGCGGCTGGAGGAGGTGTTCGAGTTCACGTACGTGCTCGAGCAGTTCAAGCCCAAGCCGCAGCGGGTCTACGGCTTCTTCGCGCATCCCATCCTCCTGGGCGACCGGTTCGTCGGGATGCTCGACGCCGAGGTCAACCGCGAGGAGGAGACCCTCACCGTCAACGCGGTGCACGAGTTCCTCCCATTCGAGGCGGAGGAGGACGAGATGGTGCGCGCCGAGATCGCGGACCTGGCGGAGTGGCTGGGAGTGACCGTCCGCGCTTGGTGACTCGGCCACTCGCCCTGGGCCGACTCCGCGCTCTATCCTGATCGCGTGACCGCGAGCGAGCACGCCTTCCCCCACGGCCTGCGCCGGATGGTGGGCAGGGATCCGCTGGAGCGCCATCGGTCGGCCACGCCGCTCGAGCTGCTGTTCGACCTCACGTTCGTGGTCGCGTTCTCCCAGGCCGGAGACCAGCTCGCCCACTACCTCGCCGAGGGCCACCTCGCCTCGGCCATCTGGGGCTTCGTGTTCGTGGTGCTGTCGGTGTGCTGGGCGTGGATCAACTTCACCTGGTTCGCCTCGGCCTTCGACACGAACGACTGGTTCCAGCGCGCGCTGACCATGGTGCAGATGATCGGCGTGATCATCCTGGCGCTCGGAATCCCGCAGGTGTTCGAGTCGATCGACAAGGGCGAGCCGTTCAACTACACGCTCGTTGCATCCGGCTACATCATCATGCGGCTCGCCATGGTTGCGATGTGGCTGCGCGTGGCCAAGCAGGACCCCGACCACCGCCGAGTCGCGCTGCGGTACGCGGGATTCAACGGCGTGATCCAGATCGGCTGGGCGACGCTCGCGTTCCTCAGGCTGGACAGCCTTCCGCTCGTCGCGACTCTCGTGACCATCCTGTGGATCGTCGAGCTCGGAGGGTTCGCCTTCTCGACCTTCGAGGGGCGCGGGCGCTGGAGCGGGACCCCGTGGAACGCCGAGCACATTACCGAGCGGTACGGGCTCCTCATCATGATCACCCTCGGCGAGGTCATCCTCGGCACGATCACCGCCGTGGCCGCGCTCGTCGCCCACGTCGACTGGAGCGTCGAGGCCATCCTCGTAGTGATCGCGGGCACCGGGCTGACGTTCGGGCTGTGGTGGGGGTATTTCATCCTGCCCTCGGCGTCCGTGCTCGCCCACCACCGCGAGCGGAAGTGGGCGTGGGGCTACGGGCATCTCGTGCTCTTCGGGGCGCTGGCCGCGGTGGGGGCGGGGCTGCACGTCGCGGCCTACGCGGCAGAGGGCGAGGCCGTGATCGGCACCGTGGGTGTGGTGCTCTCCGTCGCGATACCTGTCCTCATCTTCAGCGTGGGCTTCTTCGCCCTGTACTCTGCGCTGTTCCGGGCTGTCGACGCGTTCCACCTCATGCTGGCGTCCGGGCTCGTCCTGATCCTCGCGCTCGCGGTCGTGCTGGCCGGGGTCGGCGTTCCGCTGGGCTGGTGCCTGCTCATGGTGACACTCGCTCCGTTCGTGATCTCCGTCGGCTACGAGACTGTCGGGTACCGCCACGTGGAGGCCGACATCGAGCGCGCGAGCTAGGGCGGCCAGCAGAATGGGTGAGTGACCGCGACCAAGACCGATGTGACAGCGACGAACGGCACGATCGAGCTGGCGGGGAGCATCTGGCTTCCGGATTCCCGGGAGCCCGCCGCGCTGGTGCTCATGGTCCCGGGCTCCGGTCCGTCTGACCGGGACAACGACGTGTTCTTCCCGCCGATCCGCGAGGCGCTGCTCGGTGCCGGCGCGGCGGTGGCCTCGTTCGACAAGCGGGGCGTGGGCGGCTCGGGTGGGGACTGGCTGGCGGCGGGCATCCGGGACCAGGCTGACGACCTCGTCGCCTCGCTGGCCGTCGTATGCGCCGCCGTGCCGGGGGTGCCGGTCGGTCTGTTCGGCCACAGCCAGGGCGGCTGGGTGGTGCTCGAGGCGGCGGCCGATGCCGGTGCCGACTTCGTGATCACGAGCTCCGGCCCCTCCGTGACGCCGCGCGTGCAGGAGGAGTACTCGACGCGCGACAGCCTCGGCCGGCTGAGCCTCGACGAGGCCGAGAAGGACGCGATCATGGCGTCGTACGGCGAGCTGTTCGACCGGGCGGGGGAGGCCTACGACTCGGTCGCAGAGTGGATGGCCGCGCCCGAGCGCGCGCCGCACTTCGCCGCGCTGCAGAGCGTCGGTGCCTTCGTGCCGGACGGCCCGGAGCTCTGGGACTTCGCCGGGCTGATCATCGACTACGACCCGGCGTCAGCCCTGTCCGCGCTGCGCGTCCCGCTGCTCGCGGTGCTCGGCGCCGCGGACAACGTCGTGCCGGTCGAGGCCTCCGCCGAGGGCTTCCGCCGGGCGGTCAAGCCCGAGCTGCTCACCCTCCGGGTGCTCGACGGCGGCGACCACCGGCTGCAGGGCCCGGAGACCGAGGTGCTCGTTCCCGACTACCTGCCGACGCTCGTGGGCTTCGTCGGCACTATTCCGCGAAGGTGAGCCCGACCGCCGCGAGTGCGGCGCCGAGTGCGGCGATCGTCTTGGCGCCGATACCGGGAAGAGCGACGATCTCGGAGCGCGGGTGGCCGGCGAGATCCTCGAGGTTGCGGAGGCCGACGGCGGCGAGCGCGCGGCTGGCGGGACGCGCGAGGCGCGGGAGCGCGGTGCGCTGGTTGGCGGCGTAGTACGCCTCGAACTCGTGCCGCGGCAGGGGCATCCCGAAGTAGTAGCCCTGGGCGCGGTCGCAGCCCGAGTCGCGGATGCGCTCGTACTGCTCGCGGGTCTCCACGCCCTCGGCGACGATGCGCATGCCCTTCTGGCGGACGACGGCCACGAGGGTGGCGACGCGCGTCCAGGTCTCCTCGGTGTCCTCCCGGATGAGCGATTGGTCGATCTTCAACTCCGTGAAGGGCAGCGCGTTCAACTGCTTCGCCGACGAGTGGCCGATTCCGTAGTCATCGATGGAGATGCCGCATCCCAGGTCGCGAAGGCGCGCGAGCTGGGCGACGGCGTCCGGGATGTCCGACACCGGCCGTGACTCGGTGAGCTCCACGGTGACCTGCGCGGGTTCGAGGCCGAACCGCTCGTACGCGTCGATGACCCGCGCGCTGAAGTCGGGCTCGGCCAGCTGAAGGGCGGAGACGTTGATGGCGACCTGGATGCCCGCCAGCCTCTCGTCACTCGCGAAGGCGCACCCCTGCTCGAGCATGAACGCGCCGATCTCGTGGATCGCGCCCGACTCCTCCGCGGCGGCGATGAAGTCGACCGGGGATATCGGGCCGAGCGTCGGATGGTTCCACCGGCAGAGTGCCTCGGCCGACGAGATCCGGCCTGTGGCGACGTCGATCTGCGGCTGGAAGTAGGCGACGAGCTCGCCCCGGGCGGCTGCGCCCGGCAGATCCCCCGCCCAGTCCATCTCGCTAGTGTTTCCCCACCGTGGGGCCGCGTCAAGCTGCGCGTTCCGCCCAGGGTCGCCTCAGCCCTTCGTCCAGGTCAGCATGGCGATGCCGAACCCGAGCGGGAACAGCGACAGCACGAAGACGAACGTGCCGAGCGGGAAGGGCCGCCCCGCTCGAGTCTCGGCGCGCACGTTCCAGATGATGCCGAACGAGAGGAGCGCGAGCACGGCGACGACGATCCAGTAGAGCACGAAGTCGTGGGGCACCGTGGTGGACGGTCCCGCGGCCTCGAACAGGCTGAAGCCCGAGACGACAGTGAGGACGAGCACGAAGGCACCGGCGAGCACGTCGCCGACGAACAGGCTCGCGACGAGTCCGCGGTGGTACGTCCGGTCACTCACCCGCTCCAGGGAGGGCGGTCGACTGCCGTCGACCGCGCCGAAGTTGCCCGGGGCATCCATGTGAGCGATTCTCGCACTTACCGCCGGATCCCGCTAGGAATCGAGATGGTGCGCGGGGAATACTGGTTGCCAAACGCAATCACGACGGGAGGCACCGATGGGCGCGGTGATGCTGCGCGAGGTCGCGGAGGGCGTCCTCGTGCACGAGAGCGACTTCCTCCAGAGCAACGCGGTGGCCGTGGTGGGCGATGGGGGCGTGCTGCTCGTCGACGCCGGGGTCCGCACCGACGAGCTCGCGGGGCTCGCCGCCGACCTGCGCGGGCGCGGCCTCCCCGTCGTGGCCGGGTTCTCCACGCATCCCCACTGGGACCACCTGCTCTGGCACGCCGACCTCGGCACCGCGCCCCGCTACGGCACCGCCCTCGGCGCGACCGTCATCGGGGGCAGGCTCGCCGACGAGAACTGGCGGGACTTCGTCGGCGGCATGCTGCCCGAGGAGCTCGTCGGCCTGGTGCCGCTCGACGACCTGTTCGGCCGCATCACCGGCCTCGACGCGGTGGAGGTCCCGTGGCAGGGGCCCGTGGTCCGGATGCTCCAGCACTCAGCCCACGCGCCGGGCCACGCCGCCCTGCTCGTCGAGGCGAGCGGCGTGCTGATCGCGGGAGACATGCTCTCCGACATCCTGGTCCCCATCCTCAACGCCATGTCCCCGGACCCGATCGGCGACTACCTGGCGGGGCTGCGAGTGCTCGAGGATGCCGCGGCCGGCGCGGACGTCGTCATCCCGGGCCACGGCTCCGTCGGCAGCGACCTCCGTGCCCGCATCGCGCTGGACCGCGCGTACGTCGAGGCGCTCCGGGACGCCCGCGAGCCCGACGACCCGCGGCTCGACCGGCCCGGCTGGGAGTGGGTCCGCGACCTGCACGCCGGGCAGGTGCAGCGGCTCGCCGCGCGCTGACAAGGCGCGGCGCCGACGTTGCGCTCGTGAGCGCCGGGCTAGCGGCTCGCCAGGGCAGTCCGAGCGCGCTCGAGCGACGCCCCGAGGCCCCACGTCGCTGAGAGCGCCTCGAGCTTGGCCTCGTGGGCGGCGGTTACGGGCCGGATGCGCGCGTCGAACTCGGGCAGGGCCAGATCCCGAACCACCTCGACGACCTTCGGGGCGACGGCCAGGTAGTCGGCCGCGGCGAGGATCTTGGCGCGCGCCGGCGGCGCCATGCCCGAGTCGGGGTCCGCCGCGGCGGCGATGATGCCGTCGAGGCTGCCGTAGGTGGTCAGCAGCGTGACGGCGGTCTTCTCGCCGACGCCCGCGACGCCCGGCAGGCCGTCGGAGGCGTCACCGCGCATGGCCGCGAAGTCGGCGTACTGGGCCGGTGCGATGCCGTACTTGGCGCGGAGAGTGTCGTCGGTCAGGACCTCCAGATTCGACATGCCGCGGCCGGTGTAGATGACGCGCACGGCCCGGGCATCGTCGACGAGCTGGAACAGGTCGCGGTCTCCGGTGACCACGTCCACGGGAATCCCGGATGTGCTGGCCAGCGTGCCGATGACGTCGTCGGCCTCGTGGTCAGGCGCGCCCACGACGGGGACGCCGAGCAGGCCGAGCACCTCCCGAATGACGGGGACCTGCGGCGAGAGCAGGTCGGGAACCTCCTCGACGGAGCCCGCCGGGGTCTCCTGTGCGACGCGGTGCGCCTTGTACGACGGGATGAGCGCGACGCGCCACTGGGGCCGCCAGTCGTCGTCCCAGCAGGCGACGAGCTCGGCCGGCTCGAACTCGGTGACGAGCTTCGCGATGATGTCGAGCAGCCCGCGCACGGCGTTGACCGGTTGGCCGTCGGGGGCCCGGACCGTGTCGGGCACCCCGTAGAACGCGCGGAAGTAGAGGGCGGCGGTGTCGAGCAGCATGCGGTGATCGGTCACGTGCGGCAGTCTCGCACACGGCACCGATGCCGACCAGCGCCCGGGCATTGTGGCGGGCCGGGACAGTGGGCAGACTGGCCCCGTGGCTCCTCACGAGATCAAGCCCCTCACCGCCGAGACGTACCCGGCGTGGCTGGCGCTCGCGCAAAAGCACAACGGTGTGTGGGGCGGATGCTACTGCTCCTACTTCCACGGAGACACCGAGCAGACCGTCAAGCACGACTACGACGGGCCGACCTTCAAGCAGCGGCTGGTGGATGAGGGCGTCGCCCACGCCGCGCTCGTCTTCGACGGTGACGACGCGATCGCCGGCGCGCTCGAGCTCATCGGCAAGGCTGGAGGGGGAGAGGTCGTCTCGTTCCCGAACGAGCTCGTTGAGGGGAAGAGGACGTCGTCGTCGTTCCTTCACAACGGCACTCGGGCGATGTTCGAGAAGGCCGGGTTCACGTTCGAGCGGCACATCGGGAAGAGCAAGACGGTGATGCGGAAGACGGTCCCGGCGGTCTAGGTGCGGCGCGCGCCACGGGACGTATGGCACTGGGCGGGCCGAGGGCACGCGCGCACAGTGGGGCCAGAGGCCGAACGTGTGAGAACCCTCACCATTGCGGCCGTGCGTCAGCAGCCCAGCACAGGCGAGAGCCGCCAGTGTTGAGACGCTTCCCAACATCGACCAGGAACGGACTCTCATGGACTGGCTCTTCAACGGACTGCCCCTGCACGTGCTTCTCACGCACTTCGTGGTGATCATCGTGCCGTTGACCGCGATCTGCCTCGCGCTGGCAGCGGCCTGGCCCGCGGCGCGAAGGCGGCTGGGGGTTGTGACGCCCATCCTCGCGCTCTCCGCGCTCATCAGCGTGCCGATCACCACCGAGGCCGGTGAGGCGCTGGAAGAGCAGGTGCAGGAGTCGGCTCTCAGTGAGGTGCACGCCCACCTCGGCAAGGACCTGCTGCCCTGGGTGATCGCGGTCTTCATCGTGGCGCTCGCGCACTGGGCCTGGTACCGCTTCTTCACCGGCGAGGGCCGCTTCGCCCGCACCGTGACCTCGCGGCCGGTGCGCATCGCCATTACCGTCGCACTCATCGTCGCGATTGCCGTCGTCGTGGTCGGCTCCGTCGTCACCGTCGTGATCATCGGCGAGTCCGGTGCGCGCGCCGCGTGGGAGGCGCGAATCGGGTAGCTGGGCTTCGGACTACGCGGCGACGACGGGCACTTGTGCGGTGTCCGTAGTCGCTCGCGGAGCGCGGCCGAATATCCAGTAGCGCACCGCGACGAACCGAAACGCGGAGCCCAGCGCGAGGCCGACGACGTTCGCCGAGATGTTGTCGGCGAGCGTGCTGGTGAAGCCGAAGACGTAGTGCGTGAGGCCGAGGCACGCGAGCGAGATCGCGCTGCCGGCGAGGCTGATGGCCAAGAACGCGAGCGCTTCGCGACCGGGATGCCCGCTCCGCCGATCACGGAACGCCCACCAGCGGCTGCCCGCCCAGTTCGCGGCGATGGCGGCGAGCACCGAGATGGTCTTCGCCACGAGCGGTGCGCCGTGGTGGCTTCCCGTGAGCACCGACAGGCGCAGCAGGTTGAACAGCCCGATGTCGACGAGGAACCCGAGGCCGCCGACCGTGCCGAACCGCACGAGATCGCGCGCGAGATCCCTGGCCCGGCGTCTAAACACGGCTGGGCTCCGGCGCGGTCTGCGCCGAGGAGCGACGACCGAAGACGGACTGCACGCCCCAGAGGGTGACGCGCGCCATGGCCTCGAGCACGATCATCCCGCGCATCTTGGAGACGCCGAGGGTGCGCTCGGTGAACGTGATCGGGACCTCCGCGATGCGCAGCCCGGCGCGATTGGCGCGCCACAGCATCTCGATCTGGAAGCAGTAGCCCTGGCTGGTCACCGCATCCAGCCCGATCGCCTCGAGAGCGCCGACGCGGAACGCGCGGTAGCCGCCGGTGACGTCCCGCTGGCGGAGGCGGAGCAGCGTGCGCGCGTACGCGCTGCCGCCGCGCGAGAGCAGCTCGCGGGAGCGCGGCCAGTCGACGACGCTGCCGCCGTGCACCCAGCGCGAGCCGATCGCGAGGTCGTGGGTGTCGAGGGCGTCGAGCAGTCGGTGGAGCTCTTCGGGATGGTGCGAGCCATCGGCATCGCACTCGACGACCACCTCGTAGCCGGCCGCGATCGCCCACCGGAAGGCGTCGAGGTAGGCGGCTCCGAGCCCCTCTTTCCCGGCGCGATGGAGCACGTGCACGTGGTTGTTGACCAGCGCGAGGTCGTCGGCCAGCCGCCCGGTGCCGTCCGGGGAGTTGTCGTCGACCACCAGGATGTCGACGTGCGGCGCACTGGCTCCGATGCGGCTGACCGTGTCGATGAGGTTGTCCTTCTCGTTGTAGGTCGGAAGCACGACGAGGGTGCGGTCGGACATGGTCACTCCCTGATGAGGTGGTAGATCGTGGTGCGGTGGATAAGAGTTGTGGAGTCCAGCCGGTAGCCGTGCGCCTGGAGGTAGGAGACGTCAGTGGGAGGTTCGGAACCGCTAGCGAGCTCGACTGCCCACACCTCGCGGGAGTCCGCCAGCTCGACGCCCGACTCGTTCAGGGGCCTGACCCTGTCCCAGAGCCCGTCGGTCTCGTCGAACGGCGTCACGAGCGCGACATCCCGAAGCCCCTCGAAGCTGTTCGGGTAGAGCCGCAGCGCCAACCGCGGGTCTCGTGAGGGCTTCGTGGCCTGGTCGAAGACGACGGCGTCGCCCGGCCGGGCGTTCGACTGGATGAACTCCGCCATCTGGCGCAGGTCGCTGCCGCCGTCCTTGGCCCAGGGCGTCCGCTGGCCGAGATACACCGGGATGCACAGGGCGACGAGTGCGGCGGTGATGGCCGAGGCCGTGACGATGCGCCGCCAGCTGGTCCGGGGCAGGCGTGCGAGCCCGTTGATGCCGAGGGCGACCAGTATCGCGGCCGCCGGGGTGCTGAGCGTCAGGTACCGCACGTTGTAGGTGGGCATCACGGTCGCGCTGCCCACCAGCAGGGCGGCCGTCGGCAGCACCAGCCACACCAGCGCGAGCACGCCGAGCCGCCGGTCGCGCCGGCGCCGGAGCATCAGCCCGATCGCCACCAGGATCAACGACCAGCAGAGCAGCGCGACCGGGAGCGAGCCGAACCACTGGCCGATGAGGATGTTGGGGGCTGTCGTGTAGTTGCGGCGGGAGAGGAAGTCGATCTGCTCCCGCTGCTGGTAGCCGATCAGGACGATCGGGGCGGCGAGCAGGGCTGCCACTCCGGCGCCCGCGAGCCACCTGCGCATCGTGTCGCGCTGCGTGAGGAGCACGTAGGCCCCGTGGACCGCGACGAGCAGCCCCAGGTAGAGGAAGAGGTAGACGCTCGCGGCGGCGGCGACACCGTAGGCGACCCACCACCCGGTCGTCGGCCGCCGGCGGAGGAGCGTGACGAGCGCCACGGTCAGCCAGACCGCCGCGGCGGCGCCCATCGCGTACGACCTGGCTTCGGTCGCCATCCACGTCGTGCGCGGCAGGACCATCGCGACGACACCGGCGATCACCGCCAGCCGGGTGCCGTCGAAGTGGCGGGCCAGCACGACCGTGCCTGCGACCATCGCCCCGGTCGCCAGCGCGCTGGGCAGGCGCGTCGCCAGCTCGGAGGTGCCGAAGAAAGAGGTCCAGACGTGGAGGAAGGCGTAGTACACCCCGTGAACGCCGTCCACTGTCGACAGCTCGGAGAGCAGGCTCGGCAACGAGCGGGTCGCGGACATCACGCTGGCGGCCTCGTCGCCCCAGTACGACGGAATCCAGGAGCCGAGGAATCCCACCAGGCTTGCAATTGCCCCGAGGATGACGGCGGGCCGGCGGCTCACGACGCGAGCCGAGGTGCTGGGAACCGATGGCGCCGCGAGGACGGTCATCTGGTTCCCCTTCCGCGGGCTCGACTCTCGAGTGCGTGCGGACTCACTGTCGACCCGCAAGCTTCGAGTTAAGCCCATGGTTGCTGCATGGGAGATGTGAAGGCTCTCAGGATTGGGCGCCCGCATTGAACGATATGATGAATTTATGAATTCGCGTAATGGTGGCGCCCTGGCCCAGTTCACCGATTCCCAGCGACCCCTCTACGAAGTCAAGGCCAATCTGTTCAAGGGCCTGGCGCACCCGATCCGCGTGAGGGTGCTCGAGGTCCTCTCCGCGCATCCCGAGATCTCGGTCGCCGATCTGCTCGCCGACACCGGGACGGAGGCGTCGCACCTCTCCCAGCACCTGTCCGTGCTGCGGCGGCACAACCTCGTCATTGCGGAGCGGCGGGGCAGCCAGGTCTTCTACCGCCTGGCGTATCCGCAGGTGGCGGACCTGCTGGCCGTCTCGCGCTCCCTCCTGATCGACATCCTCGAGACCACCCAGCAGCAGTTGGCCTCCACCGTGACGTCATGAGAGCCTCCCGCTACGTGCGATCACTGCTGCCCCGCTGGGCCGACTACAGCTCGGTCAAGCGCACCTGGCGGGGCGATCTCCTCGCCGGAATCACCGTGGGCATTGTCGCGCTCCCGCTGGCGCTCGCGTTCGGCGTGAGCTCGGGCGCGGGGGCGGAGGCCGGCTTGGTCACCGCCATCGTGGCAGGCATCGTCGCGGCAGTCTTCGGAGGCTCGAACATCCAGGTGTCGGGGCCCACGGGTGCCATGGTCGTGGTCCTCGGGCCGATCGTCGCGGCGCACGGCGTCGGGGCGGTAGCCATCGTCAGCGTGATGGCCGGCCTGGTCGTGCTCGTCGCCGGCGCCGCGAAGCTCGGCCGAGTGGTGTCCTACATCCCCTGGCCGGTGATCGAGGGCTTCACTCTGGGCATCGCCATCATCATCTTCCTGCAGCAGGTTCCGGCTGCCGTGGGCTCCCATCCCGGGCCGAGCAGCAACGCGGTGGTCGCGGCCGTCCAGTCGTTCGCGGCGGTGGACTGGTCGACGGTGCTCTGGCCGCTTCTCGTCGTCGCGGTCGTCGCGGCGATCATGATCCTCGCCCCGCGCATCCACAAGCAGCTGCCGGGCTCCATCATCGCGATCGTGCTGGTCTCCGTTGTCGCCACCCTCCTCGCGCTGCCCCTTGCGCGCATCGGAGCGCTGCCCTCCGCTCTTCCCGCCCCCCGGCTGCCCGATCTCGACCCGGCCGTGCTGGCGCAGCTGGTCGGGCCCGCGCTGACTGTCGCGGCCCTGGCGGCGATCGAATCCCTGCTGTCCGCCCGGGTCGCCTCGTCCATCTCCGACACCGGCCCGTACGACGCCGATCGGGAGCTGGTGGGCCAGGGCCTTGCGTCGGTGGCCTCGGGGCTCTTCGGCGGGATGCCCGCCACCGGGGCGATCGCCCGCACCGCCGTCAACCTGCGATCGGGCGGGCGTACGCGCGTCGCAGCCATCACCCACGGACTGGTTCTGCTCGGCGTGGTCTACTTCGCCACCGGAGTGATCTCGCAGGTGCCGCTCGCGGCGCTCTCCGGAGTCCTCATGGTCACCGCGGCGCGCATGGTCTCCCTCTCCACCGTGCGCATGGTCGTCGGCTCCACCCGGGCCGACACGATCGTGTTCGCCCTGACCGCGGTCGTCACCGTGTCCGTCGACCTGATCGTCGCGGTCGGCATCGGGATCGCCGTGGCCGCGTTCTTCGCCTTGCGCACTCTGGCGCGCTCGGGGGGCGTGCACCGGGAGGAGCTGCCGCTGCCGGTGCATCCCGGAGACGAGCGCATCGCGCTCTTCCGCCTGGACGGCGCCCTCTTCTTCGGTGCGGCAGACCGGATCCTGGAGCGGGTCACCGGCGTGACCTCGGTGTCGGTGGTGGTACTTCGGCTCTCCCAGTTGCAGGTGATGGATGCCACCGGCGCGCGTGTGATCAGCGAGATCATCACCGGCCTGGAGCGGCGCGGCATCACCGTGCTCCTCAAGGGGATTCAGCCTGCGCACCTGGAGCTGGCGCGGCACGTGGGCGTCCTCTCCTCACTGCGCCACCAGAACCACCTGTTCACCGATCTGGATGCCGCTGTCGCGCATGCCCGCAGCCACATCGAGCGAGAGGCAGCCTCACCGGCGTCGTGACCTAGGCCGCGTCGAGGCTCGACTCGGTGAGGCGGCCGTCGGTCATGTGGACGAGGGCGTGCATGCGGGGGAGGTGCACCAGGTCGTGCGTGACCAGGAGCGTCGAGGTGCTCAGCTCGCGGGTGAGGCCGAGCAGGAGCTCGATGATGCTGGCCCCGCGTTCCTGGTCGAGGGCGCTGGTGGGCTCGTCGACGAGCAGGACGCTGGGATCGTTCATGAGGGCGCGCGCGATGTTGACGCGCTGGCGCTGACCGCCCGAGAGCTGGTGGGGCCTCTTGTCCCGGTGGTCGGCTAGACCCACTGCATCGAGCAGCTCCAGGGCACGGGCATCCGTCGTCGCCCGTCGCGACCGCGAGCCTCGCAGGCCCAGCTCGTTCATCACGGTGAGCTGCTCGTGCGCGGTGAGCGAGGGGAGCAGGTTCGACTGCTGGAAGACGATGCCGACCTTCTCGCGGCGCAGGTCGCTCGCTTCGGGGGCGCTGAGCTGCGCCGCATCAGTCCCGTCGATCAGCACCTGGCCGGAGTCGGGGCGGATGAGGGTGGCTGCCACGGCGAGCAGGCTGGACTTGCCCGACCCGCTGGGGCCGGTGATGCCCGTGACCGTGCCGGGGTGCGCCGCGATGGTCACGTGGTCGACAGCCGTGATGCGGCCGTCGCCGTCGGCGAAGGTGAGGGTGATGTTGTCGAGGTTGATCATCGGTTGCTCCCGAGGGCGGTGAGGGGGTCGGCGGTGGTGACGGAACGGAGGGCGAAGGCTGCCCCGGCCAATCCGAGGGCGATCATGATCGCGGCGGGCAGCAGGGTGGTCAGCGGGCTGAGGATGAACGGCAGGGCTGTGCCGGCGAGCATCCCGAGAAGCGCCACCAGACCGATTCCGATGCCCACCCCCACGACCAGTACGACGAGCGCCTGGCCCAGAGCGTCCCGGATCAGCGACGGGGTCGACGCGCCGAGGGCCTTGAGGATGGCGATGTCGCCCCGGCGCTGCATGGTCCAGACGGTGAAGAACGCTCCGATCACGAGGGCGGAGATTCCGAACAGCATCGCGACCATCAGCAGGAGCGATCCGATCTCGGAGCGGAACGCGCCGATCGCCGTGAGTGCCATGACGGGCGGGTGGGACACCGTGTCCGCCGCCTCATTGGCTGCCGCCCAGTCGGGCGTGCCCTTCACGGCGAGGACGGTCGCGAAGGCGTCGGGGGAGCCGGTGGCGGCCGAGTAGGCGCGCCAGTCGTCGATGGTCATCTGCACGACGGGGGTGTGGCTGTACCACCAGTCTCCCGTGACCACCTCGACGCGGTAGTCGGTGCCGGCGATCGTGACGGTGTCGCCCGCCTCAGCCGAGAGGCTGTCGGCCGCGGCGACGGACAGGCCCAGAACCCCGTTCTTCGAGGGGGCTCCGGCGTCGTATCCCGGCTCCACTCCGAAGAGCGCGACGGCGGCGCGGGTGCTGCCCGTCTCGGCCCTGGTCTGCGTGATCCCGATCGGGCTCGCGCTGGAGACGCCGGGAGCCTTCGACCACGCCTCGGCCTGGGCGCTGGTGAGCTGGGAGTCGGAGAAGCTGGCTTCATCGGAGTCCGACCCGGTGGCGAAGACCAGCTGGTCGGCGGGCAGCGACAGCACGGCGGAGATGTTCTGGGCGGCGAGTCCGCCCGTCAGACCGCTGAGGAACCCCACGAGAAGGGTGATGAGTGCGACGACCGATCCGATGAGAACGAATCGGCCCTTCGCGAAGCGCAGGTCGCGCCAGGCGACGAACATGATGGTCCTTTCCTGCCCCGGATGCGTCCGGCGGCATCTCCCACCCTCCCGGGCCGGGCTCCTGCGGTCATCGCCCGCAGGGACGCTCTTGCGGCAAGGAAAGGAGGAAGGCACGCTCGCACTTTCGATGGATGCCCCATCCGCGCGGGCGACATAGGCTGGCCGGAACATGGCCCACACCCCGCTCACCTCGGTATTCCGGGGGCTTCGTGCGGGCCTGCACATCCTGTTCGTCGGACTTGTCGCCCTCGTCATCGGCCGAGCGATCATCGTCGCCACGACGTCGAGCCCGGCCGTGATCGCCCTCGCTGTTCTCCTGCTCCTCAGCTACGGCCTCGGTGGCTACCTCGCGAGTCGCCCCGCCTCCGGGGCCGGCCGTCCCAGGCTGCCGGGGGCGGGCGCGCTGATCTGGCTTCTCGTGCTCTCCGTGCAGTGGCTGGTCCTGGTGTGGTTGATTCCGGAGGCGGCATACCTGGTCTTTCCCCTCTTCTTCCTCTACCTCCATCTGCTGCCCCGGCCGTGGGGAACCCTCGCCGTGGTGCTGTCCGTGGCGGCCGCGATCGTGGCTCTGGGCCTGCACGGCGGCTGGAGTATCGGAGGCGTGGTCGGCCCGCTCGTCGGAGCCGGGGTGGCCGTCCTGATCGGTCTCGGTTATCAGTCGCTCGCCCGCGAAGCTGCCGAGCGGGAGCTGCTCATGGCAGAGCTCATCGCCACGCGCGACAGGCTTGCCGTCACCGAGCACGCCTCCGGCGTGCTGGCGGAGCGCGCCCGGCTCGCCCGAGAGATCCACGACACGGTCGCGCAGGGGTTGTCGAGCATCCAGATGCTGCTCCACGCGGCGGAGCGAGCTGACCCCGCGCAGGCGGGGGTCGAGCACATCCGTCTCGCTCGCGAGACCGCCGCCGGCAACCTCGCTGACACCCGGCGGTTCATCCGCGAGCTGTCACCGGCGCCCCTGACCGACCGAGGCCTCGCCGCGGCGCTCCGCCGACTCGCCGACACCCAGTGGCGAAGCGACCACCTCGACGTGCAGGTGCGGGTCTCCGACTCGCTCGAGGTACCCATGCAGGTGCAGGCCGCGCTCCTCCGGATAGCTCAAGGCGCCATGGCCAACGTCCTCCAGCACGCGCGGGCCCACACGGCCACGATCACCATCGCGCGGGATGCACAGACCGTCGAGCTCGTGATCGAGGATGACGGATCGGGCTTCGATGCGGCCAGTGTGCTTGCCGACCGCGAGGCCGGCGTCTCCGACTCGTTCGGCCTCACCGCGATCCGCGAGCGAGTCGACCAGCTGGGCGGCACCCTCTCCATCCAGACCGTGCCGGGGAGCGGCACCCGGCTCTCGATAGTTCTGAGCGTGGAGGAGCCGGGATGATCCGCGTCGTGATCGCCGATGACCACCCGGTCGTGCGCGCCGGGCTGCGCGCGCTGTTCGAACCGGAACCCGGAATCACCGTGATCGCCGACGCCGCGACTCCGGATGAGGCCGTCAGCGCCGTGCGCCAGCACAACCCCGACATCGTGCTCATGGACCTGCAGTTCGGCTCGACGGAGTCAGGCGCGGACGCCACGCGCCGCATCCGGGCCCTCGATGCCCCGCCCTATGTGCTCGTGCTCACTAACTACGACACGGACGGCGACATCATCGGCGCCATCGAGGCGGGAGCAAGCGGCTACCTGTTGAAGGATGCCCCGCCCCACGAGTTGATCGCAGCCGTGAGGGCGGCGGCCGCCGGTGAGAGCGCCCTCGCCCCCGCGATCGCGGGACGGCTGCTCAACCGACTTCGCACACCGAACGTCGCGCTCAGTCGTCGCGAGATCGACGTGCTGGAGCGCGTCGCCAGCGGCCACTCGAACAAGGAGATAGCGGACGCACTCTTCGTCTCCGAGACGACTGTGAAGTCCCACCTCGTGCACGTCTTCTCGAAGCTGGATGTCACGTCGAGAACGGGGGCCGTGGCGAAGGCCCGGGAGTTGGGCATTCTGCGGTGACGATGTAGGCGGCCTGCGGTTGCGCGGTAGCGCCGAGGTCCTGCGTGGTGGGCACGGTGGGGCTCGAACCCACGACCCGCGGGTTAAAAGTTTGATTGACGGCATCACACTGGCACTTGTATGGTCCCAGAAACCCCGGAAAATCAAGGATCTTGACCGATTTCGGCAACACGAAATAACACGGAATTTCGGGCGTTTGTGGGCAAAATGTGGGCACGGAGGGCTATCACAAGGGTGCCGATTGATTGTGATGCATCGAGGCATCGTCGATCGACCAGGACAGGGGATTGACCCGAATGTCGAGTGATGGAAACATCCGCTCAAGGACAATTCCCACGCCCCAGACCTCGGCCGCCACCCCGGCGAAGCGGCAGCTGTGTGATTGAGGGTGCGGGCATGACGACCGGCTGTCGCTTTCACGGATCCAGCGGCAGCCGGTCTTGGGTCGTTGTGTTCGCCGTCGTCGCAATCCGTTTTTGGAGAGCGCGATCCGGAAATGACGTTGACGGCCTTAGGTGTGCGACCCCTCGGACGCTACTGCGACCGGTGACGGGCTAGCGTCGCGCCCGCGGAGCAAGCCCAAAAGGTCATCGAAGGCAGCTCGCACATCGATCTCATGGTCGAGCAGAGACTGCAGCTGCAGGCCGTCCATCGCGGCGACCAAGATCATCGCGGCGCTCTCGGCCGCAATGGGCAAGGGCGTTCCCGTGGTTCGAGCGCTATTCAGTTCAGTGGCGAAGTCACTGCGCACCCGACGGTACCGCTCCGTAAAGAACTGGTGCGCAGGATGATCTTGGCCGACGGCTTCGCCAGACAAGGTGGTGAACACCTCTGTGATGCCAGGTTCTGCAAGCACAGATTCGAGCAGGTCCGCGAGGCCGTCGAGCAAGTCGATGCCGTGGATGTCCGCTTGCCGTATCTGGTGCTCGCGGTCGCGCTCCTCGAGCACGGCAATCAGGAGTTCGTCTTTCGTGCCGAAGTAGTGACGGAGCCCCGTGAATGTGATCCCGGCCTCCTCGGCTATGCCACGCATGGACGACCCGTTATAACCGAGACGTGCGAAGACCCGCCTAGCCGCAGCGAGGATATTTTGCCGTTGCAGGGCCGACTTGGCATACGGTCCACGCGCTTGCCCAGAAGTCATAGGGCGAGTGTAGAACATTAGATTTAGCGAAAATGTTGCACGTGAGCCAATTTGGGTTATTATCGTGGGACCAACTCCCGATCCCGAGAGGTTCCGATGGCAACGACGCCGATCTCCCGCCCCATGGCGCCCTTCAACCCCACCTGGGTCGGCGTGAATTTCTGGTCGCGCGTAGGAGGCCCCTTCATGTGGCGCTCCTACGATGACGTGGTTGTCGGCGAGGAACTTGCCGTCCTTGCCCGTCATTCCCTGAACGTGACGCGAAGCTTCTTCTTCTGGCCGGATTTCCAGCCCGAGCCCTACACAATCGACGAAGAGAAGTGCGCTGCGTATCGTCGCTTCCTCGACCAGCACCTCGAGCACGGCCTGACAACCATCCCGACATTCATCGTCGGCCACATGTCGGGGCAGAACTGGGACCCGTCCTGGCGTGCAGGCAGAGACCTCTACTCCGACGTGTGGATGGTCGGCCGTCAAGCCTGGTTCATCACAGAGATGGTCAAGCGGTTTGCCGACCACCCCGCGGTCTCAGGCTGGTTGATCTCCAACGAAATGCCTCTGTACGGTGGCGGCGGCGGTCTCATGGGTCCAGCAGAGAGCGTTGATGCCGAAGTTGTTCGCACTTGGGCGGAGCTCATGGTGGCGGCTGTGGCAGCAGGCGGAGGCACCCAGCCGGTGTCCCTGGGCGACGGAGCGTGGGGTGCTGAAGTCATGGGAGCGGACAACGGCTTCCGCCTGTCTTGGACGGCACCACTCGTTGACTGGATCGGGCCGCATTCGTACCACATGAACGACGACCAGGTTCGGCAGAACCTCATTCCTGCATTCAACTCTGAGCTCTGTGCCCTCTTCGACCGCCCAGTCATTCTTGAAGAGTTCGGCGTTACAAGTTCCTTCGCCTCGGACGAGAACGCCGCCCACTATTACCGTCAGGTGCTCTACTCCAGCCTCGTTGCCGGCGTCGTCGGCTGGATCGGATGGAACAACACGGACTTCGACCTCGAGTCGATGGAACCCTACGACCACCGTCCCTTCGAGCTGACCTTCGGGCTCACCACTGTCGATGGCACCCCGAAACAGGCCTTGGAGGTGCTCGGTGAGTTCGCGGAGGTCGTGCAGGATCTCGACCTCCCTTCCTGCAGTCGAGCTGACAGCTCCACGGCCATTGTGATCAGTGACTACTTCAACGTGCTGCGGCCCTTCTGGAGCGAGGACGACAGCCCAGCCATCCGAGATTCACTTCTTACCTCCTACATCGGATCGCGCCTCGCGGATCTGGCGCCGGCCTTCGTGCGTGACAACGCGGAGATCCCCGCCGCACCGCTCCTGCTGGTCCCCTCTGCGAAGGCGATCACCTCCCCAGGGTGCCGGGCGCTGGAGACGGCAGCTCGGGAGGGTTCGACGGTGTGGATCTCCTACGGGGCGGGCGAGACGCTCAACCAGCGTGGCTGGTGGTGGCCGAATGCCAACACCATGTTCGGAATCGCGATCGAATCCCGCTACGGACTCGTGGAGCCAGTCAACGAGGACACTGTCGAGCTCACCTTCGAAGCCGACTTCGGTGATATTGCTTCGGGCTCCACCTTGCGCTTCCCGGTCGGCGGGTCTGCGATCGCCCGGTCGATGCTGCCGGTTCGTGAGGACGGTGCGACCGTGGTCGCTCGAGACGCACAGGGGCGGCCCGCGATTCTCGTTCGCGAGGTCGGCCAGGGGCGGCTAGTCCTGTGCACCTATCCACTCGAGCTCTTCGTCGCACGCACCCCGTTCGTCGACCACGCTCCTTTAGTCGCCTTGATGAGTGCGCTCGCACTTGTCGCTGGCTGCCCTCCTCAGGTCACGACCGACGACCCGACCACCATGGTCGATCGCCTCGTTTCCGCGGACGGCAACGAATACCTCGTCGTACTCAATACGACGGACCAACCTCGTCGCGTCAGCCTCAGTGGCAGTCACGCGACGTCGGTCGACCTGCCCGCTTTCGGCGCGCGCGTCCTCAAGCAAAATGAGACGTCCGCGCCCTAATCGCTACAGGCGAAGCACCACCTGCACCGCATTTCCTCAACGATGAGAAAGGAACACCACACAATGAAACGCAACAGCATTGGCTTCCAGCTTGCGACTGTTATCGGGGTGACGGCCTTGGCAGTCACGATGACCGGATGTTCGACAAGCACTTCGGGCGACGCCAAGACGATCACCACGCTCAGCCTCTACTCGGCAGACAGCCCCGCCGGACAGTGGCTCAACTCGATGTCAGAGGCATTCGAGAAAGAGTCGGGCATCACCGTCAAGAACGAGTTCGTGGCGCAGACCGAGCTTCCCAACACTTATGGGAAGGCCGTCATCGCCGACACCGAGCAAGACATCGTGATGACGAACCTGGTAGGAGAGCCGACTACGTGGCTCGAAAACGGTGCCACTGTGGACGTGACCAACTACGTCAAGGACTGGGACCTCGGCGACGTGTTCAGCGAGAACGCCCTAGGCGAATGGACCAACAGCGACGGGCAGGTTCAAGCCTTCCCGCTTGAGGGCTACAACTGGCCGATGTGGTACAACATGGACCTCCTCAAGGCTGCCGGATTCGACTCTCCCCCCACGACGTGGGATGAGCTGGTCAAGCTGTCCGATGCGCTCCGCGCCAACGGCGTGCAGCCTTTCGTCGTCGCGGCAGCGGATTACCCGTCGCCGGCGATCCTCACTCTGGTCGGCCTCTCCGTCGTAGGCGATGAGGCGCTCTCCAAGCTCTTCGCTGACGGCGACTGGGAAGGCTCCGATGGCCAGAAGGTCATCAGCGGATTCATCGAACTTCGCGATGCGGGAGTCTTCGCTGACGACTCCGCAGCGCTGAAGTATCCCGACCAGGTCGCGGCGTTCGGCGCTGGCCAGGCGGCGATGCTCTTCGATGGTTCGTGGGCCTACGGCAACGCAGCGACGGCCTTCCCTGACCTTGACGTGCAACTCGGCGGATTCCCGCTGTCGAAGGGAAGCCCAGTCGACAAGCCGATCTCATTTGCCGGCCAGTCGACGGGTGTGTGGATCAGCCCCAATGGTGCCGAGAAGATTGACGCTGTGCAGAAGTTCATCCAGTTCATGTACGAGCCCAAGAACCTGGCTGGCTTCGTGAACATCGGCTACGTCTCGCCCGCGAAGCCCGGCTACGTCGAGCTCGACGCTGCCGCCCTGCCTGCTCTGAACATCCAATCGCAGGAGGTACTCCCGGTCGACACCACGGTTCTCACACCGACGTACAACGCTCTCAGCCCCGCAGTCACCTCTGCGTTCTTCCGTGCTGGTGCCGAGGCATTCGTCACGGGCACCTCGGCCGAGCAGCTCACTGAAACGCTCGTTCAGGCGTGGCAAGCGCAGTAACAACTGCCCCGTCATGGCGGCGTACTCCGGTACGCCGCCATGCGGTGGGGCAGTATCTCGAAGTGGTACCCGCGCTGGCGTGGTACGCGATTTTCATGGTCGGCCCCCTCGTCGCCATGCTGGTGCTGAGCCTGTTCCAGTGGAACGGTCTCATCTCTAAACCGCAGTTCGCGGGCTTGGCAAACTTCGCCTACCTGTTCCAGGACCAGATCCTGCGCACTGCCACCATCAACACGGTCATCTACGTGGTCGTGGGCCTACTCCTGATCATCCCGCTCGGCTTCCTCCTCGGTTTCTTCCTCAGCCGCCGGCCGCGTGGCCATGGAATTCTCTCGATCATCCTGTTCACGCCGTGGATCGTCTCCGCGTCGGCTCGAGCGATGATGTTCACCGGCCTCTATCAGCCCAACGGCGCGATCAACACGGTGCTTTCATCAATCGGTCTGGGTGACTTCGAACGGCTGTGGCTTGCAGATCCGGCAACCGCCCTCGGCGCCGTCATCGCGACGGAGGCCTGGGCGGGCATTGGCGCGACTGGCGTGATCTTTGCCTCCGCACTGGGACGCATCCCCGAAGAGGTCTACGAGGCTGCCCGTCTCGACGGCGCATCGGTATGGAGGGAGATCATCTCCATCGCGTACCCGATGTCGAAAGACTTCATCGGCCTCATGACCATGCTCCAGTTCCTGTGGCTCTTCTTAGGCTCGGCTGGCACCGTCCTACTACTCACAAACGGTGGGCCTGGATCGGCCACCATGACGCTGTCCTTCTACCTCTACGATCAGGCCTTCATCTCGGGCCGCATCGGCTACAGCCAAGCGATCGGTGTCGCTGGTCTATTCGTCGGTCTCGTGGGTATGGGCCTCATCCGACTGCTGTTCCGCACAAAGGACTAACCAATGAGATCTCAGGGTCCACGCGCTCGCGTGATGCGCGGCGCCGCCTACGTTCCAGTTCTGGTGTATTCGGCGCTCATCATCGTGCCGCTTTACTACATCGTCGTCAGCGCGTTCAAGACCAACTCGGAGATCAGCCTCCAGCCGCTGAGTTGGCCGACGAGCTTCTCTTTCGACAAGTTCGTGGAGGCCAGTGACGCCGTCAACCTGATCCCGGCGGGCATCAACTCCCTGGTCGTCGCGCTGTCCGCCGTCCTCCTGACGCTCGCGCTGGCGGCTCCCGCAGCGCATGGAATCGTTCGGCGCCCCGGTCGCTTCGCGCGCTTCTCGCAAGTGTCCTTCGCTCTGGCTTTTCTCATCCCGCAGTTCGCCGTACTCGTGCCCACGTATCTGCTCGCGGTGAAGTCCGGACTCATCCAGTTCCCCCTGGTGTTCCTGATCCTCTTCTACGCGGCGATGAACCTTCCCCTGGCCGTCCTACTGTTGATCCCCTTCTTCTCGGCGGTACCCAAGGAGATCGAGGAATCAGCGGAACTCGACGGGGCCAACGGCTTCCAGCGCATGCGCAACGTCCTCTTGCCGATAGTCACCCCGGGTTTGACCACGGTGGCGATCCTCTGCTTCCTCGGGGCGTGGAACGAGTACATATTCGCGCAGGTGATCACAACCAATGCCACGGCGACGGTGCAAGTTGCGTTGCCGCTCTTGCGCAGCGAGGGAGCCTTCCAAGGTGCGGACGTCGATCTGGCGCGTCTCTCAGCCGGGGTTCTGCTGTCGGTGATTCCGGTCTTCGTGGCATACGCGATCCTCCGCCGCCGCCTCATCGACGCCTTCGCTGCCGGCGCCGTGAAGGGTTGAGATGGTGAGCATCGCGGCCCGGATGCTCGCCCGACGTGCGCGCGTTCCCCTTCAGGCGGGCACCCGCCCCGCTCGCCGCACGGTCTCCGTGCCCGCCCGGGACGGCATCGAGCTCCTCACCGACATCTGGTGGCCCGACACGGACACCGGCCGTTCGCTAGTCATCATGCGCACCCCATACGGTCGGCCCGGGTCGGCGCCCTTCGCCGAGATCCTCGCAGCCCACGGGTACCCGGTGATCGTGCAGAGCTGTCGGGGTACCTTCGGCTCAGGGGGAGAGTTCCGGCCGTTGGTCGACGAGATCGACGACGGAGCAGACCTCCTCTCCTGGATCGCCCGACAGGGATGGGGCGAGCGCAGCATCTCCCTGGTCGGGTCGAGCTACACGGGCTTCACTGCACTGGCCCTGCTCGCGAGCGAGACGTTCATAATTGACACGGTGGCCCTCGCGGTCACCACGGCCGATTTCAAGCGAGTGATTCATCCGGACGGCGTTTTCGGGCTTGAGACGGCTCTCACCTGGCTCGACGGCCTCCGCATTCAGGAGTGGTCACGGCTGCGAGTCCTCTCCACTCTGTTGCGGCGCGGAGCGCGAGTGAGATCGGCGATCGCCGGTGCTGTCGACCAGGCGGACGCGACCGTCTTCGGTTCACCGCAACCTCAGTTTCAGGAGTGGGCGCAGGCTGGGTCGCCGTCGGATCCGTCGTGGGAGCAGTGGGACCTCACCGCCCTTCTGGCCTCGACCCCGCGGGTACTGCAGGTGGCAGGGGCCTTCGACCTCTTCTCCAATGCCCAGTTCACCGATTACGAGGCCCAGCTAGCCGCGGGCGTTCAGCCGCGGTTAGTGTTCGGGCCGTGGTCGCACGCCCACCGTGACCTGCCGCCGCTGTTCGTGCGCGAGACTCTCGCTCTGCTCGACGGCGCCTCGGCGCAGAACACCAGAGTCCTCTTCACCGGAGACGAGCAGTGGAGGGAGTTTCCGTCCTGGCCCCCCGCCACGCTCGAGCGGGAATGGGCCCTGACTCCGAGCTTCCCAGATCTCAGAGCCGGGGAGTGTGACATCCCGGTAGACCCGGCGACGCCCCCCGCTGCGGCCGGAGGGCGTGGGCTGGATCCCTCTTTCGCTGGTTCGTCACCGCAACGGGCTCGCGAAGCGCATCCCGGTGTTGCCCTCTTCGACGCCGATCCACTACAGGCGGACTCGCTCGTGGCGGGACGCGCGCGGGTCGATCTCGCCGTGCGGCCAGCAG
The DNA here is from genome assembly GCF_058809925.1 of Rhodoglobus sp. GW821-FHT12B09. Lineage (NCBI taxonomy): Bacteria > Bacillati > Actinomycetota > Actinomycetes > Micrococcales > Microbacteriaceae > Rhodoglobus > Rhodoglobus sp. GW821-FHT12B09. The sequence continues at coordinate 62,592 of NZ_JBXATB010000011.1, read as the reverse complement.
ACCACGATCAAGACCTCTTCGTCCGGTTGACCGACGTCGATCCCCGCGGAGCATCACGCAATATCGCCGACGGCTACTTCCGCATTCCGGCCGGAACCGGTTCAGGCGACGAATGGCACCGCGTGACAATGGTGCTCAGCACGGCGGCGCACGCCTTCCGCGCTGGGCATCGCCCGCGGGTGCAGGTCGCGGGCACGGGTCAGCCGTGGCACCCCGCACCGACAGCCGCACCGACTGTCATGACGGTTGATGCGGCGAGTGTCACGCTCACGCTCCCCATCCTGACCATGAGGGTTCCGGCATGAACGCGAACCACGGCTGGGTGGCGGCGCCCGGATTCGAACGAGTCGCGGAGCGCTTCTCGCAGCAACTCGCCGAGGATCCCGGGTACAGCGCTCAAGTGACGGCGTATGTGGGCGGCGACGTTGTCATCGACCTGTGGGGCGGAGACCATCTCGCAGCCGACAGCGTCACCGGGTTCTTCTCCGTGTCCAAGGGAATCGCGGCGCTGGCCATCGCGCTGCTCGTCGACCGCCAGGTGCTCGATCCGGATGCCGTGGTGTCGCGGTACTGGCCGGAGTTCGCGCAGAACGGCAAGGTGGGCACGACGGTTCGGCAGGTCCTCTCCCATCAGGCAGGACTCCCGGCGATCGACGGTGGGATCGAGACCGAGCACGTCCTCGACTCGCGGCTCGGTGCGGAGCTGCTCGCTCGCCAAGCGCCCTTCTGGGAGCCCGGAGCACTGTTCGGGTACCACGCCCTGACTATCGGGATTCTCATGGAGGAGCTCGTGCGCCGCGCCGCTGGCTGCAGCCTGCAAGAGCTCTACGACGCGGAAATTCGGCGACCACGAGACATCGACGCCTACCTCGGGACGTCGGCGGCAGTAGAGGCCCGATACCGCGCTGTCTTGCCCCAGCCCATCCCGGACCCCCTCCCAGCGCTGCCGGCCGACGGACTTCTCGATGCCGCTCTCGGACGTGCCGGCCGGCCCGTCAGCCTCGTGGACTCGAGCTTCAGCCCGAATCATCCGGACATTCGCCGTGCGGGTGTTGCGGCGGTGGGCGGCGTCGGATCGGCTCGAGGGCTCGCCCGACTGTACGCAGCATCTCTGGGGCACGTCGGTGAGCCGTTCGTCACCCGTTCTACAGTCGACCGCATTTCCCGCACCCAAGTGGCGGGTCACGACACAGTGGTGATGGACGAGATGGCCTTCGCGCTGGGATTCATGAAACCGACCGGGCGAATGCCGTTCAGCGGCCCCCGCGCGTTCGGCCATGACGGTGCCGGAGGCGCCCTGGCGTTCGCTGACCCTCAGCTCGAGCTCGCGTTCGGCTACATCCCGGCCCCCATGAGTTCGCCAGGCGGTGCCGATGTGAGAGCGCTCGAACTCTCTCGTCTGATCCGCTCCAGTATCGCCGCCACCACCCGCAACCACGCCTAATCGGTTCTAAGGAGAATCCCCATGCGCGCTGTCCTCTTCGACGCACCTCACTCGCTCCACCTTGTCGAGCGACCCGACCCCACTCCCGGCCCCAAAGAAGTAGTCGTCGAAGTCGCTGCCGTTGGAATCTGCGGCACCGACACACACGTCTTCGACGGTGAGTTCGAAGGAACCGTGTACCCCTTGGTACCGGGGCACGAGGCAAGCGGACGCGTCGTCGCCTTCGGCTCGGAGGTGCGAGATCTCTCCGTGGGCGACCCGGTCGCGGTGAACCCCAGCACCACGTGCGGCGAATGCGAGTACTGCCGAAACGGCCGCTCCAACCTCTGCCGAAATTGGAACGGCCTTGGCGTTGTCGCCAGCGACGGTGCGTCTGCGACTTTTCTCACAGCGCCAGTTGCCAACGTCTACAAACTGCGCGAATCGACCGACCTCTTTCAGGCGGCCCTCATCGAACCCCTGGCGTGCGCGATCCGCGGGTATGACCTTCTCCCCCGACGCATGGGAGAGCACTACCTCATCTACGGATCCGGAACGATGGGCCTCCTCATGGCACAGCTCGCTCCGCGCGCGGGTGCGGCAAGTGTGACGATTGTCGACACGAACCCGAGCCGTCTCCAGGCCGCGCGCGACCTCGGGATCGAGAACGCACTCGGCTCCGCTGACGAAGCCTCGCGCGACAAGTGGGATGTCGTCATTGACGCGACCGGTAACGTCCGGGCCATCGAGGACGGCCTGAACCGGGTGAAGGCTGGCGGGTACTTTCAGCATTTCGGTGTCGCGCCCGTCGAGGCTCGCGCCGGATACTCTCCCTTCCGCGTGTACCGCGACGAGATCTCGATCGTGGGCACGATGGCGGTGCTCAATACCTTCGGGCGAGCCGTGGAGATGTTCGAGGCTGGGGTGATCAATCCCGTTCCCATGATCAGCCACGCGTTCTCCCTGAACGACTACGAAAGCGCGCTAGAGATGTTCCGTGCGGGTTCGGGTCGCAAGCTACAGATCAGGCCGGGGTTGGAGACGTCGACCGTGCTGCTGCCTGGCTTCGAGGGCTCGCTCGGATGAGCTACCTCCTCAACGGGAGGGATCGCTTCCGCGAGCAGGCCGCGGCGGGACTGGTCAGAGCCTACGAAGATCGACTTCGCGCGGTGGAGGGCGGTGTCGCCACACTGCACCTCGATCCCACGAAGGTAGCCATCGTGATCGGTGGAGGGTCCGGCCACTTTCCCGCTTTCGCGGGCTTGGTCGGTCCCGGCCTCGCCGATGCCGCGGTGATGGGCGATGTGTTCGCCTCCCCCTCCGCTGCGCAGGTGGAGGCTGTCGTCGATGAGGTCGGAGCCGAGCGCGGAACCCTCCTTGTCTATGGCAATTACGCAGGGGACGCTCTCAATTTCGGAATCGCGCAACAGCGACTCCGGGCGGATGGCGTGGACTGCCGCACGGTCGTCGTCACGGACGACGTGGCTAGCGCGCCACTTACCGAAGCCCACCGCCGACGCGGGATCGCCGGCGGGCTGTTCGTCATCAAAATTGCCGCGGCGGCAGCAGCACGAGGTGATGGTGTGGATGCTGTGGAACGCCTTGCGGCCCGCGCGAACGAGCGAGTAGTGAGCGTCGGAGTTGCGTACTCGGGTGCGACCTTGCCTGGCGCGGCTGACCCGCTGTTCACGATCCCGACCGGGCGCATCGCCATCGGTATGGGAATCCACGGCGAACCTGGACTCTCGGAGATGCCGGCGCCTCCCGCGCGAGAACTCGCACAGCAACTCATCGAACACCTCGTCGCGGACACTGCGACGCTAGCCGGTGCGCGGTTGGCGGTCATCGTGAACGGTCTCGGTTCCGTGAAGCAGGAGGAGTTGTTGGTCTTCTTCAACGACGTCGCCGAGACACTTGAGCTCGCGGGTGCTCATCTGGTGTCCCCAGCGGTCGGGGAGTTCATGACCAGCTTCGAGATGGCCGGGGTCTCGCTATCACTCGCGTGGTTGGACGACGAGCTCGAGGGTCTGTGGAGCGCGCCCGCGTCATCGGTGGGCTTCTCGCGCGGAGTCGAGGTTGCGCGTCTCCCGGTCGAACAAGCGCACCCATCCCGATCAGCTCGGCGGACGAACCGCAACCGATTCGCTCCAGCGACGACGCCCGGCGGGCTCACAACACTCGCTGCTGTACGGGTGGCCCTCACCGAGGTCGCGCACACCATGGATCTGCACGGGGATGAACTCGGGGACCTCGATTCAATCGCCGGAGACGGGGACCACGGCATCGGCATGCGTCGCGGATCGAAAGCCGCGGCTGATGCCGCGACCGAGGGGCGTTCCGCGAAGGAAGCGCTCGATCTCGCCGGTCGTGCTTGGGCGGATGCCGCTGGCGGCACATCGGGCGCTTTGTGGGGAGTCATCCTAATGACTTTGGCGGATTCCCTTCCCGATGGGAGGGTCACGACCGAAGCTCTGGCTTCGGCGTTCACACGAGCCTCCGACGCGGTGCGTGAAGTGGGCGGCGCCAACCCCGGCGACAAGACGATGGTCGATTCTCTTGTCCCCTTCGCCGAGACACTCGTGGCGCACAGCTCTGGGGTGTTGGACGCCGCCGTGGACGCTGCAGCACAGGCCGCGACCTCCGCCGCCCAGGCAACTGCCGCTCTCTCCGCGCTGACCGGGCGCGCGCGAGTGCATGGCGATCGCGGTGTCGGGTCCGCCGACCCGGGCGCAACGTCGTTCGCCTACGCGGCCGCCGCTTTCGCCGGAACCCTGACGTGAGAAAGGACGCCACCGTGTTCACCAGCCCCTACGACCGAATCGACATTCCTAATGAGTCGGTCTACGACTATCTGTTCTCGCGCTTAGAAGACTCCGACCTTGACCGGGTCGCACTCATCGATCCGACGGCCGACGTCACGCTGACCTACCGCGAGCTGCGATCGCGGATCGACTCTGTGGCGGGAGCGCTGGCTGCGCGAGACGTCGGTCGCGGAACCGTGGTCGCTCTGCACAGCCCCAACTCAGCGGACTTCGTCGTCGCGTTCCATGCTGTCCTTCTCGCTGGTGCAACGGTGACCACGGTGCCCGTGCTCGCCACCTCCGCCGACCTCGAGAAGCAGCTGACCGACGCAGGTGCATCCTGGGTCATATCCGCCGCGACGCTCCTCTCCGTCGCCGACGCCGCGACCACGACACTCGCGATCGACGGCAGTCGCATCATCGTCCTTGGCGAGCAGGAGGCGGGATTGACCACGATGAACGACCTCCTCGCCGAGAGGCGGCCCGCGCCTCGCGTAACAGTGAGCCCCCGCCACGATGTCGCGGTGCTTCCGTACTCCTCCGGAACGACAGGCCTGCCGAAGGGAGTGATGCTCTCGCACCACAACCTCGTTGCCAACGTGGAGCAGGCCCGGCGCGTCATCGATCTCGCGGCCGACGATCGCGTGCTCGCGGTACTGCCGTTCTTCCACATTTATGGGATGACGGTTCTCCTGAACCTCGCTTTGTCGGTGCGGTCATCGATCGTCACAATGCCGCGTTTGGACCTCGCCGACTTCCTGAGCCTGATCGAGCGCCACGGGTGCACATTCCTGTTCGTTGCGCCGCCGATCGTCGTCGCGCTTGCGAAGCATCCGATGGTTGACGACGTCGACGTCTCGAGCGTGCGCACCATCTTCTCCGGGGCTGCACCCCTGGATGGTGCGACCGCGTCGCTGGCGGCTCGACGACTGAACTCTCGGATCCTGCAGGGCTACGGAATGAGCGAACTTAGTCCGATCTCGCACGCCGTGCCCGCGGAACGCCACGACATCCCGGCGGCGTCCATTGGCGTTCCCCTTCCGAACATCGAATGCATGCTGGTCGACGTGGAGACGGGCCGCCCAGTCGGCGAGTTCGGCCCCGACGGTCTGACACCTCCCGGCGAGTTATGGGTCAGGGGCCCCAACGTGATGCTGGGCTATCTGGGTCGTCCTGACGCGACTGCGGAGACGATCGATGCCGACGGATTCCTGCACACCGGCGACGTTGCCGTGATGCATCGGGACGGATGGTTCACAGTCATCGATCGCGTGAAGGAACTCATCAAGTACAAGGGCTACCAGATCGCGCCGGCCGAGCTCGAGGCGGTCCTTCTCGCCAACCCCGCGATCGCGGACGCAGCCGTGATAGGAGTCGCAGATAGCGATGGCGAGGAGATACCGAAAGCCTTCGTCGTCAGGTTGGCCGACGCGCAGCTAGATGAGGACGGCGTGATGTCCTATGTCACGGAGCGGGTGGCTCCCTACAAGAAGATCCGCGCAGTCGAGTTCGTCGACGCGATACCGAAATCCACAGCCGGGAAGATCCTGCGCAAGGAGCTGCGAGCGAGGGAGACGTCGTCATGACCGGATGGAGAATAGTCGTCGGCTCCGATGAGGCCGGGTTCGATTACAAGGAGATTCTCAAGGGGGAGCTCTCGTTGCACCCATTGGTGGACTCGGTCGTCGACGTCGGTGTCGAGCAGGACGGCACCACGATGTACCCGGCCGTCGCCGTGGCCGCGGCGCAGATGGTCGCTCGTGGTGACGCGGATCGAGCCCTCCTCGTGTGCGGAACTGGCTTGGGTGTCGCGATCTCAGCGAACAAGGTCTCGGGTATCAGAGCAGTCACCGCCCATGACAGCTTCTCGGTTGAGCGCTCCGTTCTCAGCAATGATGCCCAAGTGCTGTGCTTGGGACAGCGGGTCATCGGCATCGAGCTCGCGCGTCGGCTGGTGCGCGAGTGGCTGGGCTATCGTTTCGACCCTGCAAGCGCCAGCGCGGAGAAGGTTGCGTCCATCGTGCGGTACGAGCAGACAGCATCGTGTTGAGCGCTTTGCCATGATCGTCGGCATCAACCTCAAGACGTACTTCGGCCATGCGAGAACCCTCGCTTGGGCGGGGGAGATCGGTCACATCCTCTCCGAGTTCGAGACAGTCGCCTCCGGGCTGACCGAAGTTTTCGTCGCCCCATCGATCGTCGCGATCTCCGACACCGGGCGCGAACTCGCCGGTAGTCGCGTGGCCCTCGCAGCTCAAGACATGTCCTCCCACGCCGCGGGTCCATACACCGGGGAAAGCAGCGGCGCGGAATTGCACGAGGTGGGCGTGCGCTTCGTGATCCTCGGTCACGCCGAACGCCGCGCGAATCACAACGAGACGGACATCAGCGTCGCGCAGAAGGCGAATGCGGCGTTCAGGCACGGACTCACCCCGGTCGTGTGCGTTGGAGAAGCTGAGCGCACCAACGCAGCGTCTGCGGCGATCGAGGTCGCAGCGCAACTGGTTGGCACTCTCGGCGCTTCGTCGGAAGGTAAGCGTGTCATCGTGGCGTATGAGCCCGTCTGGGCAATCGGTGCTCCTGCTGCCGCACCATTCGACCATGTGCGCGAAGTGCAGCGTGGTCTCCGCGACCAGCTCGCGACTCTGGGTGTGGCTGACACAAGCGGCGTCATCTACGGAGGAGCTGCCGGACCGGGAACCCTGACTAACTTGGGTGATGATACCGACGGGGTGTTTCTCGGCCGGTTCGTGCACGAGCCGCGGCAACTGCGCGCCGTGCTGCGAGAAGCAGAGCAGTTCCGCCGCGGGTCGTGATGTCGGCGGCTCACGACGGGGCCACAACTGGCTCGCACCAGGGTAGACCGACGCTTCACCGAGGAGCTGTAGAACGGCGGATAGTTGCCGCAGCTCGAATCGCCCTCTCGGGTGGCGGTGAGCTGGATGACCGGATAGTCAACGACATCTCGGAAGCCGCCGGTATCCATCCGTACGCGGTCCGACAGATCTTCCCTACCAATGACGACCTCTTCGAAGCGGTGCACGCGGCTCTGGTTGAGGAATGTGCCTCGCGTCTTCAGGCGGGAGTCGACCGTTTCCGGGCGCAGAGCGAGTCGCTCACATCTGTCGGTGCCGCGAGAGCCCTCGCAGAGGCATGGCCAATCGATCGAGGGGGTGTCACCCTCCGAGCTGATAGGAGGGCGCGGGCGCTCGCTGCAAAGGTCAGCGGACCGCTGTTGCTCACTTCAGAGCGCCGCTTCCTGCAGGCGCTACTGCCGATCGTCGAGAGCCTCATCGAGGCTCTAGGTCGAGCGTTCAACCACAGCGCCGCTCTGGCCACTCGCGTGATCCTGGACACCTTCGAGCGATCATTCGAAGCCTGGATCCTGGAAGGGAACGCTGATTCTCGCTTCTCCGAATCGCCCTATGTTCTTCGCACGCTCCCCGCACTGCTCGAACTGCTCAGCTCACCATCAGCAGGTCCGGGCGAGCGTGGGTTCGAATGACACCCAGCATCCGCTACCGCTAACTGCTCTCCGCCTTGTCGTCGAACACGCTCGGTCGTGAGAAGAGATCTTTGAGGCCGATGACAGTCTTTGGCGACTCCTCCAGATCCCACCCTGCTGACACTAGGTAGTCGTGGAGTCGCCCGAGTTGAGTCTCAGCTAGCGCAAGTCGCTCCTCGAACGTCTCCCGCGACCGAAACGGTACGTCACTCGGATTGTCGCGCTCGAGCTTGATTGACACCGCGAGTCTCTGGACCTCGAGCGTGAGCTCTGTCAGTTCGCGGAGCGCCTCCAGCTCCAACCGAGTTGCTCGCGCCGCGGCTGAACCCCGCGGGTATGTAGGCGTGTTCAGCCCGGCAAGCCATGCATCGAACTGGATTGCGGTGAGGCCCCTGAATGCGTCACTCAGGCCCGGGAGATCTAGCCTGCTGTTCGGATCACCGATGGGCGCGAGTAGATAGCTCGGGGGTACCTCGAGCGCCATGGCGATGTTGAGCAACTGGCTGACATCGAGGTTGATCTTCCGGCCCGATTCGATGTTCTCGATGATCGACTCGGTTACGGAGGCGCCCGTAATGAGCTCCGCGAGCTCGCGGGTGGTTCGAATCCCGCGGGCTCTCCGGGTCGCCCGGATGCGTGCTCCAATCGATACTTCAGCGCTCTGAACCGTCATTACGACAGGCTACCGCGATTCGTGTTGTGAATTCGACGGAGAATGTCTACCGTCATTTCAACAACCAGTTTCAACAGGGGTTGTCGAAACGGACGGAGCGAACTATGGATCAGGATTTCATTCACGCCGAAGAGGTCAAAGAGATCACCGGACTCTCGGTGGCTGCACTCTCACAGATGCGGTACCGCGGCATCGGCCCGAGGTTTTACAAGCCCACCCCGCGCACAGTGCTCTACAAGCGGTCAGAAGTGATCGCCTGGATCGAGGCATCCGCGCGAGCGACTGCCTGACTTCGTGGGCATCTATGCCGTCAAGAGCGCCGTGCTCGAGGCGGCCCGCCACGACGTCGGCAACCCGGCCGCGCGGCTGCTGTTCCACATGGCGGCCGAGTGCTGGGACGAGAAGCGCGGCGACGCTGAGCCCCGCCGCTACTACGCCGGCCGAGCGTCCTCCGCGATCGCTCTCGGCTACCTCGCACCGCGCAATGACTCGGACGCCGCGCGCACCGCGGTGAAGCGTTGCGTGCGCGAGCTGGTCGACGCCGGCCTCATCCGTCGAGTCCGAATCGGACGCAACGGAGTCCCTGCAGAGTACGAGCTCCTGCTCGAATCGAGTCGTCCGGGTACGTCGAGTTCGGTCATCCGGGAGCCGATTCCCTTCCCGAATCGGATGGCCCAGGGGGACGGCTGGTGACCCCGCAGAAGGTCGCCCACCGACCATCTCAGGGGGCCACTTTGTTGCCTTTCAAGGGGTCGCAGGCTTGCCCCTTTAACAGGAGAGAACAGGAATGAACAGAACAGAAGCAGTACGCGCGAGGCGCGCGAAGGCGGAGGTTCGGACTTCGAGAGTGCCGGGAACCCGGAGTCGCGAATCGACGGACTTCGGAAGTCCCGGAGTCACAAAGATTCGTCTGGTCGACGGGATGCTCGGCCTCACGATCATGAGTCGTGCGCTCCTCACAGGGGCTCACTCGGGGCATCCCGCAGTACGTCCCGCATCGGGATGTACCGCGGGACGGGCAATGCCCTGTTCTTCCCTGTCCCACCGCCAGTCCCCGGCAGGGCCGGCTTCCCAACCTCCCGCACCCAACAAGTTGTCCACGGGAGGTTGGGAAGTGAAGGAGTGGCGGTGGGACAGGGAAGAACAGAAAAGAGAAGAACAAGAGATCAAGAGCGAAAGAGGCGACGGATGCTGCAGCTGACGAGTCGGGATGAAGCAATGCTCGACTGGATGAACGTGGTCAGACTGGCCGACGTCGACGCGATCCGGTGGGCGCTGTCGGCGTACCAGGACGACCACGACGACCCGGTGAGCGTGCGCCGCGCGAACCACTGGATCGCGCGGATGGCGGAGCTCGGGTATCTGGGGCGGGTGCGGCCTGTGTATCGCGATCGGCAGATCGTGTGGCCGACCTACCAATCTTCCGGGCGTGCGGCGCCGCGCCTCTTCCGCCAGACGATGCGGCACGAGTTGGCCGTTGCCACCGTCTCTAGTCGGTATATCGCGGCAGGATTCGGATGGGCTCGCGACCACGCGCTGAGCGGAGGACACACTACCGATGGAGTCGCATCCTGGGGGGATACGACGGAATTGGTAGAGGTCGAACTGTCCCTAAAGGCACGTGGACGATACCGGTCGATTCATGCTGACCACTCTCGTCGGCTAGAAAAAGACGAACGCCTGTGGATTGCGTACTTCTGTGGACCCGGGATGGTGAATGCGATTTCCAGAGATGCTGACCACCTGATTTTCAGGGAGCAACGCGGGCGAGTGCGAGCGGTCGAGAGTTTTGACCAGCGGGGCAGCTGGCTGTCGTCCGTCACCTTGAGTATCCCTTCTTCTGCGTGACCTGGCCCACAGTTCATGCGCGGGTGTCAGCCGGGGGTGCCAAACTGGGTGCCTGAGATGCGCTCAGGAACTCGCCCGAAGGACTTGGAATGCGACTTACCCGAATCGATGTCCGCTTCTTCCGCTCATTCAACTTCGACTACGAACTCAAGGCACGAGATGCAAGCGAGCCGGCTGCTTGGGAAGAGTCGGATCCATGGTTTCCGTTTGTTCGTGTTCCCCTCGATCCGGAAATCACAGCGATCGTCGGAGCAAACGAGGCTGGCAAGAGTCAGCTTCTGTTAGCGATCAAAGCATCGCTAACCGGCAGCCCGATTGAGCGAGCGGATTTCTGCAGATACAGCGAGCGCTACTCCGTGAAGGCAGGGGAGATTCGACTTCCGGAATTCGGGGGAACATTCACGCTCGAGAAGGAAGAAGCTAGCCCTCCCGGAGTGCCGCAGCTCGACGGCGTGAGGGAATTCACGCTCTACCGTCCAGGACTAGGAGAACCGTTCCTCGTGGTCGACGACGCAGCGATCCCGCTGTCCGAAGCAGAGCTTGTAAAACTGGAGTCTGCACTACCCACGTTCTATGAACTAAAGACAAATCTGGCAATTCCAGACAGCGTCTCCATCGCCGAGTTGGCCGGAGAGCCAAGAGTCCTCCTCCAAGATCGGAGCCACAGAATCGGCCTATTCGAGACTCTGTTTGGTCTAAAGAATGCCACCGACGATGTCGTAGGAAAGGCCGTGAATCCGTCCCTTACAGCAGGCAAAGACCCCGCGACCGTGCAAGCTGAGGTCAAACGCAAAGCGGAGTTCGAGCTCGCTCGACAGCTGCTGGTTGATGCGGCCGGGATTGATGAGCAAACCTTCACGGAGCTTAGAGAGGCCATTCGATCTGGTCGAGAGGGTCAGGTGGAAGCGATCGTCGGAGGCATCAATTCCGCGATCAAGGAGAACCTCAACATTCAGCGGTGGTGGACTCAAGACCGCGACTTCGACCTCCTTGTCGAGGCGCGAGAGCACGAGTTGGCGTTCACCATCCGGGATCGCACGGCATCCAAATATTCATTTGGTGAGCGCAGCCAGGGGCTCCGTTTCTTCCTGAGCTATTTTGTGCAACTCACGGCACATCGCCTCAAGAATGAGAAGCCGGACATTTTGCTGCTTGACGAGCCTGATGCCTTTCTCTCGAGCGTCGGCCAGCAGGATCTCCTGCGAGTGTTGCACGACTACGCGCTTCCGGAGGACGGCGGCCCTATGAGTCAGGTGGTGTATGTCACGCACTCACCCTTTCTGATCGACAAGAACGCACCGCAGCGCATTCGAGTCTTGGACAAGGGGTCAGAAGACGAAGGAACGCGCGTCGTTAGGGATGCCGCAAACAATCGCTATGAGCCGCTGAGATCTTCCCTTGGTGCCCATGTTGCCGAAACCGCGTTCATTGGTGGCCAGAATCTTTTTGTAGAAGGACTCGCCGATCAGGTCTTGATCGCGGGCGTGTCAGCTCACATCGCCAAGAGGGAGAGGACGACCGCCGGCGTCCTCAACCTTAATGACGTGACCGTAGTCGCCTCTGGAGGCGCGGACGGAATTCCTTATATGGTCTACCTCGCCAGGGGGCGCGACTCAGTGAAGCCTCCTTGCGTCGCCTTGCTGGATGGCGACAAGGCCGGCAAGGATGCCGAGAAGGTTCTCAAACGGGGTGAAGCCCGAAAACGGCGAGTGCTGAAAGACGAGTACATTGTGCGTCTTGACAACTGGGCGCTGGCATCGGGACTCACGTTCGACACTGGGATTGTCGTGGAGGAGATCGAAGATCTAATTCCGCTTGTTCTAGCCCGACGCGGGGCACTGAATTTCTTGGCTCGGTTCACGGACCTCACCGAGGTTGACACGTCGGCTTTCACCCTTGAAAGCCTAGAAGCCGCCGTCACTGATAACGGCGGGAAGGTTTGGAACGCGCTTGATGGCTGCTACACGTCGAGCTTTCCAGGCGAGCACATCGAGAAGGCAGGTTTGGCTCGTGAGGTTGTGTCGCTCCTAGGGCTCGATGAAGATGTTGAGGGCGCCGATGCCTTGCGCGAGCGCTTCGGATCCCTCCTCGGTTTGCTCGCTCGCAAACTGGAAGACGCGTTTGAAGAGGAAGAGCGCAGCAGGAACGACGATCGCCTAAAGCGAGCCGTAAAGAACTTCGGCCGAAACTACCCGCACGGGATGAAGAAGCACGATGCCTCGAAGCTCGTCCGCGAGATCGAAAGCGCAATTGCTGGTGTCGATTTCGCTGGAGACTTGTACGCCAAGGCTCAATCGATCTCGAGAGACTTCGAGCTCACCGATCTGGCAAATCCGAACGTGCCGCGCTTCGATGAATTCCGGGAAATCATCCGCAGCTTCGGCACGAGCGAACGGCTTCTCTATCAGGATGATGCGCTGAAGGACCCCGCAGCGGAGCTTGAGGCCCCGCGCGATTCCGCAATTGCCGAGAAATCCGGGCCGACGCTCCCGGACACGCCCGGTGCTCCGGTCGTCGAAGGGCCGGTTTCAGTAGGCCACTGACCTTCGCCGGTTCGCGGTAGGTCATTCCGCCTAACCTCGACTCCACTCCTCCATCAGCGCTTGCTCCTCTTTCGTGGGAGTCGGCGCATCGGGCACGGCGCCGTGCCACCATCGGTCCACTACGCGGGACGGAGCGCCCGGTTGACCTTCCCAACGCCTCGGCGTCCAGAAGCGGTACAACGTTTCGCCGTGTTCGTTCGAGCTGAATACCTCGGACTTTACGGACGGCGGGGCCTCGGGCAGAAACAACTTCTCCGCTATCGAATCCCCTGGAGACGAGATCGCGAAACTATGAGCATTGGCGAGGATCGAACAATTCAGGTCGAGGGTCTCAGCCGTGTTTAGTGTCGACCCAGGTTCGAGAGGAGGATCGAGATCACGTCGGTAGAAGGCCAAAACCGCGAAGGGGCCTATGGGGAAGGCGAGAATTGGAGTGCCCCAGACTCCGGCCATCAACCGCGGTCGACCCATGTCTTCGTGTAGCTCGACGACTGGCTCATCGCTGGTGATGATGGATCTCGTTGTGCGGTACAGGGCGATCGTTCTTGTGGTGAGAATCCCAGCCACGTGAGTGGCCATCTTGGCCGAGGTCTCTAGATCTTCTCCGCGCGACAGCGGCAAGCGTGAAGGATCTCGACGGAAGGTCGCGACATCTTCCACCAGCCTTTCGAGGTCCTTGCTAGCGAACGGACGATCGGCATCGAATAGCTCCTTGGCTAGGCGGGCGGGACCGACCGTGTCGAGAACGCGATGCATTTCCTCCGCAAACATTGCCCGGCGGCGGAGTCTCGCAAATCGGCTGCGGGTCATCAAGGAGGCGACGAAGAGACACAGCCACTCCTGCGCCACTTCGTCCATAGTCGCGACACCGTGCTCATCGATGTGCTTCAGTACCGCCGCCGCTTGGCCTTCAACTTCAGAATGCCAAGCCTCCCAATAGACCGGCGAGCCCCCAAAGGCTCCTTCCTCATCGCGATAGAAGTCGGTCTCCGTCGCAGCTCGACTCGGGGAGAGTTCGAACGAGTTGCGACCGCGTAGAAGATCGGTCACGCGTACCCGGTCGTCTACGGCCCATCTCTCGAGATAGAAGCGCGGAATGAGATGGTGACGACGAGGCTCCTGACCTGATGCGGTCATGGCGGCTGCGTTGCGGGCGGCGACCTCCCATAGGTTGTACGGCTCGGGCTCACTGGCCATCGCGCCCACCTAACACCGGGTTCGATTTAGGCAACTGTCAGATAAGAAAAACTTTGGGGGATCGCAGGTGATGGATCGAGCTCCCGAAGTCCGTGAGGGCTTTGGTATTTCTTTACCCAAGAGATTACAAACGCGACACCGGTGTCCCGATCACCGTAGTAGCGGTGGAAATCGGTCTCGTCGATCTCGCCGACATCACCGAAGGAGTCCCAGAGACTCTCTGGGTGATCTACTACCGTTCGCTCGATTCCGAATTCGCCTATGACCTTTTGCACGGGGCTCGTCGCATAGATGAGTACGGTCGTGACGTCTTTGGCTAGGGCCCGCTTGCGGAATTCAACCTTCTTGATTCCGTCGACGATTGCGTTCGCGAAGTTGGGATGAATCGCCATGAGCGCTACTCGAGAAGTCTGTTGACTAGCCATTGCTTTCCCTCCGTTGACGCAACCTTAGTTATCGATTGAGGTGGCCCATTCAAGACTTGCTGGCCAATCAATTCTTCGAGGGAAATGACCGGCGCGATCAGCCTGTCCTGCCGGAACATGACTGCCAATAGACCTTTCGCCGCCATCTCTTCGATATCGCGCAAGGTGTACACAGTGCGCGAACCCACGTACGCCGAGACCTCTTGCGCGCTAGTCGATCGGAGGGTGGACTCTACGATTCCAGCCGCATAAAGATAACCGGCACCGCCGACCTCCGGGCGTGAACGATAGAACACGACGAGGTCTCCTTCGGAAAGAAGGTTTGACTTCGTGTTCGATAAGTATGCCTTTCGGATCGCGCTACCGACCGGGCGTGGTTCGGCCTCCAGCCCCATCAGCGTGGGTTGGATCGTGAATTCTGCTCCGATGCTCTCTGGGAAGAGCTCATCGAACCACCGAGGAATGACCGGAACCACGAAGACGTCCTGGGTCGGCCTGAGAGCGGGAGGGCCGTAGAGAGTATGAAACTCTAGGTCGCTCATCTTGTCGACGATCTTCGGGTCTGGTGCGAAGTCCTTGACTAGGACGATCTCTCCTCGTTGGGTGGTCCCTGCTTGGTAGAAGCCAAAATCAGCCAGAAAACCCGCGAGTACGTCCAAATGTCCATGAACCTCGACGAAGAGATGGTCTACGCCGTCTGCCACGCACCAAGCGAATACCGCCTTGAGGAGTAATTCGCCGAGTTTCAGCCCGCTCGACGCCGTGTCGACCTTGTAAGTCGCGAGCTTTGCCACCCTCCCGGTGAGGTGGAGGGGAGGAGGTTCCTCGCGCCTCTTCACCAGCGCAACTGCCCTGTAGGAGCCGAGCGGGTCGAGGACCACCCAGCACAGTCGCCCGTCGGCATCCGGGCGTACCTTTTCCGCCATCCATTGGTCGAATTCAGGGTAGTCGTCGCGAATGGAGGAGAAAATCTCCTGACTCTCGTCGATGGAATACGAGGGAAGTTGGTCCACGTAGGGGAACGGGTCGGGGACCGTTTGTACTAGGGCCTCCAACATGCTGACGGCTTCGGCGAGACCCAGCACCGATTGGCCCAGGCCCGCTCGAGTTGCGCGACGTTTTAGCCCGACATCTTCGGTCACAAGGTACTCGACGCTAGAACGCTCGACCGCCGCCATAAGTCTCAAGTCGCGGTGATCATTTGAGCCTGGGAGGCTCGATCCGGCTAGGTTCTCAAGACCCTTAACGATCGGCGCCTCGGCTAAAACCGGATATTTCTTGAGTGCTGCTTCGTTGTGCGCCCTTCGGGCCTCGTCGCCTGTTTCGGCGAGATCGTCTTGGACGGCGGGATGAACGAATAGTTGATGGCCTTGAAAATGAACGAGCTCGTAAAACCTCGCGGCGATTGCGTGGCCCTGCTCGCGGCGACCGTCCAACGGCTCGATGGCGATGAAGACATTGGCATCAACCAGGAAGCGCACGCGGAGCCTCCTTCGTTGAGCTGCGGCCAGGTATCCGGACACCTGAGTTTAGAAGGTGAGGGCGCCTCGCCACGGATGTGTGGCTCTTTCATGAAAGTCCGGCGAGTGGGGTTGAATGGGCTCATGAGCGAGGTCAGGTAGTTCCTTGGGTAGCGTGACCCCATACGACACATCAACCGGTCGCCGGTACCGGGTCCGCTATCGCCTGCCGGACAACTCGCAGACCGACAAGCGGGGGTTCAAGACCAAGCGGGAGGCCGAGCTCTTCCTCGCCAACGTCGACGTTGCGAAGTCGCGCGGTGAGTTCGTTTCTGCCAGCCAGTCGCGAATCACAGTGGGGGAGTGGGCCGAGCAGTGGCTCGCTACTCAGGTGCAGCTCAAGCCATCCACGCGCAACGGCTACGAGTCGATAGTGCGCTCGGCCATCGTGCCGAAGTGGGGCACCACCCCACTCGCCGGCCTAAGCCACGCGGGCATCCAGAAGTGGCTGGCCGAGGTCTCCACGCGAGCCGCGCCGTCGACGACGCGCAGCTACCACCGCGTGCTGAGCATCATGCTGAAGTACGCGGTGCGCGACGGCCGCATGACCCGCAACCCCGCAGACGGCGTGAAGTTGCCCCGAGTCGTGCAGCGAAAGCATGGCTACCTCACGCACCCGCAGGTGCATCAGTTCGCCGAGCTCTGCGGTCCTGACGGCGACGTCATCCTGTTCCTCTCCTACACGGGCCTCCGCTGGGGCGAGATGGCTGCTCTGCGCGTGATGGATCTCGACATGCTCCGTCGGAGGGTGAATGTCGACCAAGCGGTCACTGAGGTCGGCAGTGAGCTCGTTTACGGAACACCAAAGAATCACAGCCGCCGGAGCGTCCCGTTCCCGAGCTTCCTGAGTGAGCTGCTCGCCGCTCGGTGCGAGGGCAAGGCGAAGAGCGATTTCGTCTTCACCGCGCCCGAGGGCGGCCCGATCCGGAACAAGAACTTCCGAGCCCGACGGTTCGAGCCGGCGATGGCGAAGATGCTCGAGCTGCACCCCGACCTCGTTCGGCTCGTGCCGCACGACCTTCGTCACACTGCGGCGAGCCTGGCGATCTCGGCGGGCGCCAACGTGAAGGCCGTCCAGAAGATGCTTGGCCACGCCTCGGCAGCCATGACGCTCGACGTCTACGCCGACCTCTTCGATGATGACCTGGATGCCGTCGGAGAGGCCCTCAGCGCCGTGGGCGCTCCAGAAGTTGTGGGCAAAATGTGGGCACGGAGCGAAATCAAGTCGGAAACGGTGATCTCGATGAACAAGAAAAGCTGATCTGACCAGCTAAAAAGGTGGTGGGCCCGGTGGGGCTCGAACCCACGACCCGCGGATTATGGGTCCGACGTTTCGAGCGTTGTCGACCTCTTCACGCGGCAGCCGCTGAGCGCCTGACCTCGCGCAGGCAAGCCTACCGAGACGCTATCCGGCTAGCGCTGGCGAGCAAAAGTCCACTTACGCGGGGGAGCGGCAGACGTGCCTGTCTACTTACTATCAGGCATGGACTGGGAGCAAGTGCTCTCGGACTACGCGACTCACCAACGCGCCGCTCGGCTCTCCGAAAAGACGATCGAAAATCGTTCTGAGTGCTTGCTCACCGTTGCTCGAGTTTCCCGACGCGGACCCGACGAAGTGACGCTGGACGACCTCGAGCGCACTCTAGCTAGGCGACACCCACGCACTGGCGAACCCCTCGCAGCCGGGACGTTGCAGTCCGAGCGCTCATATATGCAGGGTTTTTTCAAGTGGATGAAATCGACGAAGCGGCGCAAGGATAATCCGGCGAAGAAGCTGCCGAAGGTGAAGGTGCCCCGACGCAAAGCGCGGCCGCTGCGCGTGGATCAGATCGAGGACGTGCTCGAGACGGGGATCTACCGTCGCACCAGGGACATCATCGTGATCGCGGCGTTCACAGGGCTGCGCGTGGGCGAGGTCGTGAAGATCCGCGGTGAGGACGTCGACCTGGTCGGCATGACGATCCGGTCGATGCGCAAGGGCAACCTGGACTGGATGGGCACCATTCACGAGGAGCTGCTAGAGATCACGGCGCGCTACCCGCGCACGGGCTGGTGGTTCCCGTCTCCGTATCCCAACAAGCAGTTCCCGGAGGGCGGCGGGCACATCCTGATGGCGTCGGCGTCCGACCGGATCTCGAAGGCGATCCGGGCGGCCGGCATCACCGACAGGCGGATCACGGCCCACTCCCTGCGCCACTTCGCAGCCACGGAGATGCTGCGCCGCGGCGCTCCGATCCGGGCGGTCCAGGAGTTCCTCGGGCATGCCTCGCTGGCAACTACGCAGCTGTACGCCGACGTCACGCTCGAGGAGATGCGCTCGGCCAACGACGTGCTGCCGGCGATCGCGGTGCCGAAGCAATCGGGCCGCAAACAGAGGGAGCGGCGCGAGCTCGAGGAGTCTGGCAGAATTGCCGCGTAGGGCCTGTAGCTCAGTTGGCAGAGCATCTGACTTTTAATCAGCGGGTCCCGGGTTCGAGCCCCGGCGGGCCCACGTCGAGAACTCCTCGCGTTGCGCCCCGGCGAGCGCTACCATCGGGCCATGACTGACGCCGACAAGCCCCTGTACGCCTTCGTCTCGCACATCGACGGGAAGAACGCTCGAGTAGAAATCTGGCCCGATCGCCTCGAGTGGGAGCGCAAGGCCGTCTCGGGTGGAAAGGTCGCTCTCGGCGTCATGACGATGGGCCTCTCGGTGATCGGCACGGGCCTGCGTGGGAAGAACACGGAGATGATCCCGATCAAGCAGATCACCTCGGTGACGGCGAAGAAGGGCATCGGGTTCAACACCGAGATGTTCGTCAACACCGCCGGCGGCCGCATCGCCTTCCGCGCGAACCACAAGGAGGCCGAGACGGCCAAGGACCTCATCCAGCGCCTGATGGTCTGGGACGGCGGCTCGGGCGCTCCCGCCGCTGCTGCAGCGCCGGCAGAGCCCGCGGCGGCGCCCGTCGACCACGTCGACCAGCTGCAGAAGCTCAAAGGCCTCCTGGATGACGGCGTGCTCACCCAGGAGGAGTACGACGCCAAGAAGGGCGAGATCCTCGCCCGGATGTAGAGCGCCTCACCTTCGTCGCCTAGAATCCATCTCAAGCCGACCCCGACGAGCTCACGAACCTGAGCGTTCGGGGCGGCCCAACTTACAGCATGGCCGGATGCTTCTCTCGAGAGGAGCAGGTCGGCGGTGGGCAGCAACAAGCGATATGCGGCGCAGATCGACGCGCGCATGGACTTGCACATCGGCGAGCGCATCCAGGATGCGGGCGCCGCGCCGTTCAGCCTCAGCAATGAGGAGCTCGAGCTCAAGCGGGAGCCACTGACCAGAACGCCGGTCCCGTTGCGCGTGCGCGCGTGGGTGCGCTACCCGGACGGTCCCGTGAAGATCGAGGGCGAGATGGTCGCCTGGACCCCGAAGGCGTGCGCGGTTCGGTGGACGACGCCGAAGGGACAGCAGCACAGGGCGTGGGTGTGGGCCTCCGCAGTGGAGCAGCTGCCGGCGCTGCCGCCGAAGATCGATTTTGGCTAGTTTTCTGCGCTCCTCGTCTTTACAATTGTAAGGTCTACTGATAGACTTACTTTACAATCACAAGGAAGGAGGTAAGAATATGGGAAGCGACTTCGACAGAGTCCGCATCGCATTGCTCGAGCAGGGCTTCAAGGTGAAGATCCACAGCAAGGGCTACGTGCTCGTCTACGACGGCGTGCTGGCAGCGGTGCTCTGGGACCAGAACGATGACATCGCTGTGCGACACATGATCGTGCAGATGCGTCAGCGGTTCGGGTTCATCTGGCCCCCTCCGAAGGGCGGCTAGACGAAGGGGAGCCGGAGGCAAAGGTAGTGCCTCCGGCTCCCCGGGTCGCATCCATAATCCCACACCCAGGGCGACGCCCGCCAGCATCCGCCCAACGCCGCGAAAGGAACTCCATTGGACGACATCATCAGCATCACCAACGGCGATCGCATCACCGTCGAGCCCGACGTCGACGGCGGGCGCAGCATAAAGATCGAGAACACCGCGTTCGCCGAGCAGCCCCGATGGCTCCGCGTCGACGTCATCGGATCCCACGACCGAGACCGGGCGATCACCGAGCTGATCTTCGCCCTCGAGCAGCTGCGCGACAAGCGCTGAACAGGAGCACACGATGACCACGATGTATCACGCCACCGCCGACCTCGAGCTGCGCGACTTCCCCGAGCAGCTCGCCGTCGACGTCGCCGAACGGCTCGCCGCGTTCCACCCGTCGGTCAGCACGTCCCCGCGCGGGTGGCTCAGCGTCACGATCGCCTTCCCGGCCGAGAGCCTCGAGCAGGCCGTCGACGTCGTCCTGCCCGTCGTAGAGGCGGCCGCCGGCGCCCGGGCCCTCAACCTCGAGGTGCTCACCGAAGCCGAGTTCGACGCCCGCGAGGGCTTCGTGCCGATCCCCGAGCTCATCAGCAGCGGCGAGTTCGCCGAGCTCATGGGGATCTCGCGGCCGACGGTCGGCGCGATGATCGACCGGCACGAGCTGCTGACCGCGCAGAAGGTCGGCGGCACCACGGTCATCGCGCTCAGCGAGGCGATCAAGAAGGCGACCGCCGCCGGCCGCGACGTGTCGAAGTACTCCGCCGCCCTGGGCGACGAGTACGACGCCGCGGCGAAGTAGCCGGGAACGCAGAAAAGGGCCCCGCGGCCGCGCTGTGTGCGCGGCCGCGGGGCCCTTCACGCTGTGGTGCTACTGACAGCTGTCACACTGCAGGTCGTCCATCGGGTCGACCGGCACCGGGTAGCCGTCGACGACCTCGTCGTCTGGGCCGATCACCGCGGGATGTTGGGCGTCGTCACCGACAGCCCGAACACGCCGGCGACGAAGAGCAGGCCCGCAAGGGCCGGCGTGGTGATGGCCGAGATGTCGAAGGCGGGCGAGGCGACGTCGACGACCACCGCGGCGGGCACGATGATCGCGAGCGTGCCGATCACGACGTTGGCGACGCGGCGAACGACCGGGTTCGCGACGACGACGTTGGGGGTGGTGGTGGGAAGGTCGGGGTTGGACATGGCGGATGCTCCTTACTGGGTGGTACAGCTGTACGTCGGCGCGGATGCGTCGAACGGGTCCGTGCGGGTGCACGTGTAGGTGGTGGCGAGCCAGGTGAACGTCCACGACGTCGGCGGCTGCCCGTTGGCGCCCGCTGCGCCGTCCGCGCCGTTTGCACCGTCGGAGCCGTCAGCGCCCGCAGGACCGCTCGGGCCGGGCACGGTGGACACCGGGCCCATCTCACCCACACAGTCGCTGTGGGCGGCGCAGTAGGCCGCCACGGCCGCTTCGACCTGGTCGGACGTCGGGCCCGGGCCCTGCGGGCCGGCCGGTCCCTCGACGAACACGCTCGAGGGCGGCACGACGGGATCCAGCCCGTTGTCCTGCAGCTGGTCGCGGCTCTCGTCGAGCGCGGCCGCGAGGTTGTCGATCGTCGTGGCCTGCTGCGACTGCACGGCGATCGCGCCGGCGAGCGCCTGGCCCTGCGAGGCGATCGCGATCGCTGCGACCGCGAAACCGACGAGGACTGAGACGACGGCGAGCGCCAGGAACAGCGTCGACCGGATGGATCGCTTGGGGTGCTCGAGCAGCTGCGCGGGCGTGGGGTCGGTCATGGCTTACTCCTTCGGGAAGATGCCGTCGGGGAACGGCTCGGGCTGCACGTTGGCGTCGATGAGCTGCTTGCGCAGCACGACGACGTAGTCCTCGAGGAGGAACAGCTGGCCCCGGGTGACGTCGGCGCCCTTGCGGTCTTGGGTCCGCTTCGACTGCACGTAGCCGAGGGCGCCGACGAGAGCGGTCAGGGCGGAGATCGCGATCGCCGCGATCGCGAGCCAGTCGGTCATGTTGCCCCCTCCTGGGGATCGAGAAGGGGGCGGGCGCGCTAGCTCTGCTTCTTGCCGTCGGAGTATCGGTCGATCTCCGCGGGGAGTGCGTCGATCTTGGTGGCGAGCGAGGTCAGAGGAGCGAGAAGAGCCTTCACCGCGGCGAGGAGGTCGGTGTCCGGCTTGACCGTGACCTCCCCGAGCTGCTGCTTCGGGGCGCTGGCGATCAGGCCGTTCTTGATCGCGTCGACGAACGCGCGATCGGTGGAGCGGATCCGGCCACCGGCGACCTGCACGGCGATGTCCGTCGCGAACGAGGCATCGCTCGTCGTGAACTTCGTTTCGCGTCCCTCATCGGTGATGAGGACGTAGACGACGGGGTAGGTCTTTTTCGCCGCGGCGTCGGGGTTGGGGATGCTGAACATGAACATCGGTTCACTAGCCTTTCTGGTTGGTGTTGCGGAGAAGATAGGGGCGGGGTCGAGGTCGTTCCCCCACGCCTGCCCCATGTCGCCGGAGACGTTGCCTGTCCAGACGTGGACGTGGGGGCCGTCCCAGTCGCTCCCGTGGTCGTCGCCCCAGCCGTTGACTGTGGGGCCGTCCGCCCCGGCCAGTACGCGATCGCCGACCTTGAGGCCGATCGGCGCCCGGGTGTGGCCGTAGCCGATGTACTTCCCGCCGACGCCGAGTTCGTTCGTCGTCTCCACCCAGGTGCCGATCGAGTCGTTGCGGGTGATCTGCGTGACGACGCCGGACGAGAGCCACTGCGCGACTTCGCCGCCGTCGGCACCCTTGTCGAGGCCTCGGTGGTATCCCTTCGCGTATCGGCTGTTCGGGACGCCGTAGCCCTGCTTGGTGGTGCGAGTTCTCAGATCGAAACTCATATTGTGGGACTCCTGTCGATAGGGCGTTGCTAGAAGCCGACGACGGCTGCAGCTTGTTCGGCGGTGAGGGGCCGGCCTTCCATCAGGCTCTGCATGGCGGCGAGGCGCAGAGAGTCCTGCGACGGGAACTCGACCGGCTCGGGCTCGGGCGGCATGACCCACTCGTCGTCGACGAGCGTCCAGCCGACCGAGACCTCGTCAGGGCACGAGACCAGGTCCCCGGGCTCGGAGTACTCGGCTTCTCCGTCCCACAGGACGACGTTGACCACCTGGCCGTTCTCGACGACTGCGTACCTCACGCGAAGAGCTCCATGATCACGATGCCCGCTCCTCCAGCTCCACCGGCTCGAGCGCTCTGGCTCGTCGAGTTGTACGCGCCGCCGCCGCCGCCGCCGTAGACGCCGCCAGCCTCACCGGCGAGCCCGCCCGAGCCGGCGCCGACACCGCGCGCGCCGCCGCCCAGCTGTGCGGCGCCGCCGGCGCCACCGGAGCCGAGGTCGCTGTAGCCGGCCCCGATCGTGCCGCCCTGCCCGGTGATGAGCAGGTCGCCGGCCGTGGCCGTGCCGCCGACGCCGGCGGAGACGTAGGGCGCGAACACGTTCGCGGGCTTGGCCTGACCGCCGCCTCCGCCGTTTGCCGCGACGAGCGCCCCGAACGACGAGGCCCCGCCCGTTCCGCCGGATCCGCCCGAGGTCGACGAGCCGCCGGCGCCGACCGTGACCGTCACGCTGGAGGCCAGGCCCGCAATGTCCGTGATGAGCGCCTCGGCGTAGCCGCCCGCACCTCCGCCGGATCCGACGCTGTAGTTCGTCGACGTCGCAGCTGCTCCGCCACCGCCTCCGCCGGCGCCCTGGGCGCGCACTCGAGCTGCGCGCAGCCAGGGGTAGGTGGCTTTGGAGAAGGTGCCGCCCGCCGTGAAGATGAGCAGCTGGCGCAGCCGATACCCGTTCGACGCGTCGTTGAGCGCCGCCTTCAGCCCGGCCGGCGTCACAACCGTCGTCGTCGACGTACCCGTGATCGTGACGGCGCTGCTCGCGAGCAGCGGGCCGCCGCCGTAGCGGCCGTGCACGATGAGGCGGTTGTCGGAGAGCTCGACGCGCACCCGGTCTGAGACCGCGAGCGCCGCGGTGTCGACCAGGGATGCCGGCGTGACGAGAAGCGGCGCGGTGTCGCCGTCGAGTTGTACGCGCAGCGGGCTGACCTGCGTGACGGTGGCCCAGGTGGCGGTGCTGTCGCTCACAGGTCGATCACCTCCTGCAGCGTGGACTTCATGAGCCCGAGGGGGTGGGCGTCTAACGCGATGTGGGTGAGGACGTGCTTCTTGTCGATGCCGGCGGGCGCGTTGGCGAAGCGGAGCACGTCGCCGACCTGGAGGGGCAGCGGGAGGTGCTTGAGCTCGACAGCTGCTTGCACGCTCGAGGAGGCGATGAGGGACGCTCTGGCCTTGGCAGTGAGGAACGCGGTGATCTCGCCCGTGGTGCCGGCGGGCACCTCGACTGTGATCGTCCGGGTGATCCAGCGGTTGCCTCTGCTCGAGTAGGAGAAGGGCGAGGTCGGGTCCGTGTTGGTGGCGACTCCGGTGAGCGGGGCGACGTCTCCGTTGCCGGACTGCAGCGCTATGACCTTGTTGGGCACGGCGAACAGGTCGCGATCGCGGTCCCACTCGTCGGCGTAGATCGAGAGATCGCCGTCGACGAGCTCGCGATCGATGCCGGCGAGCATCTCGTACTTGATGCTGCGCGCCGCGGGGACCACGTAGGGGGTTGTGCGGAAGTTGCCGATGCCGTCGACGCGCAGCGCGTTGTAGTTCAGCGCGGACAGGAGGTCGTTGACGATCTGCAGCTTCGTTGTGCCTGTCGGCCAGACCATCGACGCGCCAAGGGTGCCGGTCTGCGTAGCGTCGACGGTGAGCGTCTCGCCCGCCGAGGCGATCACCGTGGCGACCGCTTGGAGGATCACTGTGCCGGCGGCGACGGTGTAGGTGGTGTCGATCTCGTCCTGGTCGAGAACAGTGCACTTGTCGAGCAGCTCGAGCCCGTAGACGCGCCCCGAGCTGGACCACTTCTCGGGGGCTGCGGTGAAGAGGTAGACGCCGAGCGGGATCTCCGTCAGTCCGTCGACGACGAGCACGGGCCTCAGCCGCGCCCCGGCGAGCGCTACCTGCCCGA
This sequence comes from Rhodoglobus sp. GW821-FHT12B09, assembly GCF_058809925.1. Taxonomy (NCBI): domain Bacteria; kingdom Bacillati; phylum Actinomycetota; class Actinomycetes; order Micrococcales; family Microbacteriaceae; genus Rhodoglobus; species Rhodoglobus sp. GW821-FHT12B09. The sequence continues at coordinate 37,768 of NZ_JBXATB010000011.1, read as the reverse complement.
TCCGGAGGAAGCCGGGCTGTGCCTCCTCGAGGTCGGCCACCTTGAGGGAGCCGGATCCCTTCACAGCACTGTAGAGCGACCAGTCGAGCGCCGCGGATGGCTCGATGACTCCGTCGAGGTATCCCGCGAGGGTGTCGAGGCCGGCCGAGTGGGTGAGCACCTCCCAGCGGTACGACGTGACGCGATCGCCGTAGAGGATCTCGTTGGTGGTGAGTGAGCGCAGCGGGACGATGCCGGCCGGAATGGTGATCGACATGTCCCGCCGCTCCTCAGGATGTTTCGGTGATGGTGTAGCTCACGGTGGCGAGCGCGGCGTTGCTCCGTGACAGGGAGCCGGCTACCTGGCCGAACACGCGCCGGCCGGTGGGATCCCGGTAGCAGGTCTTCTTCGCGGTGATGAGGAAGGCCTCCACCTCCTCGGCGGTGGATCCCTCTCCGGTGACGATGCTGGCCTTGCCCGATACCTGCAGCCCGGTGCCGGTGCCGTAGAGGCCGATGGGGAGGGTTCTCCCCGCGGCTTTCAGCTGCGCCTTGTCGGAGCTCGGAGTGGACTCGAGCGCGAGGTTGCCGCCGAACTTGACGATCTCGTCGAAGCCGTTGCCGCTCGAGAGGAACGCCCAGAACGCCTCGCTAGTGACGAGCGTGGCCTCCACGACGGTGGTCGCCCCGTCCGCCGAGCGGGTGGTCACCCGGTAGAGGTTCGTGCCGTGGATCGTCGGCGTGGTGTCGAGGATCGTCAGGCTGGGAGCCTTCGGGTAGCCGCTCACGATGCTCTCGGTGACGCCGTCGATGACGCGGTCGACCGACACCGTGGTGGCTGCGACGAGTCCGCCGCCGGCGCCGGGGATCGTGAGCGTCAGCTGCGCGATGCCGGAGTCCCGCAGGTACTGGACGGCGACGACGGCGGCCACGGGCTCGGTGTAGTCGACAGTGAAGGTCGACGAGACCTGGCTAGAGGTGAGGCCGTTGGAGTCTTTCACGGTGGCCTTCACCGTGTAGGAGCTGCCGTCCGCGAGGCGCGTGGCGAACGCGGTGCCGGCGAGCGTCGTCGACGTGAGCTCCTCGAGCAGCGTCGCGCCCTGGTAGAGCCCGATCGTTGCGCTGACGAAGCTTGCGGCCTCGGCCTGCGAGAACCCCAGCACCACGTTGAGCGCCGCGGTGGTGACCGTGCTCGAGTTCGCCGGCGAGGTGATCGTGGCAACGGGCTTCGTCTTGAACGTGACTGTGACGGAGTCCGACCATGGCGAGTACGACGCGTCGCCGTCGGATCCCGAGTCGTAGGCGCCCTTCGTGCGCACCTGGAAGGTGACCGCAGTGTTGGCCGCCCAGGTGCTCGCGGCGTAGTCGAGGAACTGGTCGGTCGACGCTGTCTTGGCGCCCGTGGTCCACGTGGTGCCGCCGTCGGTCGAGTACCTCGCCTGGCGCTTCGTCTGCGCGCTCGAGTCGATCGAGTTGTGCACCCACGCGAAGTGGAACGCCGCGGCTTTGTCCGCGAACGCAGGGGGAGCGGGCACGGTCGGCTTCGCTGGCGCGGTGAGCAGCTGCACGACGTTGGACTGCACGGTCGCGCTCGAGAGCGCGCCGACGTCCGTGTTGCGGGCGCGCACGCGGTAGACGTGCCGCTGCGCGGGGTTCGGCGCGCTGTCCGTGTAGCTCGAGGTGCCGGATGCCACGGTCGCGAGCGGCGAGCCGTCCCACGTGACGACGCCGGCGACGTCGACCCCGTGCTCGATGACGTGCTCGTGCTCGGTGAACGCGACGTTGGGAGTCCACGCGATGGAGATGTCCGCGCCGACCTTCGTCGCCGCGACGTCTGTCGGCGCCGCCGGCGTCGTGTAGACCGCGCTCGAGGTCGCGGAGGTCGCGGATCCGGCGGTGTTGGTGGCCGTGATCTGGTAGACGGTCTTCTGGTTCGGGGCTCCGGCGATCGCCGCGGCGGTGGCCGCCGCGATCGTGACGACGTCGGCGAAGGCGCCCCCGTTGATCGAGCGACGGATCGTGTCCGTGGTCGGCTGTCCGTTGGTCGGCGTCGACGGCTGGGCCCAGGCGAGGCTCACCGAGGTGTCGCTGACGCGGGTGCCGACGACGGAGGTCGGCGCCGACGGTGCGACGGTCAGCGTCTGCAGCGTGACGGCCTGCTGCACGGTGGCACCGCGCCCGGCGCCGTTAGATCCGGTATCGCCGATGGTGGCGACGATCTTGGCGCCGGGAGGCGGTGAGCCTGCAGAGCCGTGCGCGACTCGGTAGGTGCCCGACGCGATGAGCGTGGACTGGTTGCCCCCGGGACGCCAGTCGAAGGTGAACGTGCCGGAGGCGATCGTCTCCACCGGGTAGAAGACGACCGAGAAGCTGACTCCGTCACCGTTGAACTGCTCGTTGGTGCTGTTGTTCTCGACGAGTCGAAGCGTCCATGCGACGTCGGTCCAGCGCGCGGCGGCGTTGGTTCCGACGATCGTCGCAGTGAGCCGGAGGATGCCGTAGGTGCCGGATGTGGCGTCAGCCATTCGTCACCACACCTCCTTGCTGCGTCAGTCGACGCAGCGCTCGGGCGATCGCAAGCGCGAGGCGCTCGATCGTCTCCTCGGACAGCTCCATCGGCTGGGTGGACCGACCGCGGAGCGGCCGCTCGTCGACGTCGCCGTCGGCCTCGAGGTTGAGGTCGGCCGGCGGGCGGAGCATCGCGCCACCGGTGACAACGGGCGCGAGGCGGCTCATGTCGGGGATCTCCACGAGGGCGTTGAGTCGCGCCTGGATGGCGCCCTGCGTCCTCGCGAGGCCGACGTCGATGCCGTCGCCGATGGGCTCGCCGACTTCGTCGGCGTACACCCTCGAGGGAGAGTGGATGCCGAGGAGGCTCTTGATTCCGTCGAGCATCGAGGTGCCGAGGTTGGTGATCGTCTCGACCGCTCGCTTGGCCATCCCGCTGACGCCGTCGATGAGGCCCTGCACGATGTTCTTGCCGACGTCGAGCAGCCAGCTACCTGCGCCCTTGAGGGCCTTGAGGATGTTGCCCTGCAGGTCGCCGACGAAGTCCATGACGTTGTCGATGCCGTCGGAGAAGAACCCGACGATGTTGTTCCACACGTCGCCGAAGAAGTCACCCAGGGCGCCCCACACGGCGTTGAGCTGGTCGCTGGCGTCCTCGGAACCGGTGACCAGGTTGACGAACCAGGTGATGCCCTCGACGACCCAGCCGATGAGCTTCGCGAGGATCTCGATCACGAACCCGAGTGCGCCGGCGAGCAGGTCGATCAGGGGGGAGATCAGCGCCAGGATCGGCGTGAGGATCGCTGTGAGCAGCTCGATGAGCGGGGTCAGCAGTTTGCCGACGAGCTCGATGATCGGGGCGAGCAGGGGGATGAACGCCATGACCAGGTCGAGGACCGGGGCGATGAGCGGGAGGACCGCCTGCAGCACGGAGCCGATGAGGCCCGCGATGAGCACGAGCAGGGGCGACAGTGCGGTGAGGACGTTGCCGAGTACTCCGCCGAGCGAGGCCGCGAGCTGGCCAACGACGGGCGCCAGCTGGACGAGCGCGTCCCCGAGAACGCCGGCGAGCATCACCGCGATGTTGGCGATGATCGGCAGGAGCGTGATGAGGATTTGCGAGAGCGATCCGGTGAGCGCCTGAACGACAGGCGCGAGCGCCCCCATGACCGACTGCAGGGCGGTTCCGAGCGCGCCGCCGAGGGTGGCGGCGAGCTGCCCGAATACGTCCGCGAGCATCGGCAGGATCGGCGTGAGGACCTGCAGGATCAGAGACAGAGGCGAGAACGCCTGCCAGAGGTCGAGCAGCTGCGGCACGAGCTGCTCGAAGATGGGTCCGAGGCGCTCGAAGATGGGTCCGAGCACGGAGCCGGCGGCGGAGAAGCCGTCGGCGATCTTCGGCCCGAGCTCCTGCGAGAGCTCTGCGACGTGGCTCATGGCCCCGCCGAGCAGGTTGAACACGCCGGTGGCGAGCGGCTCGATCGCGGCGAGCGCGTTGTTCTTGACGATCGTCCAGGACTCGCCGAAGTCGGCGGTCTCAGCTGCGACGCCGAGGATGGTGTCGGAGCTGACGTTGAGGCCGCCGACGAGGTCGTCGAGGGCGAGGGTGCCGGACTGCACGGCGCCGACGAACTGGTTGGCGGCCTTGGTGCCGAAGACGCCGGAGGCGAGGTCGATCGCGCCGGCGGTGTCGCCGGAGTCGATGAGGGCTTTGATCTCGTCAGTGACGCGGCGGAATGCTGCCTGTGGCTCCTCGCCGTCCTTGGCGAGGCTGACGAGGCCCTTGCCCATGGCGGCGAGGGTCTGGGTGGAGTTGATGCCGGCTTTGTCGAGCGTGCCGATGAGCGAGACGGTCTCGTCGTAGCTGAACCCGAGGTTCTGCATGGCGGGCGCGTTCTGCTGCGCGGCCGCGGTGAGCTCGTTGATGCCGACACCGCTGGCCTGGGATACCCGGAAGAGGGTGTCCATGGCGCCGATGACGGCGTCGCCTTCGATGTGGAAGGCGGAGAACGCGGCCGTCGACGAGTTGATGTCGACGTCCTGGCCGAGGAGCCTGCCGGCCTCGATGTACTGCGAGGCGACGGTGGTGAGCGTCTCGGCGCTGAGGTCGAGGCGCTGGTTGAGGGCTGCGACGGTGTCGCCGGCGGCCGAGAAGGATGTCGGCACGGAGGTGGCGACGTCCTTGGCGACGGCCTCGAGGGCCTTGAGGTTCTCGCCTGTCTCGCCGCTGCGGATCCTGATGGTGTCGGAGACGTCGTCGAAGACGCTGCCGGCGGCGTAGAGGCCGGCGAATCCTGCGACGACCGCGCCGGCGATCGCGGCCGCGCCGAGGGCCGCGGTGAAGGCGGCGCCGAATCCGATGCCGGCTTTCTTGCCGGCCGCGTCTCCAACTCCGCCGAGCTGCGTGGCGATCTCCTGCTCGGAGCCCTGCAGCGACGGGACGAGGTGGAGATAGGCGACGGCGAGCTCGACTGAATCCATGCGCCACCGCCTGTCTCACTTGGTTGTCTTGCGCGGCGAGTAGCCGAGGAACTTGTCCATGTCGTCGAGGCTCATGACCGTGGTGCCGATGCGCTTCTTCTGCAGCGGGCGCGGTACGGGCTTGGGCTTGGGCCCCTTGCCGCGGCCGCGCTGCCAGTTGCCGGCGGCGAGCAGGTCGACCATCCGGGCCTGCAGCTGCACCTCGAGCGGCCAGTCGGCCAGTTCGCCGTTGATGGCGCGATGCAGAGCGGTGTCTCGACCTGCGTGCGAGGTGAACGCACGCAGGTCGAGCCAGGTGAGGCGCTTGGTGCCGAGGTCGTCGAGCGATCGTCCGACGACGAACAGGTCGCGTCGGATGGCCTCTCCGTGCTCCGCTAGGAGCCGGTGGAGGCCGAGGATTCCCCCAGCTTCATTCCCGACGCCGCGGCCCACGCCTCGTACAGGGCGACGAGCTGCTCGGCGTCCTCGATGCGGTCGTACACGCTGGGCACGGCGGGCTGGGCGGGGACCTCCGCTCGAGCGCGTACGGCCTTGACGCCGGCGGACGCGGGCACGGCCTCAATCGCCGGCTGGCCTTCCACCGCGGGCTTGCCGGGGAGGTACTCGTCCAGGAGTGCGCGGACGATGTCGGTCTTCTTGCCGCCATCGAGGCGCTCGACGAGCGCGGGCTTGATGAACTGCAGCTTGGGCAGCGTGTAGGTCGTCGGATCGCCGGGCAGCTTGAACTCGAAGAGGTTCTGCTTTATGGATCTCTTGGCCGGGGGTACTTCGAACATGGGGATCTCCTTCTGGGTGTGGGGATCGGAAATAGCGGGGACGAGCCGGGCGGGATCCCCACCGCCCGACTCGTCGTCTGGGAGAGCTACTCGGCGGCGACGAGGCCGTCGTCGGTGTACTCGTAGTAGAGGACGCCGTCCTCGTCGGGGTAGACGGTGAGGGTGACGTCGCGCACGGCGCCCTCGCTCGTGTTGTAGGTGGTGTCGGCTACCTCGGTGATCTGGCCGTCGCCGATCGCGATGCGCACGTGCGCCAGGCCGTCGGCCATGTCGAAGAGCCAGGCGCCGTGCGGCGCCTCCTGGCCCTTGACGGTGACGGCCATCTGCTCGCCGTGGGAGACGGTCGCGTCGGTGACCACGACCGCGTCCTCGCCGTACACGGTCTTGGCTGCGTCGGCGTTGAGGTACTCGAGGAAGGCGAACTTGAACGTGGCCTCGAAGCCCGTCTGGGACTTCTTGACCGTGAGGCCGCCCCACTCCTTGATGTCGGTCGTGTCGCGGCTCTCGGACTTGGCGACGCCGTCCTCGCCGACGTAGCCGAGGGCGATGAACGCGACGTTGGGAGTGGCGACAGCCGTGATGGGGAGGGCGGTGCCGAGAGGAGCTCGCAGCACACCGCCCGTGGCGACGGGCTTGCCGTTGATTACCTTGGCAGCGGTGTTCGTCATTGCAGGGGGCCCCTTTCCGGGCATAGCGAAAACGCCGGCCCGGGCGGGTCGGCGTCGAGGTGGGGATCTACGCGGTACGTCCGCGAAGTTTCAGGCCGTAGGTGGCCGTGTAGCGGACGTCGCTGGTGAGCGGGTCCGGCAGGTTCTGCGGCCGGGAGATCGTCTGCAGGCGCGTGAACGGGGTGTCGCCGAGCCACCCGAGGCGGGCGGCGCGCTGCAGCACGGCGCCCCCGGCCGCGGCCAGGCGGGCGGCGACGTCCTCGTCGGGGTCGAAGTACTCGAGCACGACGGTGGGCTCGTCGCGGATCAGGCCATCGTCGGTACCGCCGACGACGAGCACCCGGATGAACTTGCCGGTGTCGGGGTTGGGGCGGGCGGTGCCGGCGTCGACGCCGTCCCAGTCCTCGAGTGCATTGATCGTCGTGGGGAGGAAGTCGACGAGCAGCTGCTCGACGTCGTCGAAGACGATGAGCTCAGCCACGGCCGGCGTCCAGTGCTCGGGTGAGCGTGCGATCGCGGGCCTCCGCGAGCTGGCCGTCGATCGAGCTGGTGATGACAGAGGCACGGGCGCGGTTCTTGCCGACCGTGCTGGTGGCCTCGAAGTCGGGTGCGCCGCCTGCGGCGTCGGCGATGAGCTGCGCGCGGCGCAGGAGCTCGGCTTGGATCTCCGGGGACTTGAGCAGGGCGGCCGCGGCCTTGCTGTTGATCTTGACGCGGATGCTGGCCATCATCCCTCCCAGACGTTGATCGGGATCGGCACGTAGTCGAGCCGGCCGGTGTACGAGTGCATCTCGAGGGCGAGGCCGTCGATGGCGTAGTCGTTGCCCTGGTACACGACCTTCATGCGGTGGTGCACGGCGGTGCCGGCGGGAGCGAACACCGTGCCCGCGGCCTTGGTGGCGTCTCGGTGGACGAGGTCCTCCGCTGTGACGCTGAGCTCCACGTAGCAGCCGTCGACGACGACCGGCTCGGCGGCCGTCGTCCAGTCGTCCTTCGTGCTGCCGTGCACCGTCTTGTCGCCGGGCATGACCAGCTGGACGGTGTCCCTGCCGAGGCGGCGCATCATGCCACCGAGACGTGGCGGTACTGGGCCAGCGCTGCTTCCTCGAGCGGGTCGAATCCGCTGTCGAGCATGAGGTACTTGATCGACCGCTGGCCGATCCGCTCGTTGTCGACGCCGATGGGCGTCTCCCACGCGCGGGACGCGAGGCCGAGGACGGCGCCCTGGATGTCGTCCGGGATGTGGGGCAGGCTGCCGTCTTCGGCGGGCGTGTGGTCGAAGCCGTGGGTGTAGGTGATCTGCCAGGGCCCGCGGTCGTAGCCGCCGTGCGCGAGCTGCAGGCGGCCAGTCTCCTCGTCGACGTCGCCGTAGCGCGCGACCGGGATAGTCGTCCAGGTCGGGAGCGTCCTGCGCTGCAGCGAGGTCACCGAGACGATGGGGAACTCGGGAAGGAAGACGGTGTGTCCGGCGATGGGCGTCCTGCGGATGACGTCGTTGACGACCATGTGCAGCTTCTGGCGGCAGTGGGCGCGGACGATGCCCGACGCCGTCCTCAGCAGCAGCAGCGCCTTGGCGTCGTCGTCGGCGATCGTCTCGCCGACGAGGACGCCGAGGTCTTTCACTGGGGCAAGGATCGGGTCGGGCATCGTCGCTACCTACTTCGTCTCGGCCGTGGTCTTCGGCTCCTGGGGCGCCTTCTTGGGAGCGGCGACGACCTTGGTCTCCGCGGCCGCCGGCGTTGCCTTCGCGGTCTTCGGCGCGGTGGCCTTCTTCGCCTTCGCTGCTGCGGCCGCCTGCTCCTTCTCGGCCTTGGCGGTGGCCTCTGCCTGGTCCTTCGCCGCGTCGAGCTCGACCTGGTCGACCACGACGAACAGGTCGAGAGGGCCGGTCGGGTCTTCGCCCTCGAAGTCGGCGACGAGCATGTCGTCGTCAACGCGCACTCCGCTGACGGTGCCGCGCCACGAGGCGAGCGCGGCGCGCTCGTCGTCGGTGATGTCGGCGTTGTCGGGGGAGTCCAGCGCCTCGGCGGTCAGCTTGACGACGTCGCCGGCGTGGATGGGCAGCTGCGCGAGCTGCTCGAGCATCGCGGCCGCGGCCGCCTCGTGCTCGGCGACGATGGGGTCGACCTCGCCGTCGACGGCGGGGTTGGCGAACTTGTTGTAGGGCTTGCGGTTGGTGCTGCGCTTGTTCCGGCCTGCGAGGCGGGTGCGGCCGCGGCGCTGACCGATGGGGAGACTGTCGCTCATGGGGTCTGGCTCCTTCACTGGGGATGACGACGAGACGAGGGGCCCGCGTTGCCGCGGGCCCCTCGCTGGGTGGGTGTGAGCTAGACGAGCTCGCCCGAGATGCCGAGCGTGACGCTCGGCGTGGTGCCGGTGATGGCCCACTTGATGCGCGTCCAACGGTCGAGGCCGACGAACGACTTGCGCTGCGAGCCGGCGGCGGTGACCGCGGTGAACGCCGCGACGTCGCGCCAGGTGTCGGTGACACCCTTGTCGGCGCTCGTCTGGACCGTCACGGTGAGCGACGGGGTGGTGCCGGATGCCGCCGTGGCGACGAGCAGCGCGCGGAGCGTGCTCTTGTTGACCGTGTCGAGGATCTTCGAGCCGTTGGCGCTTGTGGTGAGCACCGTGCCGTCCTTGAGGATCTCGACCTCGTTGCCGTAGTTCTGCATGCTGGCTACCTCCTAGTCCAGGTTGCTGACGAGACCGAAGGCCCCGGGACGGTAGAGGGCGAGGGCGAGTCGCTCCTCCGCGCGGATGGCGGTCTTGTTCCGCTGGAAGAAGTCCGCGTGCGAGTTGCTGGCCGTGACGGTCAGGCCTCCCTTGCGGAAGATCTGCCCGCCCTGTGCGAACGCGCCGACGAGGGCCTCGAAGTCGTCCATCGCCGACGAGACGGAGACGCGCTTGCCCCACAGGGTGCGGTCGGCCTCGGAGACGAACGGGCCGCCTGCGTAGTACTGGCCCATCTCGTTCTTCGAGAGCATGATGCCCTCCCAGCCGAGCGGGTCGATCACGGTCGCGTCGGGCTCGATGAACTGCTCGATGCGGATCCGGGTGATCTGGCGGTAGATCGCGTCCATGGCGGTGTCGTCCGCCGCGGAGGGGCCGGTGCCACGGATGATCTCGTCGGCCAGGCCCTCGCGGTTGAGGATGCCGACCAGGTTCGAGCCGGTGCCGTCGCCGCGCAGCAGCTGCACCTCCTCCTCGAGCTTGACGAACAGTGCGAGGCGGGCGTTGATGTAGCTCTGGGTCTGGGCCCAGTCCTCGAGCATCTCGTCGGTCGTGGCGAGGAAGGTGACGATCTTGTGGAGCGTCTCGTCCTCGGGGGTGAGCTCGAGCTGCGACTCGGGCTTGAGCTCGCCCTCGCCGATCGCGGCCGCGCCGTTGACCGCGAGGGTCTCGACGAGGTAGCGGATGAGCGGGGACTCGGTCGTGCCCGAGGGGAACAGGTCCGCGATCGTCAGCGGGCGGAACCGCTGGTCGACGACGCCGGGGACGAGCGTGGGCGCGAAGTTCGCGGGTGCGAAGCCGCCGCCCGGCGCGACCTCGGTGCCCTCGGCGAAGGTAGCCTTGAGCTCGACGTCGCCCGAGGACCACTGGCCCTTGAATCCGCGCTTGCCGAGCTCCTGGTACTGCTCGGACTGGACGAACTGCTCACCGAGGGACTTGCCTCGGATGTCGCCCTTCGGGCTGTCACCGGCGGAGTCGATCGGCTGCCCGTTCTGGGCGAACGCCTTACGGGCGTTCTCGACGTACTCGAGGTTCTCGACCTCGTCGGTCCACTTCTTGATGTCCGCCTCGAGCGGCTCGAGTGCGGCCTTCTGCTCGGCCGCGGACTTGTAGACGCCGCCGTGGTTCTCGGCGACGGCGAGGGCCTTGACGGACAGGGTAACTACCTGATCCTGGGCCTCTTTGAGCTTGGTGCTCATGTGGTGCTCCCTTCCGGGGTGGTTGAATTTGCGGTGATGAGCAGCCGGTACTTGGCTGCCCTGATGTGGATCTCCGCTTCGTCCTCTTCGGCGGGAGCGGCCGTCTTGCCGGCCGCGGGAGCGGGAGCTCCGGCGGTGGGCGGTTCGGCGGCGCCGGCGTCTGCGGCCTTGGTCGCGTCGTCCTGCGTGGCAGTCACCGTCTCGGTGACCTCCACTTCCACGGCCTCGCGATCGCCACCGAGGGTGATCGTGCTGCCGTCGTCTGTGTACGACTCACGCCAGGTGGTGGAGTCGTAGGTGTCGGGATCCTCGATGTCGAAGATGACCGCGCCGGGAGTGTCGCCGGCGGCGGGGAAGGTGGCGCGCAGCCACAGCCAGCCCGTGTACTTCTCGCGCAGAGCCTCGCGGAGTCGCTCCTGCAGCTCCTCGTAGCTCCCGGCGATCGCCTTGAGGTCCGCGTACTTCGCGGCCTTCGTCTCGTCGCCGGCGTCATCCTTCGTCTCCGCGCTGGCACCGAGCTCGAGCGCGAGATCGTGAATCGTCTGGATCCGCTGCGCGTCGCTCGAGCTGTTGCGTGCGCCCGCCTTCGCGCGGGCAGCTGCAGCCTTGGACTCGAGGACGAGAGCCTCGCGGTTCGATGGGACCGCGACGAACGCTCCGTTGAGCAGCTCGCGCACCATCTTCGCGCCCCTGCTCTTCGCGGGCACCGGCGTAGTCATGAACGCGACAGAGGTCGTGCGGATGTGCTTCTCCGCGACGAGAGTGCGCGTGTCCTGCGCGAGCGGCAGCGACGAGTACTCGCCGTCGACGATCAGGGCGCCTACCGGTGCTTCGGGCACCTGGCCGTCGTCGTTGAGATACGGCCGGCCGGATCCGACGGTGCCGCGCACCGACATCTCGTGGTCGACGTCGAAGGTGATGTGCTCCGGGAGGGGCAGCTTCCACTCGTCGGCCAGGAGCGTGTCGCCGTCGCGGTCGAGGGTGGGCGCGGAGAGGATCACCCGGAACGTTCCCGGGAAGTCGTCGTCGGCGCCCGTGTTGAGAAGCGCGGCGTCCTTGCGGATGACGGTCATGGTCTACTCCTTGAATTCGAACTGCAGTTCGCAGGTGCACCCCGCGACTTCGTCGGCGCCGCCGGTGAAGTCGCCGGGCCCGTTCATGCCGTTGCTGAACGTCTCGTTGAGCGCGACTGTCTCGCCGTCGACGGCAGCGTGCGAGGCCCTGGGATTGCCGGATGTGACCAGCCAGGTCTTCGTCGACGCACCGGCCTGCCCGGCCGCGACGAGCGCGGCGAAGCCTGCGAGCATCCCGACTCGGGTCTGGGAGATCTCCTCGGCGCGGCTGGCGATCGCGACGTCGAAGAGGTCGGCGATCGCGTCGTCAAGCTCGAGGTCGTCGTCCTCCATCACGCGCGCCTGGCGCTTCTTGATGAGGTCGGCGGTGGAGGCGTTGAGGTTCTCCGCGGAGGTGCGGGCATCCGTCGCGAGCCACTCGGCGATCGGCTTCGGGTCGAACTTCGCGCCGAGCTCGCTGGCGGTCGCTGAGCCGATGGCCGCCGTCGTGGCGGTCGAGAGGGCATCCAGGATGCCGGCGAGCTCGTCGTCCCAGTCGGCAGGGGTGAAGATGCCGGCGGCCTTGCTCACGCGGCCGAGCACGTCCGCCTTCTGCTTGGCAAAGAACTCCCCGAGCGCCTTCTCGTGCTCGAGCACGAGCTGCGCGCGGGTGGCCTTCTTGCCGGCGGCCTTCGCCTGACTGAGGCGCCCCATGAGCGTGCGCACGGTCAGCGTCTTGGGCGCAGGTCCGGCGGTGAGCTCGAGGGGCTGCGGGATGAGCGTGCCGTCGGTCGCGACCGGCTGGGCCGTCCGGGCACTCGATCCCAGCGGGACGAGCGCCGCGTTGGCGAACAGCTGGTTGGCCACCTCGCCGGCGTCGTCGAGGCCGAACAGCGGGCGTGCCTCCTTGGGCTTCATGACGCCCTTTTCGATCAGGGTGCCGACGGACTCGGCGCGCTTCTCGAAATCGCCGCGAAGGACCTCGTCCATGTCGAACCGGCTCTGCACACCGGAGTCGATCGGGTAGAAGTCGACGACGAGCTGCTGGTCGATGGTCGACTCGAACATGACGTTGCGGGGGGCCATGGTGTCGCGGTACAGGGAGCGCAGCTGCTCAGTGATGTTCGAGAACGTCGCGCGGTCGAGGATGTGCACGACGGGCGGCGGCACGTCATAGGCGGCGCACGCCTCCTCGCGGTTGAGCTTCCGCGACTCGATGTACTGCATCTCCTCGAGGTTGAGCTGCGTGAGCTCGGGCTTGAGGCCCTCCTCGAGGATGAGCGAGCTGCCGGCGTTGTCGGCGCCGGAGTTGTTCGCGTCGACCTGCTGCTTGATGCGCTTGATCGCGCCCTCGCTGAGGGACTTCTCGGTCGCGAGCATGAGGCTCGGTCGCGCTCCGCGCTGCCAGAAGGACGCGGTCGCGCGACGGGACGCGTCCTCGTTGAGCAGGGTCATGCGCAGCGGCTCAAGCTTCGAGACGCCGCGGGTGGTCGTCTCGGGGTTGTAGGACGCCTGCCAGATGACGTCGCTCTCGTGGAAGCGGGGGAAGCCGTTGGGGCCGACGACGCCGTTGGTCTTGACGTACCAGAGGTCGCCGTTCTCGTCCGTCTCGATGCGAATGTTCTCGGGGTGCAGCGGCCAGAGCTCGCGAACCTTGCCGCGCAGGTCGCGGAGCTTGAGCGCGCCGACCTCGCCGTACACGTCGTAGGTCGACGAGAACCAGATCCAGAACTTGTTGCCGGACATCCGCTTGTTGGGGTTGCGCATGAGCGCGGCGAGATCGCCGGTCTCCTGAGTGAACCCGCCCTTGCCATCCGGCACTCGGAAGCCGAACGGCGTGCGGGAGTGCGCCATGGCGAGCTTGCTCACCAGGGTGTTGACCCACAGCTGCCGGCGGTAGATGGCGCTGTACGCCGCCCACTGGCCCGAGAGGGAGAGGGTCGACGTCGAGTAGTAGCTGCCGTTCCCGAGGATCGGGGCTCGGTCGGAGAGCCCGCTCATGGTGGGGACGAGCGTCCCGGTGGCGGAGAGAAGCATGCCGCCTCCTAGGCGTTCGTCGTCTGCAGGTACTTCACGGTCGCGCGCGGGATCCACAGCTGCCCGGCGACTGCCACAGGCTCGGAGCCGATGCCCATCTGCTGGACGTCCGCGAGGACGAGCGTGTGCTCGTCCGCGTCGACAAGGACGCCCTGGAATGCCTCGTCCGAGGTGGTCGAGACGAGGTAGCGGGTGCGGATGGCGTTGCGGACGAGACGGTCAGGACGAAGCACGGGGACCTCCGGGTTAGATGCTCAGCAGGCCGCGCGTCTCGTAGACGGATTCGCGGCTGGTGTTCCCGTGGACGCGCATGAGCCACAGGACGCCTGCGAAGGCGACGAGCGGGGCAGCGTCCTGGGGGGAGTTCTTGCGGTCGATCATCCAGCCGTCGGACGAGGGCTTGGGCACTGCCGTGCCGGCGGCCACGTCGAGGTGCGGCTGGTTGCCGTGGGTGGTCGTGCCGCGCTCGATCTCGTCGTACATGATTCCCGAGGCGCGGGGGACGTCCGTGCCCTGCCAAGGGATCAGCTCGATGCCGGCCTCCTCGAACTCGGGGATGAGGCTCGAGACGGGGGAGCCGACCGACTGCAGCGTGACGAGCTTGGGCGGGATCTTCCGCTTGGGGCTCTGCAGCCACGGGATGATCCAGTCGGTGCCGGCTCGACGTGCCGCGACCTCGGCGCGCAGCCGTCCGTCGGTGTCGTAGAAGCCGACCAGGATGTAGGCCATCTTGCGGTCGTAGGAGACGTCGACGCAGTAGCCGGCGGGACGCGACGTGTCCCGTTCGACCTTCGCAACGCGGGTGGCTTCCCAGCTGCCCTCGGCGAACGGGCCGCCTTCGGTGGTGTCGACAAACTGGCAGAGAACCTCTGTGCGGAACTCCCACTCGGGGTCGCTGAGGGAGACGGCGATCGCGGCCTCGGTGATGCTGTGGCCGAGCGAGGGGTTGGCCTCGTACCAGCCATCGCGGTCGCGGATGCCGCGGCCCTCGCGGGCGGACCACTCGAACAGCCCTACTGCGGACGACTCGAGCAGCTCGAGCAGCTCGACGTCGAACTCGTCCTCGTCCAGGCCCTCGGCGAGCTTCCCGTTGATGGCGTCGATCGCCGACTGGCGGAGCTGGCGCAGGACGACCGCGGACGCGTCCCCGGCGTTCGATGCACCGAAGACCTGGCCGCGCTCCTTCGAGGTGGTCGTCTTCGAGATCGCGGACCAGGTCGCCCACGTCTTGTGGGCGCGGAGCTCGTCGACGAGGACGAACTCGGCGGCCCAGCCGCGGCCGGCGTTGCCGTTCGTGGCCTGGGGGAAGTACTCCTCGAGGGAATCGAGCTGGATGTACTTGGAGCCGTTGACCTTCCCGACGTGCGAGATCTCGTCGGAGAGCTCGGGGATGAGCTCGGCGATGAGCCGCACGTGGTCCCAGGTCTCCTCGGCCTGCTCGATCTTCGTCGACGCGCCGATGATCTTCGGGGCGCCGTCCTGGAACAGCCGCCAGAGGATGAGGACGACCATGATGGTCGTCTTGCCGTTCTGCCGGGCAACGAGCAGCAGGATGATCCTGAACCGGAAGATCTTGCCGGGCCCGGGCAGCAGCTCGAGCGCGTGGATGAGGAACCACTTCTGCCACGGGTGCAGCGCCGGCACCAGGTTGCGGTACGCCTCGGCGAGGTTCGGGTCGATCGCTTCGGTGAGCTCGGCGATCTGCAGCAGGCGCGCGCGCAGCCAGATCGCGAACTCGATTACCTCGAAGCCGAGCGTGGTGCTGCGGGTAAGGCGGCGCAGCGGCTTCGTGTAGATCCGAGGAGTTTCGGAGCCGTACCTAACCTGCCGCTGAGCGCTTCCGCTTCGGGGGCCGCTTGATGGGCGTGACTGTCGCGCCTGCGCCGGCCGCGGCTTTCTTGGTGCCGCCTTCGCTGCTGCTGTCATCGGGTCCACCGTCGTTGTCGAGTCCCGCGGCGACGCGCAGGGAACGGAGCTCGTGCTGCAGTCGCACTGTCGGGGTGCCGCCGAGCTCGTGGAGGCAGCGGGTGAGCAGCTGCCCGAGCGAGGTGGCCTTGCCAGTCGCGGTCGGATCCGCCTCGAGGAGGTCGTCGATCTGCTTCGAGACGCGGCGGGCCTGGTTGACGAGCGCGCCGTCGGAGTCCTTGAGCCACTTCATCGCGCCGAGGGCCGCGTCGGTCGCCTCGAGCTGCGTCGGGATCGGCTTGGACTTCGGCTTCTGGTCGGCGTCACGAGCGTCACGCGCGAGCTGCTCGGCAGCGGCGATCGCGATGCGCTCCTGCTCGCGCTCCTCGGCCTTGCGTTCCCTGTATTTCCGGGCTCGTTCGGCCGATGTGAGCGGCGCCTTCTTGGGTTGAGGCATGTGGGGACCTGCCTAAAACGTGACGCGGCCTCTCGCGCGCGCACGCGAGGCCCTTGGGGAGAGAGAGATCACTGCCCGGAAAGTGGAGCTACACGCGTGGCGTAGAGATTGCGACACCCCTACCCTCCGGCCCCTCCGGGCCGCGCGAGAGCGGTCTACTTCGTGGCTGCAGGCAGCGGGGTGCTCGGGTCGACGAGCACGTCCAGGGCGAATCTGCGGATGATCGCGGTCATGGCCTCGCAGCCGTGGTGCACGATCGGGGTGCGTGAGCCGACGGTAGTCGTCTCGTCGAGCACGACGTCGTCGCCACAGCCTGCGCACTTTCCGCGAGGCCCGCTCGGCTTGGTAACGGTGGCGGTCTGGGCCTTCGCCTTCCGAGCAGCTGGCGCCTTCTTGGCGGGAGCGCGCTTGGGCTCAGGCTCGGTGGCAACTGCGGGCTCGGCGGCGGGCGTCTCGTCAGGCTTCGTGTCGTCGGTCATGGGATCCTCCTTGGGTTACCACTCCTCGCTCGTTTCGCCGATGCCTGCGTCCTGCTGCCCTGTGTGCTTCGCCTTGTTGCAGCGTGCATGCGTAGGGGCCCAGTTGAGCGGATCGAACTCGAGCTCGGGGTGTGTCTTGCGGGACTTGAGGTGGTCTAGCTGGAAGTGCATGGGGTGCGTCTTCGGGAGGTCGTAGTCGATCTCCTGCCCGCACTCGTTGCAGACGCGCTTCTTGCGCTTCCACTCGATGCGCTTGGCTGCGCGATCGCGCTGGTATCTCGCGCTATGAATGCCTGTGCTGGTGGCGCTCACTCGATCGCCCTCGAGCGGATCGGCTCGACGGCCACAGTGGGGTCGCTCTCTGGGATGAACCAGCCGGCCTCGTCGGCGATGCCAGGGCCGAGGTAGTCGCACCAGTTGAACGCCTTGCGCAGCTGCTCGTCTGTACGGCCGTCGATGCCCGACATGACGTTGAGCTCGACGATGCGGCGGTGGGTGGGGCTCATCAGACGCACGATGCTGCGCATGGCTGGCACCCTTCGGGTGAGGGATGCCCCGGTCGCAGGTAACCCGAATACCGGCGACCGGGGCGTTTCATGATGCTCGCTTCGTGCAGGCTGAGCTCGCCAACGGGATCCCCCGACAGGTAGGACCGCGACACGCGTTCAGGTCGACCGGTGGAACGACAAAGGCCCCGCCGAAGCGAGGCCCATTGTGATCCGGGTGCAAGACACCGAACTCTAGTAACGAAGTGTGCAATCAACCTCGGGCGTTTCCGTGTATTGACCGTTTGAGCGTGTCGGCGTGTCGGCGTGTCGGACTCGGCGAGCGCCGTTCTTCGTCGTCTGTGGCCTGTGCGGTCTGTGTGGCGGCGCTGAGGCGGTGGTGGGTGGTGCCTACGTCACTAGGCGTACTTGGTAGATGCGTCGACGGATCTTCTGGACTGGTGCGGCTTTGTCGACGGTGATGAGGGTGAGGACGTCGGACATGCCGGCGGCTGGTGGGACGTGGAGGACGGTCCATCGTGGGAAGCCGGCGGGGAAGTCGTCGGGGATGACGAGGGCGCCTGGCTTGGGGATCTTGCCGAGCTTGGGCACGGTGGTGGCGAGGCGTTCGCGCTTGATGGGCCCCTCGCTCATCGGCGGTACCTGGTCATGGCTGCCTCGAGGAGCTGCTCCATGTGCTCGATCAGCTCTCCGGCGAGCGCCGTGAGCTTGTCGAGCTGGGCGAGGTCCTCGGCGCGCGGGCTCATCGTGGGTACCAGCCGAACGTGTAGACGTCCTCGCCTTCTAGCTGCTCGTCGGTGAGTACACCGAGGACGAGGCCCTGCACGTGCCAGCGGCCCGCGTGCTTGCCCTTCTCCTGCCTGCGCACGGACGTGATGCGGTAACAGCGTCCGGTGGCGGCGCTGCGCACGATCATGTTCTCCTCGAGTACTCGGAGCGTGTCGAAGTAGAGGGCGGCGATCCCGCCGATCGGTACGGTCATGAGAGCGCCCTCGGGGTGGCGGTGTAGATCGGCGCCGCGGTGCACGGCCATGGGCATGCCCCGTCGACGATCGCGGCCGACGCGCTGACGTCGGAGTACTCGCGATTGATGGCCTCATCCTCGGCGCAGTTGTGCACGTGCCCGGGCATGGCGTGGAAGCGAAGGGCGACGACAGCCGGCTTCGTGCAGTCGCCAGCACCGCATAGAACGCTCACCAGCTGACGACCTGTGCTCGGACGACCGTGATGTCGTTGCCGTCGGGGCCCTTCGTGATGACGGGCAGGGGCGGGCCGATCTCGGCGCGGTGCGACTCCCCGTGGTTGTTGCGGCGCTCACAGGTCACGTTGTCGAGGAACGGGTGCCTGGAGGTGCACCACTTCGGCGGCGTGTACGGGCTCATCGGCTGGTCCAGGGAGTGTTGATCTCGACGTACAACCAGAACCGGTTGCGTGCGAGGTAGGTATCCGGCGTGGTCTCCTTCTCGTGCTGGGCGGCCACGGAGAGGCGAATGTACTCGGGATCCGCGGCGAGGCGTTCGCGTGTCTGCGCGTATTGGGCTTCGATGCTGGGCAATGCTGCTGGGCGGCGTCGGCGTCGACGAGCCTCCTCGAGCTCCACGGTGACGAGGATGCGTATCGCGACGGCTGCGCCAAGTAGTAGCACGACGATCGACACGACGTCGATTGGGTCCATTAGAAGCACCGATCGCAGCTGCAGTGGTTCGGATGGCCGGGTGTCGACGCGTCATGGGGAGGGCCGCCGACGTTGCCGGCGCAGCAGGGGCGCTGGCCCGGTGTGACGATGCCGAATGTCGTCACTCGCTCCGTTGCGGGCAGAGGCCCGTCGTGCGGCTTGATGTGCGCGGGCGTATTCGGATCGGACTCCCACTGCGCGCGTGCGCTCTCGGGCAGCACGAGCACCGGGTAGTCGACGTCGATCGACGCCATCATGCGCCGCGTGTAGAGGCGGCTGCCCGAGATCTTGTCGTCGGGCAGGAACGCTATGTGCAGCTGCAGGTCGTTCAGCGACTCGGCGAGCGCCAGGGCTTGCTGTTCGGGGCCGACGATGCGGTTGGTGGCGGTGAAGTACTGGCCTTCGGTCATCGGAGTCTCGCCTTTCTGGGGGTGGTTGGTTCGAGGAAGATGGGCGCGAGGCTGGCTGGGAGGTCGGCTGCGGATTGGCCCTTGAGCTCGAGGCGGACGCGAGCGGTGACGCGGTTCTCAGTGACGTCGAGCAGGTACGGCTCCCAGAGGAGCTCGTACCTCTCCGCGAGCTGCTCCGGGGTGAGGTGGAGCAGATCGGCGGTGCTCTGCAGCCACCGCTCAACTTGGGTGCCGATGTCATGCTCGACGTCGTGGATGATGAGCTCGAGGGCGTCGGCTGGTGCTGGCGTGTAGGAGCCCTTGCAGATGTCGCGGAGGCCTACGCCCGAGCCGTGGTTCTGCAGGGTGCCGTCCTCGCGTACCTGGATGAGCTGCCCGCACGTCGAGCAGGTACGGCACGTGCAGATGACCCAGCGGCCGCGGCCTGCGTAGTTGCGGGTGATGGAGGCCTCGTGCTCGAGGTCGACGGGGTGTAGGGCGTTTCCGCGGATGAGGTAGTGCTCGGCTGGGGTGCTCATGCGCTGGCCTGCTCGGCTGCCCGGTCAGCGTCGCGCTCGTCACGAAGGCGCTTGACGTTCGCGCCCACCCAGGACTTCGAGCGCCCGACTCGCTCGGCGATCTGCGACATGGAGAGGTCCTCGTCGGCGAGCGCGAGGAGTTCCTTGTCGGTGATGGGCGGGATGTCGGATGCGGGGATCTCGTGCACGACGTCGCCGGACCAGTCGGTGATGGCGACGCTGTCAGCTGGGCGGCGGGTACGGCGTCCCTGCGGCCGCGGCACGGGTATCACTGCAGGGGTGGGTGCCGGCGCTCGGAACGCGGTGGTGGTGGCCAAGTGGATGATGAGGAAGAGAGTGAGGGCCGGCAGGGTGTTGACGCCGATCGCGATGAGCGGCGGCAGCTGCACACGTCCGGGCGGGAGCGCGAGGACGTGGAAGGCGTTGCCGAGCACGGAGGTGATCGTCCAGAAGGCGATCGCCGACCACAGGTAGCCGGTGAGCTTCTTGGAGAGCTCGGGGTGCCACAGGCGGATGAGCACGCCGGTGAAGATGGCGGCGTCGACGATGAGGGGGTAGAGGCCGGCGAGGGCGGGGTCGACGCCGGCGGCGATGGCGAGGGTGACCTGGGCGTCGAAGCTGAGCCGGAAGGCGGCGATGCCGACGCCGGCGAGCAGCAGGGACAGGATCGTGTTCTTGAGGGTGCGCGGGGTCATGCGGGTGCGGCGGTTCATGCGGGGTCCTTCGGGTTCAGGTAGGCGATGGCGATCGAGTTGACGACCCAGTCCTTGATGTAGACCAGGTGCAGCGAGCGAAGCTCCGCGAGCGCGTCCTCGCGGGTCTGCTCGCGGGCGCCGGCGTTCACTGTGGCGAGGGCGGTGTCGAGCTTCTCCATGAGCTCGCGGCCGAGGGTCGCTTGCAGCTCCTCGATGAGCGCGTCGTCGGGCATGTTCAGGTCGGGCACGGTCAGTCCTGTCGGTTGAGGTGGTCGGGCTTGGTGGCGCGGGTGACCGCGTCGTTGATGTATGGGTCGAGCAGAACCTCGGCGAGGCCCTGCGAGAGGTGGATTCCGGCCTGCAGGCGATCGAGGCGCTCCTGCTTCGCGTTGATGCGGGCCTGGGCACGGTTGCGTGATCGGGTGAGACGGCGGGCGCGACGGAGAGCGCCCCACTCGGTGAAGCACGGGTACGGATCGACGACACGTTCGCGGTTGTTCGGGCGGTCGGTGTTGGTGCGGACGAGGACGATCTCGTAGCCGTGCTCGAGCGCGTTTATGTGGGCTCCCCACGGGCCGAACGCGGTGCTGGGCTTGAGGGGGCGGGGTGCGGGCTGGGGCATGGGGGTGTGCCTTTCAGGGGTTGAGGTTGACGACGAGCTGGATGAGTGCGGCGATCGCGAATACGGACGGGGTGACGAAGCAGACGAGGGCGATCGCGACGACGACGGCGATCCCGGCGTGCCGGTCGCGGCGGGCGGCGCGGGCCTCGCGGCGGGCCTCCTCGGCGAGCGCGGCGGCTTGGGCTTGGTTGAATCGGTCGACGACGGCCTGTTGTACGACGGTCTGGGCGCGACGGCGTGACTGTTCGACGTAGGCGCGGGCTTCTTTGGCTGCGATGCGTTCTGCGCTCGAGCGGCGCGCGGTCTTGCTCATCGGTGGCCTCGGTAGGAGGGCTGGGCGGCGAGCAGCTGCGTGCGGCGGTGCGCGCGGATCCGCCGGCGGGCGTCTTTCCGCATCCGGCGGGCCGCTTTGCGACGATCGCCGGCGAGCATGCCGAGCAGGAGGTTGTCGGCGTAGATCGCGAGCGGGATGGCGACGTGGAGGTTCACGATCTCGGCCATCTTGGTGACGGACGTCCAGGCGGCCGCGCGGTCGGGCTGCTCGGTGGGGATCTCGGCCTCCCAGTCGAACGGGCCGCCGCGGTCGAAGGCGTACTCGGCGCTCTCGCGCTGCCGCCGCTCGAGCACGGATCCGCCGATGCGGGTGCTGCCCGCAGTGCGGAGGCTGCGCACCTCGCGGGGTTCGGGGATGAGGGTCATGCCTGGTCCTTTCGTTGGCGCCATGTGCGGGCGACGTCTTGGAAGTTGATCTGTGTGCCGTTCGTGCGCCAGCCCTCGGATTTGCGCAGCTGGTAGACGCGTCGACGTGCGACGCCCAGCGCCTCCATGACGACGTCGACGTCGACCCACAGGCCGGCGGGGTCGCTGTCGAGCAGCTGCTGGACGTCCTCGTTCATCGGGGCATCGCGTCGATCCATGCGTCCCGCGACAGCTGGGGGTGGCGGGGGTTGGTCGAGCAGAGGATCTCGGACGGCTTGTCGTCCTTGGGGCGGATGATCGCGTAGAGCGGGGCGCCGCACAGGATGGGGCCGAGGTCGTCCTCCTCGATGAGGTGCCGGCACACGCCGTTCTTGAGGGTGACGCGCTTGACGGGCTCTGTGTGCATCGCGCGCAGCCCGACGGTGCGGTGCTGCAGCGCGTCCGCGAGAACGAACGGGCCGACGCCGGGGTAGCGGGACCACCATCCCGCGTACCAGGACGCGATCGTCCGCAGCTGCGCGCGCACGTCGTCGTCCTCGGTGATGCCCACCCGCGAGGGGAACTCGCGGATGAGCATGCGCACGAGGTAGCCCGTCCAGTCCTTGAGCTCGGCGAGGACGACCGCCCCGTGCGGGTTCCAAGACGTCCCGACGTCCGCAGGCGTGCCGCCGCCTCCGCCCACGCGGCCGTTCTCGTCCCGCGAGGACGTCTTCGAGTAGGTGACGGCGACGAGGTCGGGATACATGTTGACGAGGTCGGCGAGCACCTTCGGGAACTGGGCGTGATGCCAGTTGCACAGGTCCGTGCCCGGAACGGCGAAGCGAGCAGTCGGCGCGTTGCCGGCGCCCACGTTGCCGGCCGACACGTAGGGCGCTCGAGCGAACGAACAGCCAGGCGCGACGCAGTAGGTCTCGGTGCTCGGCTGGATCCAGACGGGGTAGTCGCTCATTCGGGGTTGCTCTCTTCTGTGGGCGGGTAGTGCCAGTCCTCGGCGGGGTCGGGCATCCCGACGATCTCCGCGTCGGGGTCGATCGATTCGGTCGGCTCTGTGATGCCGAGGATTGACTCGGCGAGGCGGCGAGCGCGGGCGGGTTCTGCTGTGGCGTTCTGCAGCAGTTGGCCGTCGCGGGAGATCATCGGTTCGGACTGCTGGCGCTTGAGGCCGAGGACCTCGAGCATCTTGGGGTCGGAGCCTTCGGCGGAGTGGAGGAAGTAGGCGACGGGCGGCTCGTTGTTGAGGGCGTCGTCGCGGCGTAGGCGGCCGATGCCTTGCTCGTGGACCTGGGGTGACCAGTCGAGTTCACCGAAGACGGCGGTGCGGGCGACCTTCTGCAGGCCGTCGACGCCGGCGCCGGAGCGGAGGGACATGATGAGCACGCGGGCGGCGTTCTCGTAGGGCTCGCCGTCGGGGTTGTTGAGGGGGCTGAGGAACCGGGTGCGGGCTTCGGCTTTCTTCTTCGGGCTCTCGGTGCCGGTGTACATCACGGGCTGGTAGGCCTTGAGCTTGTCGAGCCAGATGTCGTAGACGTCGCGGTGCCAGCCGAAGAGGATGACCTTGTCCTCGGACTGCAGGAGGAGCTTCACGAAGTCGGCGACGAATGGGGCCTTGTCGACGCCGGTGGCTCGGCGCACCTTCCAGTCGAGCTCGCCGGATGCCTGGAACTTCTCCTGGTTGCTCGAGCTGCTCGAGACGATGATCTCGGCGAGGCGCTTGAGGTCGTCCTCGACGAGTGCGAGCTCGGAGTACTCGGAGTCGACGAGGTGGCTGACCTTGATCGTCTTGGGCAGCTCGCGGCCGACTTCCTCGCGGGTGTGGCCGATCATGAGGCCCTGCTCGCGCAGGTAGGAGCCGAGGGCGGCGGGATCCGCGACGGTGTCGCCGCGGCCGGTGCCCCATTCGCGGCCGAATTCCTCGCGGGTGCCGAGCTTGCCGGGCGCGAGGATGTCCATGATGTTCCAGATCTCGGCGCCGTAGTTGTAAATCGGGGTGGCGGTGAGGCCGAGAACGTAGGTGGCGTTCTCGGAGACGAGCGCGGCCGCCTTGCCCTTGTCGGTGTTGACGCCGTTGCGCAGCTCCTGCGCCTCGTCGAAGACGACGGAGGCGACGAGGCCCTTGAGGTAGCCGGCCCAGCCGTCCAGCTTCGAGTAGGGGACGATGAGCACGTCGGGCAGCTCGCCCGCGGCTACGGACGCGGTGGGCTTCGTCGACGCGGCTACGTGGTGGGTGAGCCATGGGAACGCCTGCAGCTCCTCCTCCCACCGCTCGGGCAGGTGCGTGGGCGGGACGATCAGCGCCGGCAGCGCGTCGGCGTTGATGAGGTTCAGCAGGCCGGTGAACGTCTTGCCGAGGCCGAGCTCGTCGGTGCAGAGCAGCCCGTTGGAGGCGCGCAGCAGCGCGACGGTCTGCTGCTGGTACTCGCGCGCGTCCTTCTCGGGCGTGTGCTGGGGCTCCTCGCCGCGCTCGATCCGGCCGGCGATGATGGCGCCGATCTTCCGCTCGAGCTCGATGTGCGCCGCGGTGCCGGCGGCGAGTACTTCGGCTGAGCTCTTCCCGACGGCGACGAGCGGGTAGCGCTCCATGAACCAGGTGAGGTCGTGGCAGACCTCGTCCGTGTTGGTGACGGACACCTCGAGCGAGCGGGTGATCTGCACCTTGCCGAACGTGCGGCGGAAGCGCATGCGGACGGCCGGCTCGAGCTCGAGCAGCCAGCGGCCGTTCTTCTCGCCGGGCAGGCTCAGCATGCCGGGCGGCTCGAAGCGGTAGGTGCCGTAGGTGCGGGTGGTCACAGGCCGGCTCCGATCAGGGAGACGAGGCGCACGGGGATCCCGTTGAGCTCGTGGGGGATGTGGTGGTGCTTGGAGAGGGTGGTGACGAGCAGGATCCCGTCGACGTCGTCGTGCTCGGAGTACCTGGTCAGCTGTCGCACGACGTCGCGCAGCGAGCCCTTGACCTTCACCTCGATGGCGATGCGATCGGGCGTCGAGAGCATGTCGCCGTAGGTGACCATGAAGTCGACGCGATCGCGGGTGCTGAGGCGGTGCTCGGGGAACAGCTCGAGCACGTGCGGCTCGAGCGCGGCGGAGATCCCCGCCTGCAGGTCGCGCTCCGTGACGTGCTGGAAGCGCGACTGCAGGATGAGGTCGGAGATCTCCGCCATGCGCTCGAGCGTGCTCATTCGACGGGCTCCAGGGCGAGGGTGAGGTCGTCCTCTCGGCGCACCCGGAAGGTGCCCTCAAGACCGCGGTCGCCCAGGTGCTCGATGTCGTCGTGGATTGAGCACGAGAGGATCGCGTCGTCGATCCGCTCCGTGAGCGGGTGCTTCACCGTGAGGTAGCCGTCGGCGAAGACGGCAACGTGGCCGACCTCGGGGTCGGCGAGGATCTTCATCACAGACTCGGGGTCGGGGCAATCGGCCCTCGAGCAGCGCACGAGTACTCCCACCGGCTGGGTGACCGCACGGAGCGTTCCCTCTCCGCCGCACGCGGGGCAGTAGCTGGTCATGCGCGGCGCAGCTGACGGTGGACGATGGGCGCGCGCTCGACGCCCGGTCGGTGCAGCACGCGCAGCGGGCCGTCCTGCTCGAGCGTGAGGTAGGCGTCCTCCCACTGGCCGTCGACGAAGAGGTCAGCGTCGACGACCTGTCCAACGCGGCCGGACGCCGTGAGCACGACCGAGCGGTCGGGCAGCTCGAGGAATCGCGCAGCGTCGGCGATGTGCTCCGGGTAGACGTACTCGAGCAGAGCGAGCTTGTCGGGGAAGTATCGGTACACGACGCCGACCGAGGACCCGGAGATCTCCGCGACCTGGCTTGTCGTGAAGTGGTCGGTGCCGGATGCCGCGATCGCGATCTTCGCCGCGTTGGCGATCGCCTCGATGCGGCGCGCAGCACGCGACTGGATAGGCGCCGTCCGCAGCACGATCACTTGCTTGCCTTCTTCGCGACGCTCTCCTCGAGCTCGGACAGCGTGTAACCCCACTTCGCGAGCTGGGCCAAGTGCGCGGGCGCCTTCTCACGGCGCCATCCGGTCTTCCCGAACTCGTAGTCACCCTCGGCATCGGCGAGCGCCATGGCGATCAGGTAGTGGACGGCCTTCGTCGGGTTCTTCTTGACCCACTCGGCGCCGTATCCGCGTCCCTCGTGGCCGAGGAAGGCGAGGGCGAGGCTGTGCTCGTCAGAGGAGTTGGTGCGGCCGACGAAGTCGGCGACGAAGAGCTCCCACCCCGCGGGCGGTGTCTTGCGCTGCAGGAGCTCCTTGATGAAGGCGATACGCACCGTGGTCGCAGGGACCCAGAGCTTGTTGTTCGTCCGTGTGAGGCGGCGCTCTTCCTTCTCGGCGTCCGTCAATCCACCGCCTGCCGGCTTCTCCTCGCGGAGCCGCCAGGCCTGCACGTGGTAGCCGAGCTCCTTCCAGCCGTCGACGACGAAGTAGGGCTTCCAGACCTCGACGCGGCTGGTGCCGTCCCATTCGTACGCGGACTGAACGACGACCTTGAGGCCGTCGAAGGGGGTGAGCCAGGTGCTGTGGTCGTCTGCGAGGTGCGTGGTGAGTTCCTCGTCGGTGAACAGGTACGCGATGGAGCTGATCGTCGCGTTGCAGACGTACGGGTCGATCTCTTCGGTGATGAGGTAGCCGGCCTTGTCGAGTTCCTCGAGCAGGCCGGCCCTCTGTCGGTTCGAGTTGCGAGTCGCTGTGGCTCGGGCGAGGACGTGGTCGAACTGGTGCGGCTGTTGCAGGGCAGCTGAGACGAGGGTCGCGGCGACCTCGGGGTCGTCCTCGAAGTCGGCAAGCGCTGCTGCCTGGTCGAGGGTGACGTTGCCTGCCCCCATGACCTCGCTGGCGACCTTGGATCCGGCCACGACGAGCGCCTGCTGCACTCGCTTGATCGGGGTGTTGGTCTTCTTTGCGATGGTCGACGCGGGAACGCCGAGGTCGAAGAGCGCTTGGTGCGCCGCGGTGCGGTCGGCGTCGGTGACTCCTGAGCGGTGGTCGTTGACGACGAGCTGCTCGATGAGCCGTGCCGCTGCCTCCCTCTGGGGGCGGGTGACGACGGGGACGTCGGCGCGACCGGTGTCGATGGCGGCGAGAGTTCGCAGCTGGCCGTCGATGACGGACCAGGCTCCGTTCTCGGCGGGCTCGACGAGGATGGGCTCGAGGACTCCGTGCTGCTTGATCGAGGAGACGAACGCGGGATCGAGCTTGACGTCCTTGCGGATGTTGTCGGCGATGATGAGCGTCCCGGGGTCGACCCTGAGGAGCTGCTCGGTCGCCGTGGCTGTTTCGGCCATGGTCGTGCCTTTCTGTCGGTGTTATCGGGTGCGTCGGAACGTGCGTGATGCACGTGCTTTGACGCGTGCCTCCCGGTTTTCGCGGAGGCGGTTCACGAGCATCGGGTGGTGCTCGAGGGCTTCGGGTTTGTCGATGGCGGCGTTGACGATCTGGTAGTAGCGGGCGGCGGGGAGGCCGAAGGCGAGGCGGATGGCGTTCTCCTTGTCGCCGGTGTGCCCGGGCCGCTTTTCCTCGAAGGCGAGCACGACGTCGTCGGCGGGGCGGGTCCATCCGTGCCGGCGCTGCTGGTCGCCTCGGATGCCGCCGATGAGCTGCGCGGCCGCGTCCTGGGCGGCGATGCGCTCCATGCGCTCGAGGAGCTTGTCGTCGTGGTCGGACCCCCACGCGCGGTCGTCGTCGGTCACGTCCCCTCCCAACCCGTGACGTCATCGCCGGCGGCGAGCTTGCTGGCGAGCGTCCGGCCCGCGATCGCGAGGGCGCGGTCGAGGGTGATGCCGGCGGGCTCGATCGGGGCATCCGTGGTGTCGGCGGGCTCGGCGTGCTCGAGCAGCTCTACGAGCCAGCGGGATCCGAACTCGTGCTCGAGCACTTCGCGCTGGTACTCGAAGAGCACGACCTCGGAGCGGAGACCGGCGAGGAAGTCCTCGAGCACGAGGTCCGACTGCAGTGTGCTCACCACGGGCTCCCGTCGTCGACGAACAGCTGCCGGTCGATCGTGCCGTCGAACCACTCGAGCGGGCGCCATACGGCGACGTCGCAACCGGCGGCGGCGAGCGCGTCGATCCACTTGCCCTGGTCGGGGCTGAGCCGGCCGCGCATGGTCTTGAGCTCGCGGAAGAGCGAGATCCCGCGCTTGGGGTGCACGAGGTGCAGGTCGGGGTAGCCAGGCTCGCTGCGGCGCGAGTCGAACGTGTGGTAGGCCAGCCATCCCCAGCGGGCTGCGGCGCTGAGCACGGCCGCCTGGAAGGGCTTCTCGAGCATCGTCGCGGCCTGTGTGGCGTTGTACTCGTCGAGCGAGATCGAAGTCGGGATCAGGGCGTTCAAAACCTGTTCCTCTCGGGCTGCGTCAGGTCGAGGTCGAGGTCGAAGGCGCGCACTTGCCACTCGAACTGGTCGTGGTTGCTGAGGGCGTGCGTGACGTAGCTCGTCGGGCTCAGGACGACGGTCGCGGCCCGGGCGAGGATCTCGCGGCCGAGAGCTGCGAGCACGTCGCGGCTGAACGTCGAGTAGATCGGCGAGACCTGCTCGAGAACACGCAGCCAGTCGACCTCCTGTGAGTGCGAGGGCATCCGTGCGGGTGATGGGGCGGAGATTGATCTGTCAGTCGCCGCCGTGGACTTATCCACAGCGGCTCTAGAGGTGCTTTCAGTAGACGACTTGGAGTCTTCGTTAATCTGGCTCTCGTTCGTAGCCACCACCTGGCTAGGGGGTAGCCACCGTGTGGCTAGGGGTGCGGGGTTATCAACACCCCTAGCCATCACCTGGCTAGGGGGTGCGGGGCGGTTATCCACAGGCATGCTGGTGCTGATCTGGTATACGTTCGAGGTCTGCCCACCGTGCTCGCCTCGGCGTCGCGACCAGGTCACGACGCCGAGGGCCTTGAGCCCCTCGAGCGCGGTCTTCACGGTGCTGACGCTGCAGGGGATGTCGGCCGCGATCGTCGCGTGCGAGGGGAAGCTGCGGCCGTACATGTCGGAGTAGGAGGACAGGGTCGTGTAGACGGCCTTCATCTGCCACGTGACGGAGCGATCGCGCTGCAGCCAGCGCGGGATCGTCGCGAAGCCCTGCAGGTCCTCGGTGCTGTCGGTCATTCTGCGAGGGCCTTCGTCTTGACGGGAGCTGTGTAGTTCGTGGGCAGGCCGAGGGCGTTGCGCCACTTCGAGGCGGTGGGCTGCCCTACGCCGAGCGCTGATGCGAGTTCTTTGTCGGAGTGCTTGAGCGCGTGCCGCTCGCGGATGAGTGCCTCGCCAGCAGGGAGGAGCCGTGAGTGGCCGCCTGGCGTCTTACGGACGCATCCGGGCACCAGTGCCGGCATCTCCTTCCTCGGGGCGGGAGCGCGGACCTTGCGGGTCTTGGGGGCGTGCTTCTGCAGCGAGCGGCGGACGATCTCGGCGACCAGTGCGTTGACGGTCGTGTCGTGCTTGTCCGCGGCGCGGTGGAGGATCACGTAGAACGCGAGCGGGATGTCCGTGTGGATCCGGATGCTGTCGGTCACCGGACCCCCCCCTGTGCCGGCAGGGTGCTGAGCCACCATGCAGCGGCTGCGAGCACGGTGATGAGGATGACGAGGATCGCGGCGCACCATGTGGGAGGGAGCCCTGGTCGACGTCGTGGACGGCCCGGGCGGATTCGGTCGTGGATCACAGCGGGTGGGCCTTGCCTTCCGCGAGCAGCTGGTGGGCGACGTCCGGCAGCACCTTGCAGCGGTTGCAGACGACCTCGTCGCCGGACGGGAGGCGGCGCCAGGAGGCGGGCATTGCCAGCCAGCCGAGGGCCTCGAACGCCTCGAGGGTGACGAGCGCGGATCCTGTCGTGTCGACGTGCACGGAGCTGGCGCCGCAGATCGTGCAGACCCACGCGAGAACTCGTGTGGGCTCGTCTGAGGGCTCTACTGTGACGTCGATGATGGGCATCAGCGGATGCTCCGGTCGTGACGTCGAGCGGCGATGGTGGCTGCGCGGAGCAGCACGAGGAGCAGCAGCGCTGAGATCCCGGCGAGGAGGGGCGCTGCTGCAGTCATGGCCTCGATCTGGCCGAGGGTGTACCAGGTGAGCGCGAGGACGCCGGCGGCGAGCACGGCGCGGATGAGGCGCTTCACAGTTCGACCAGGGTGGGCACGAGCTCGCGGAGCTTGGCGCGGAGTACTTCGAGGCCGTCGGGTGTGACTCGGACCTGCACGTAGCGTTCCTGCAGGGGGCCGACCTTCGTCTCGAGGCGGGCGAGGTGGCCCATGGCGAGTCGCTCGTCGACGGCGACCCAGCGCTCGTGCTGCCTGGTGATCCAGCCGAGCTGCTCGAGCGCGGCGAAGAGGGACTGCTGGCCGAAGCTGAGGAGCGGGTCGTTGGAAAGGATGCGGGCGGCTCGGGCGACGGAGTACGTCTCCTCAGCCTTGAGGCCGGGCTCGGGGTGAACGGCGCCGGCGACGAACTGGCGGAGGCGATCGCCGGAGAGCTGCTCGACGAGGTCCTCGAACCAGTCGAGGAAGCCGTTGTCATCGGCGTAGAAAGGGCGCTCGTCGGCGAGGCCGCGGACGACGTCGACGGTGAAGAAGTCGAGCAGCTCGCCGCTGGCGTCCTTCACGAGGGGCGTGGTGACGGTGGGGGCGGGGAACTCGCGGTCGACCTCGCCGAGGAGCTTCTCACGCAGCTGCATGTGACGCTCTTCGACGTGGGCGTCGAGTGCCTTGCAGATGTCGAGGGCGGCGAAGAGCAACTGGTCGTCGACGATGCACGTGCGGATGTCGAGCTTCCGGCCGGCGGGCCAGCGGAACGGCACGATCACCGGGCGCTCCATGGTCGTCGTCACCGGCGGGTCGTGAGCGCGTAGCGGGCGGCGAGCGCGGACGTGACGAGGCCGATAGCGGCCGCGGCGAGCGCGCAGATGGTGTCGAGGCTCATGGACTAGCTCCCTGCGTTGATGTGGCTGCGAGCGGTGTGTGGTGCGTGGCTGACGAGGCCCTGCAGGACCTCGGCTCGGAAGTCGGCGAGCGCCTTGTCGAGGAGGATGCGGTCGATGGGTGCGGCCGCGGGGTTCAGGCCCGCGGCCGCCCGGTCGACGACGCCCCGCCGATGAGGCGCGTCGGTCGGTCCTGCAACCCGGGGAAAAGGGCCGGCGATAGCGGTCGCCGGCGCGGCTGCAGGAGGTTCGGGGGTGAGGTACTCGCGGATGCCATCTACCCAGTCGAGGAGGCTGCCGTGGATCTGCTCGAGCGCGGCCGCGGTAGTCACGCGGATCCACGGGCCGGTCGCGTGGCGGCCGCTCATGATGCCTTCGCCTCTACCAGCTCGGGTCCGAGCATGGCGACGACGTCGTCGCTGGCGCGGTTGAATCGGAAGTGGCCGCCGGGAGTGGTCACGGCGGGAGCCAGCTTTCCGTCGTGCACCCAGGTGCGGACGGTGGACGGATCGACGCCGGCGAGGTCGGCCAGCTGGCGAGTCGTCAATATGGTGACTGTCGGGGACATGCACGAATCATCACATAGCGCGGATATCACCGCAAGCACGACTCACCACGAAATCGCGGATATCGTCAGATAGCGGGAGTTGCACGCATATCGTGAATCGTGCCACTATTGGCGACATGAGCCTCGATGCAACCGGTGCGCCTCAGCACTGGATCCCGAACCACAACGACTTCGGCGCGCGCCTCGCGTTGATCCGCTGGCAGATGGGCTGGAACATGAAGGAGGCGTCGACGCTCTGCGGCTTCCCCGTGGCCAACTGGCGCGAGTGGGAGACGCGAGGCCGCCTGCCTCGCGACCTGGTGAACGTGGCCACGCAGATCGCCAACGAGACGCACGTCGACCGGGTCTGGCTACTCACCGGGCAGGGGCAAGCCGGCGACGTCACGACCGATGGCCCCGGCGGTGGCACTGCGGCTAGATTCGCCGCCAAGAAGCGCACCTTGGATTAAAAGTCCGATGCTCTGCCAACTGAGCTACAGGCCCTACGGGGTACCAGCGTACCGGCGGCAGGGCGCCCGCGTGACGAGAGTAGCGTTGACCCGATGGCCGACGACTTCCACAAGCCCACCCAGTACTCCGGGGACAAGTTCGACGAGTACGAGGGTGGTGAGGACCCAGCGCAGATCCTCCGGGTCGCCCACGACACCGCGCACGCGCTGGTCGACCGGGCACGGGAGACCGAGGATCCCGCAGTCATTGAGCGCCTGGTCGCCTACACGGACGCCAACGGCATCGACGCGCTCGCCGAGCTGTGGGCCCGCTCCAGCCCGCGCAGCCTGCCGGGCGCGCTGTGGCGCATCTACCTGATCCGGGTGCTCATCCGCCAGGACCCCGCCGGCACGAGCCTGCTCTTCCAGCGCGGCCTCGACGTGCTGCCCACCATCGACGCCCTCGTCGCGGGGGCGCCGATGCCGACCGGGCCCGACGAGATCACCGACCTCGCCGACCAGATCCTGCGCGGACTGTTCCGCGGCGACTTCGCGATCGCACTCGAGAGAGCGGCATCCTTCAGTCGAATCCTGTCGGCGGGATGCACCAGCCTCGCCGACGACGAAGAGCCCATCAACCCCGACCGCGCTACCGAGCTCACGACCCGCGCAGACCGGCTCGCGCTCACGGCCGACGAGTTCACCGCCTGCGCGCGGCTCTACCGGTCCGGAAATCTGGAGTAGTCGGGCCGAACACGTCAGCCCTCCCGCTCGAACTTCAGCACGTGGACGGTCGTGAAGTCCCACGTCTCGACAACCCGCCAGCCGAGGGGCGCGAGGGTGGCGATCGTCCCCGGGCGAAGGTCGCGCGCGTTGCTCGTCACCAGGTAGGCGACGTCGGCGTTGAACAGCCGGCCGGTGGCGTCGGCGAGCGGGATGCGCGTCTCCCACAGCTGCGCCGTCTCGAAGGCGGGCGTCCCGAGGGTGACGTCGATGCTGTCCGCGAAGGCGTCCGGGTAGGAGTACGCGATCACCCGCGACGTGGCTATGGGATGCCGCTGCACGTTGCCGTAGATGAACGCCGTCACCGTTCCGGCCGGCTCCTGCGCGCGGTCCTCGGCGATCACATCGGCCACCTGTGACCACGACGCGTTCTCCTTCGACTCCGGCAGTCGCTGCGACACGATCTGCGGTACGGCGAGAACCGCGATGAGACCCAGCACGGATGCCACGGCCCACGAGCGCCGCAGCGCGACGATGCCCGTGCCGACCGCCAGGGCGACGAACGGCGCGCACATGGTGAGGTACCGCGGCTGGTACAGCGGGGTGTAGACCACGCTGACGAGGATCAGGGCTGCCGTGGGCAGGAGCAGCGCCGGGATGATCGTGGCGAGCACGACCCGGTCGCGGCGGCGCAGGCGGTCGACGACGCCGAGCGCGATGAGCGCCCACGCGGCGATGGCGAACGGGTAGCTGCTGTAGAACCACTGCGACCGGAACACCTGGCGCACCGTCCCGCTGCTGATCTCGTGGATCCACGAGACCTGCCCGCTCTGGCTGACGATCTCGAGCGCGAGGGGTGCGGCGAGCAGGGCGGCCGCGCCCGCGGCCAGGGCCCAGCGCCGGGCGAAGTACACGCCCATGCGGTCGCGGCGGGCGAGCCGCCAGACGATCGTCGCGCCGTGGGCGAGCACGACGAGGGCGAGGTAGATGAACACGGCGCCGGAGAGCGCCGCGAGGGCGGCGTACCCGATCCACCAGCGGCGGCGGTGGCCGGACTGCGCCTTCACGAAGACGACGGTCAGCGCGACGGCGAGCAGGGCGGTGATCGCGTAGGAGCGGCCCTCGGTGCCGGCCCAGGTAATGCGGGGGAGGAGCACGAACACAATGCCGGCGACGACTCCGAGCCACGAGCGCGACAGCTGGCGGCCGAGGACGACCACGAGAGCGGCGGCCGCGCCCACGGCGATGGCGCTGGGCATCCGGAGCGCAAGGGGCGAGTAGCCCACCACGTCGAAGACGATGTGCAGGAGGGCGTAGTACAGGCCGTGGACGGCGTCGACGTTGCCGAGCTCCGCCCAGAGCTGCGGCCACGAGCGCGTGGTCGAGATGATCGTGGCGGCCTCGTCATACCAGATCGACGGGATGCCGATGCCGATGACCGAGATGGTGAAGCCGAGCAGGCCGACCGCGAGAGGGGCGACGGCCCGGTGGCGCAGAGGCGACGACGGGGCCGGGGCTGACAGGCGGGGTGCAGCGGTCGTGGTCACGGTGCGCTCCTGTCTGGAGAGAAGGTGGGGCGAGACGCAGGAAGGCCCGCAGCGCTTGTGACGCGGCGGGCCTCCCTAGTGGCGTTGGCCGGTGTTACTTGGCGTGGGCCGTGATCTTCGCGATGCCGACGAGGAGGGTGTCCGTCACGGCGTCGGTGTTGAAGGTCTTGTTCAGCAGAGCAGCAGCATCCGAGCTGATGAGAACGCGGGTGCCCTCGAGCACGGCGTTGCCATCGGCGTCCGTCTGCAGCGGCTTGAGGGTGGAGCCGTCGAGGTTGAAGATGAAGACGTCGTTGGCGACGAGCTCACCGTTGGCCGTGACGGTACCGGTCAGGCGCGAGGTTCCGGGGTCGATCTTGAAGTCGCTCAGGCCGACGACGGTGTCGCCACCGGTCAGCGTGATGCCGGAGCCGTCGTGGTCGATCTCGCCCTGGACGTACGGGCGGTACTTCTCGGCCGGGTCGTAGTAGTCGACGTTGCCGCCCGTGATCGGGAAGTGCAGCGCGCCGTCAACGAGCGTCGCGGTTCCGGTGACTCCGGGGGTGAGGCCGAGGCTCGTGAGGGCGTCAACGAAGCCCTGGTCGAGCGTGACCTGCGTGTCGATGCCCTCGAGAGCCGGGATCGAGGCGATCGGCTTCGGGTCGGCAGCGGCGGAAGGAGCGGTGCTCTGCTCCGGCGTGGAAGCGGTCGTGCAGCCAGCGAGGCCGCCGACCAGGAGGCTCGCCGAAACGAGCCCGATGGTGATCTTCGAAATGGTGCGCATGGCTATCTATCCCTTGTTTGGATGGTGACTGCTGGGTCGTGCCCTTGGTCGTGATGGGTGTTCGGCCCCATCCCCACAAGCGATTGGTTCGTTACCGTTCCGTTATAAATCTCACCGGATGCCTCAGCGCGAGCGCCACGCGCGACCCCGCTCCCGGCCCGGCGCGGCGCAGCGAGACGGCCACGATGACGACGATCGCGATGCCGACGGTCAGCCGCGCCCACTCCACGGGCGGGAACAGCAGCCGCTCCGTGAGGGCGAGCGGCACCGCGAGCCACTCCCACCGTCCCGTCATCGCGATCATCGGCACGAGCAGCAGGGCGTACCAGGGGTACCGCGGGGTGACGATGAGCAGGGCGCCGCCGATCATCACGAGCTGCGCCAGCCACGGGTCATCCGGATTCGATTTCGCCCACACGACCACCGCCAGCACGGCCAGGAAGACCAGCGAGATGATCGTCGCGGCGATGCCGGGCACGACCGCGGAGACGAGGATGAAGCGCGTGCCGCTCGAGTAGCCCTCCTCGCTCAGGTACCCGGGCAGGTAGCCGACCACGCCGATGCCGCTCGCGATCACGTACGGCACGTACAGCAGCACGAAGGTGGCGACCGCCGCGCCGATGACCTTCACGGGGTGGCGCTTGATGATCGCGACGGCGCCGAGCGCGGGGATCAGCTTGGCCGAGATGGCGGCGCCGAGCGCGATGCCCGCGAGCCACGGCCGCCGTGATGACGCGAGCAGGGTGGCCACCAGCACGAGCAGGGCTCCGAGCACGTCGACGTGCGAGTTGGTGACGGCCTCGGTGGCGATGAGCGGGCACCAGCCCCACAGTGCCGCCCAGCGCGGGTCGCGACCGCGGGTGATGAGAGCCCGCAGCAGGATGCCCGTGGTCGCGAGCGAGAGCAGGAGGCCCACGAGCTGCATCGGCCAGTACGCAGGCCCCGGCCCCACGACGAGCCGCACCCCGGCGAAGAGGATCTCGCTGGCGGGCGGGTAGATCGTCGTGACCTTCGCGCGGTTGATCGCCGAGCAGATCACGGTGTCGGTGCCGGGCTCCTTGAAGGTCATGATGCGCGAGCCGGTGCACTTGCCGTCGGCGTCGACCACGGGGGTGGGGAAGAGCCACTCGGGGCGCAGCTCCCGCAG
The DNA here is from genome assembly GCF_058809925.1 of Rhodoglobus sp. GW821-FHT12B09. NCBI lineage: Bacteria > Bacillati > Actinomycetota > Actinomycetes > Micrococcales > Microbacteriaceae > Rhodoglobus > Rhodoglobus sp. GW821-FHT12B09. Next base: position 2,289 of record NZ_JBXATB010000011.1, on the reverse strand, counting down.
CTCGGGGTCGGCGGGGGCGTAGTCGTAGGGCGAGATGCCCGCCGACTGCACGATGCCGTCCCACGCGTAGCGGGCGGAGTCCGTGCTGGTGTTGGGCGGCCCCGCCATCGCGGCGCCGCCGATCGCCACCGAGCCGGCGAGCACGAGCACGACAGCCGCTCGGGCCGGCACGCGCCTCAGGAGCACGAACGCGAGGCCGAAGAGTGCCCACAGCCCGATGGTGATGATGGGCAGGGGGAGGAGCTGCCCCGACTTGTCGTCGTAGTAGGGCAGGGCGGCGACCGAGATCGCGGTGAGCGCCACCATGGCCGCCAGGGTGATCGCGGTGAGCACTGTGCGCATGTGCTCATCCTGTCGGATCGGGCGGCGGTTCCGAACACTCCGTACAGATAGAGTTCGCAAAGACCGAGGGAGGTCGGCACAGTGCTGTTCCAATGGCAGATCCAGCGCCTCCTCCATCAGATGCGCCACTCGCTCGCGGCGCCCTCGCGCAACCCGCGCACCGCCGTCGTCATCGGCCGGCTACTCGCGACGGCGTTCCTGCTGTGCTTCGCGACCGGGCTCTACAGCCACTTCATCCAGGATCCGCTGCCCGGCATGCAGTTCCTCACCCGGCCGGTCTGGCTGTACCAGGTCTCGCAGGGCGTGCACATCACGGCGGGCATCCTGTGCTTCCCGCTGATCTTCGCCAAGCTGTACGCGGTGTTCCCGGAGCTCTTCCAGTCGCCGCCCGTGCGCTCCTTCCCGCACTTCCTCGAGCGGGCATCCATCGCCCTGTTCGTCGCCGCGTCCCTCGTGCAGATCACGATCGGCCTCCTCAACACGTACCAGTGGTACGCGCTGTTCCCCTTCCCGTTCCGCCAGACCCACTACGCCCTGTCGTTCGTGGTCATCGGGTCGCTCGCCATCCACATCGGCGTGAAGCTGTCGACCATCACGAAGTACTGGCGCAAGAGCCCCACGAACTACGACGTCGACAAGGGCGATCCGGATGCCGCGTTCGAGGTGCCCGACGAACTGCGCCGCCTCACGGGCAAGCCCCAGGCCGCCGGGGTCACGGGCCGCATCTTCGAGTGGATCGACAAGACCCCCGACCACCGCGCGCCCGAGACCAGCCGCCGCGGCTTCTTCGTCACCGTGGGCATCGCCGCCGCCGCGCTCGTGACGTTCACGGCCGGGCAGTCGTTCCGCGTGCTCGACGCGACGAACCTCTTCGCCCCGCGCAAGAACGACACCGGCCCGCAGGGGCTGCCCGTCAACCGCACGGCCGAGAAGGCGAAGGTTGTCGAGTCCGCCACGTCGCCCGACTGGCGGCTCACGGTCGTCAACGGCTCCGCGACGAGCACGTTCACCTACGACCAGCTGCGCGCGATGCCGCAGCACGAGGTCGAGCTGCCGATCGCGTGCGTCGAGGGCTGGAGCCAGTACGCGACCTGGAGGGGCCCGCGGCTGAGCGAGCTCGTCGACACCGTCAAGGCACCGGGCTCTGCGGCCGTGCGGATCACGAGCCTCGAGCAGAACAGCAGCTACGCCGTCACCACGATGGAGCCCAACTTCGTGCGCGACGACCTCACCCTTGTCGCGCTCGAGCTCAACGGCGAGACGCTCGACATCGACCACGGGTATCCCGCCCGCATCATCGCCCCCGCCCGCCCCGGAGTCTTGCAGACCAAGTGGCTCAGCTCTCTGGAGGTGCTCTCGTGAGCAACGCCCCGCTGCACCCCGCCCCTCCGCGCACGCCGCTCACGGTCGTGCAGCGCTGGCAGGTCGGGCTGGTCGCCGCCGGTATCGCTCTGCTGCTCGTGGGCGGGGTGGTGCTCCTCATGGATGTGAGCCCCGCGCGCTACCTCGGCATCGCGGTGTGGTTCCTCGGCGCGCTCATCCTGCACGACGGCATCGCGGCGATGGTCGTGTTCGGGGTGAGCATCGTCATGCGCCGCGCGGGCCGCCGCATCCCGCTGGCCGTGGTCGCCATCCTGCAGGGCGCGCTCGTGATCGGCGCGATAGTCACGGCGATCGTCGTGCCGGAGATCCTCAAGAAGTCGATCGGGTCGGCGAACCCCACAATCCTCCCGCTCGACTACGGGATGCACCTCGTGCTGTTCTACGCCGGCCTCGCGGTCGCGACCGCCGCGGCCATCGCGGGCTACCTCCTCGTCAGCCGCCGCCGCGCGCGCTGAGCCGCCGCGCCCCCCGCGCCCGCGCTCGGTACCCCGCCCCCGCCCGCCCCGCCTCGCCGCCCGGCCCCGCCGCCCCGCCCCGCCCCGCCGCCCCGTCCCTGTACGAAAT
>NZ_JBXATB010000010.1:0-107354 GCF_058809925.1 Rhodoglobus sp. GW821-FHT12B09 | reverse complement strand
GCGCGGGCGCGCGGGCGGCTAGCCCGCGGAGACGCCGAAGAGGAGGCCGAGGAGGTACGTGGCGCCGGCCGCGCCGAAGCCGATCGCGAGCTGCCGCAGCGCCCGCTTCAGCGGCGAGGTGCCCGAGAGCAGTCCGACGACGGAGCCGGTCGCGAGCAGCGCGAGGCCCACGAGCACGGCCGCGATGAAGACGGCCGTCAGCCCCTGGGCGCCGAACAGGTACGGCAGCACCGGGATGATCGCCCCCGACGCGAAGAAGAAGAAGCTCGAGACCGCGGCGCCGAGTGCACTGCCGACGCTCTCGTGGGCGGCCGGATCGGCCTGCGCCATCTGCTGCCTGCCGGAGAGGATGTCGGCGGCGTGCGCCTCGGCGTCCTCGACCGACATGCCGCGGGCGCGATACACGAGGGCCAGCTCGTTCGCGTTGACGTCGAGGGCCGCGACCGACTCGCTGCCGTTCGCGTTGGGGGTCGTGGCATCCAGGAGCTCGCGCTGGGAGCGCACCGAGACGAACTCGCCCGCGCCCATCGACAGTGCGCCCGCGAGCAGCCCGGCGATGCCGGTGAGGAGGACGATGCGGGTGTCGATGCCGGAGGCGCTCACGCCGAGCACGAGCGCCAGGTTCGACACGAGGCCGTCGTTCGCGCCGAACACCGCGGCGCGGAAGGTGCCGGAGAGCCGCTGCCGCCCGCGGGCCGCCAGCGCGCGGACCACCTCCTCGTGGATGCGCTCGTCCGCCGCCATCGTGTCGGTCGCGTCGGCGTCGGCCTCGTACGGCGAGCGGGACTCCGCGCGCTGTGCGAGCGCGAGCACGAACACGGAGCCGAAGCGGCGCGCGAGGAATCCGAGGACGGCGGTGCGGGCATCCCGCCGCGGCCTGCCCACCCGGTCGCCGAGCAGATCGAGCCAGTGCTGCTCGTGGCGCCCCTCGGCGTCGGCGAGCGCGAGCAGTATCTCGCGCTCCTCGCCCGTGCGCCGCGCGGCCAGGTCGCGGTAGACCGAGGCCTCCGCGCGCTCGGCCGCGAGGTGCTTGCGCCAGCGGCGCAGGTCGGCGGGCGAGGGCTCCCGCACTAGAAGCCGACTGCCCGGATGCCCCAGCCCGCGTTCCACGTCGACCCGGGCTCCACCCAGGCCATCCCGAGGCCGGAGTTGAGCGCGTCGGGCGCCGCCGTCATGGGCTCGATCGCGGCAGCGAGCCCAGGGCCGGAGAGCGTGGGGTACTCGGTAGTCGTGAACACCTGCACGTAGGGGTGGTCCTCGTCCTGCACGAGCTGCACCTCCCGGCCGTCGGGCGCGCGCAGCGAGGCGGCGACCCCGTCCACGGTGACGACGGAGCCGAACGCGGTGTCGAGCTCGAGGCCGCCGAGCGGGACCCCCTGGCGCAGGTCGTACTTGGTGCCGTCGACCGGCAGCTCGCCGTGCGGCAGGAGCCGGTCATCCACGTCGAAATAGGTCGACGCGTGCACGGTGAGCACGAGCTCTTCCGCGGGCACGTCGCCGATCGTGAGGAACGGGTGGGCGCCGCTGGCCACCGGGGCCTTCACGGCGGAGAGGTTGTGCACGTCGTGGGTGACGCTCAGGCCGCCCTCCACGAGCTCGTACCGCACGCTCGTCTCAAGGTGGAACGGGTAGCCGTGCTGCGGGAAGACCGTCGCGGCGAGGGTCACGCTCGACTCGGTCCGCTCGATCAGGCGGTAGCCGGCGAACCGCAGCAGCCCGTGGATCGCGTTGTGACGGGCCGGCTCGGTGAGGTCGAGCTGCTGAACGGCGCCGTCCAGGGTCCAGACGCCGTCGGCGACGCGGTTGGGCCAGGGCATGAGGATGATGCCGGAGGCGAAGGGCGTCAGCATCCCGTCCGGGTAGGACTGCACGAGCTCGACTCCGCCCACGGTGTACCCGCGAAGGGCCGCGGCGACCTCCGCGATGGTGGCTGAGGCGTTGCCGCGGGTGATGGTGTACTGCACGCCGGTGGGCTCGATGGGGCTGGTCACGCGTCAACCCTATCGACAGCCAGCCCCGCCGCCGCGAGCTCGGCGAGCGCGCCCGCCGGTGCCTCCCCCGCGGTCACGAGCGAGTCGAACCGGTCGAGCCCGCCGATCACCGCGAGGTCGATCCGGCCGGCCTTGGTGCCGTCCGCGATGAGCACGCGACGCTTGGCGCGGGCGAGCACGCGGGTCTTGATCTCCGCCTCGGGCAGGTTCACGTTGGTGACGCCGCCGGTGGGGTGGATGCCGTTGCAGCCGATGAACGCGACATCCAGGTGCAGCGACTCGAGCATGGGAACGGCGAACGGGCTCACGAGCGAGTGCTGCAGCGGACGCAGTGTGCCCCCCGTGACGATCACCGTGATGCGCGGCAGCGCGGGCTCGAGGGCGAGGGCGATCGTGAGCCCGCAGGTGACGACCGTGACGTCGTGCAGGTCCTGCCGCTCGACGAGGGCGTGCGCGAGGGCCATCGCCGTGCTCCCGGCGTCGACGTAGACGGCCTGCCCCGGGGCGACGAGCCGCGCGGCGGCGCGTCCGATCGCGCGCTTGGCCGCGGCATCCCGGTCCAGAGACGACTCGAGGGATGACTCGGCGCCGATCACGACCGGCATCGCCCCGCCGTGCACCCGCACGAGCGCACCCGCGCTCTCGAGGGCGGTGAGGTCGCCGCGCACCGTGACCTCGCTCACCCCGAGCTCGAGGCTCGCGTCAGCGACGCGGAGGAAGCCGCGCTCCGCGACGAGCCGGGCCAGGAGCTGCCGCCGGGGTCCTGCGCTTACGAAATCCTTCGTATTCGAAACCTTCACTTTCGATATCGTAATGCCATGCTCACCGCCGGGATCACCAAGCACGAGACGAAGCTCGCCGACGGCCGCGACCTCGTCTACTACGACGACGCGGACACGGCCCTCGGCCCCGACCGGGCCATCGACGGCCGCGCGCTCGACCCCCGCCCCGCGACCGCGACCATGCGGCAGGACCCGCTCACCGGCGAGTGGATCTCCATTGCCGCCGCCCGGCAGAACCGCGTGTTCCTGCCGCCCGCCGACCAGGACCCGCTCGCGCCCGCGACTCCCGCCAACCCCTCCGAGGTGCCGAGCAACTACGACGTCGCCGTGTTCGAGAACCGCTCGCCGTCCTTCGGCCCGGACCTCGGCGAGCTCGACCTCTCCGGCCTCGCCCTGGGCCGCACGGCCCCCTCCCACGGCCGCTGCGAGGTCGTGTGCTTCAGCCCCGAGCACGAGGGCTCGTTCGGCTCGCTCACGACGTCCCGGGCGCGCACGGTGATCGAGGCCTGGGCCGACCGCACCGAGTTCCTCTCGGCACTGCCGGGCGTCGCGCAGGTGTTCCCCTTCGAGAACCGCGGCGAGGCCATCGGCGTCACCCTGCACCACCCGCACGGCCAGATCTACAGCTACCCCTACGTGACGCCGCGCACCCAGCGCCTGATCGAATCGCTCCGGATGCACGGCCCCACGCTCTTCGAGGACATCCTGTCGTTCGAGCGGCGGTCGGAGCGGGTGGTGCTCTCGGGCGAGCACTGGACCGCCTACGTGCCGTTCGCCGCGCGGTGGCCCCTCGAGGTGCACATGCTCCCCCACCGGCACGTGCCCGACTTCGCGGCGACCTCCCCGGAGGAGCGCGACGAGCTCTCCGGGCTCTACCTGCAGCTGCTGCGCGGCCTCGACGCCCTCTACGGCACCCCCACCCCGTACATTGCGGCGTGGCACCAGGCCCCCGTCGTGGAGTCGCGGGGGGACATCCGGCTCATGCTGCAGGTGACCTCGCCCCGCCGCGCCGAATCTAAACTGAAGTACCTCGCGGGCTCGGAGAGCGCGATGGGGGCATGGATCGGCGACATCCCACCGGAGCAGGCCGCCCAGTTCATCCGCGAAGGGATTGCACGTGTCTGACATCCGCGACGAGGTCGCTGCGGGCTTCGCAGAGATCTACGGATCCGCCCCGCTCGGCATCTGGTCGGCCCCCGGCCGGGCGAACCTGATCGGCGAGCACACCGACTACAACGAGGGCTTCGTCCTGCCGTTCGCCATCAACCGCCGCACGGTCGTCGCGCTCGGAGCGCGGGAGGACGGCGTCATCCGCGTCGCGTCCGCGTTCGCCGACGAGGTGGCCGAGATCGCGATCGCCGAGCTCTCCCCCGAGCGGCTGCGCGACTGGTCGGCCTACCCGCTCGGCGTGGCCTGGGCGCTCGGACAGCACGGCGCCGACCTCGGCGCCGTGCCCGGTGTCGATCTCTACATCGAGTCGACGGTTCCCGTGGGCGCCGGGCTGTCGTCGTCCGCCGCGATCGAGAGCGCCGTCGCGGTAGCCCTCAACGAGGTGTGGCAGCTGGGCCTCGACCGCCAGACCCTCGCGCGCGTCGGCCAGCTCGCCGAGAACAAGGCCGTCGGAGCGCCCACCGGCATCATGGACCAGTCGGCGTCGCTCCTCGGCCGCCACGACCACGCGGTGTTCCTCGACTGCCGCTCGCTCGAGTCGTCCCTCGTGGAGCTGGGCTTCGCCGCGGCCGGGCTCGAGCTGCTCGTCATCGACACCGGGGTCTCGCACGACCACGCCACCGGCGGATATGCGGCGCGGCGGGCATCCTGCGAACTGGGCGCGCGGCTGATGGGCGTCGGCTCGCTGCGCGACCTGAGCGTGGACGACCTCCCCCGTGCGCGCGAGGTGCTCGACGACGAGACGTTCCGCCGCGTGCGGCACGTGATCACCGAGAACCAGCGGGTGCTCGACACAGTGGCCGCGCTGCGCACCGAGGGCCCGCTCGCGATCGGAGGGCTGCTGGATGCCTCGCACGTCTCCATGCGCGACGACTTCGAGATCAGCGTGCCGGAGCTCGACCTCGCCGTCGAGACCGCCCAGGCCAACAGCGCGATCGGTGCCCGGATGACCGGCGGCGGCTTCGGCGGAGCGGCGATCGCGCTCGTCCCGTCGGAGGGCGTCTCGCGCATCCAGGTCGCCATCGACGGCGCCTTCGCGGAGCACGGGTTCTCCCAGCCGACCACGTTCACGGTCACCGCGAGCGACGGGGCCGGCCGGGACTGAACCCCGCACGGCATCGTTTGCGGACAGCATCGTTGCGGAGGACGACACGCCGCCGGAGTCCAGCGCCGCGCGCCCCACACGGCGCGCCGTCCTCCGCAACGGACTCCGCCCGGGGTTGCGCGCGGGGTTGCGCGCCCGGGGCTAGTAGCCTCCGAACACCTTCAGCACGAACCAGACCGCGAGCGCGACAGCCACAACGCTCCCCACTCCGACCCAGAGTCTCGCCCAGGGGAACCGCTTCCGTGCACTCACGTGACCAGCGTATTGGTATCTTCAACCCATGAGGCTCATTCACGTCGCGGCAGTGCTCACCGTCCTCGCCCTCAGCGGCTGCGGGGTGATGCCCGTGCCCGGTGCCTCGGGCACGCCCAGCGGCACCCCCTCGCCATCACCGTCGCCGACCAGCACGGAGCCCACCCCGGCGCCGACCGCCTCGGGAGATGTGCTGTTCACGATCTCGGCGACCCTCACCTCCCCCGTCGGCGCGGTCGCCCACCTCGAGCAGGTCGTCTATGCACCCGTCTCGACGCTCGAAGACGTGACCGCAGTGACCGCCCAGCTCGACGAGGAGTGCGACGGCTGGCGCAGCCGCTTCCCCGGCGGCGACTTCGTCGTGAGCTCCGTCACGGCCACCGACCTCTCCACGGGCGGCAAGAAGTGGGCTCCGAGCGGGCAGGTCGTCGTCAGTATGGCCGGCACGTCCGTCTGGCAGGGCGACTACACGGCGTTCCAGTCGTACTGCTCGAGCGTGCAGGTGCTCGTGCCCGGCGCGATCCGCGGCGTCACCCCGGTGGGAGCCGCCCCCGATTCCGCCGAGGGCTGGGCGACCCTGACCTACGGCTTCGGCGTCGCGACGGAGCCGGGCACGGACGCCACGGACTCCCGCTACCCGCAGCTGAGCGACTGCACGATCACCGTCAGCCCGGCCGCCCGCGCGCTGAGCGACCGCGCGTCCTCATGGACCAGCGCACTGCTCGCGCGCCCCGGCGCGTGCGAGCTCAACACCCCGGGGGTCTAGAGCCGCTCGGCCGCGTCGACCACGTTCTTCAGCAGCATCGCGCGCGTCATCGGCCCGACTCCGCCCGGCACGGGCGAGAGGTATCCCGCGACCTCGGACGCCCCGGGATCGACGTCGCCGACGAGTCTGGCCTTGCCGGTCTCCGGGTTCACCACCCGGGTGATTCCCACATCGAGAACCGCTGCGCCCGGCTTGATCCAGGACGGCTGGATGAGGCCCGCCACCCCGACCGCCGCGACGAGGATGTCCGCCCGGCGGACGTAGCTCTCGAGGTCCTCGGTGCGGGAGTGGGTGAGCGTGACGGTGGCGTCGAGCCCCTTGCGCGTGAGCAGCAGGCCGAGCGGGCGCCCGACCGTCAGACCGCGACCGACGACCACGACGTGCTTCCCCGAGATCGGCACGTCGTAGCGCTGCAGCATCTCGACGATCCCGGCAGGGGTGCACGGCAGCGGGGAGGTGATCTCGCCGCCGACGCCGAGCACGAGACGGCCGAGGTTCGTGGGGTGGAGTCCGTCGGCATCCTTGTCCGGGTCCATCAGCTCGAGCATCGCGTTCTCGTCGAGCCCCGCCGGCAGCGGCAGCTGGACGATGTAGCCCGTAACCGCCGGGTTCGCGTTGAGCTCCGCAATCGCTGCGCGAACATCGTCGGCGGATGCCTCGGCCGGCAGGTCCACGCGGATCGACTCGATCCCGACCTCGGCGCAGTCGCGGTGCTTGCCCGCCACGTACGAGAGGGAGCCGGGGTCGCTGCCGACAAGGAGGGTGCCGAGTCCCGGCACGACCCCGCGGGCCTTGAGCGCGGCGATGCGGCCGCGCAGCTCGTCCTTGACGGCGGTCGCGGTGGCGACGCCGTCGAGTGTCGTTGCGGTCATGACTTCTCCGATCTTCAGCTGGTTGAGTAGGCCGCCCGCGGCCGTATCGAAACCTCGCAGTCGAGCAACCGGTTTCGATACAGGCGCTAGAGCGCCTTACTCAGCCCACTTTCCGGGCGACTCGAGACCCGGGTAGAGCGGGTAGCCGTCCGTGAGCTTCAGGACACGGGCGCGGAGGGCCGCGACATCCGGGCTCGGTTTGAGGGCCGTGGCGATGATGTCGGCGACCTCCGTGAACTCGGCGTCGCCGAACCCGCGGGTGGCGAGGGCCGGCGTGCCGATGCGCACACCGGAGGGCGTCATCGGGGGGCGCGGGTCGAACGGCACGGCGTTGCGGTTGACGGTGATGCCGACCGAGTGCAGCACATCCTCGGCGTCCTGGCCGTGGATCGCGGCCTTGCGCAGGTCGACGAGCACCAGGTGCACGTCGGTGCCGCCGGTCAGCACGTCGATGCCGTGCTCGACGGCGTCGGCGGCGGTGAGGCGCTCGGCAAGGATCTTCGCGCCGCGGATGGTGCGCTCCTGGCGGTCCTTGAACTCGGGCTCGCCGGCGAGCTTGAACGCGGTCGCCTTGGCGGCGATGACGTGCATGAGCGGCCCGCCCTGCTGGCCGGGGAACACGTTCGAGTTGATCTTCTTCTGCAGCTCGAGGTCGTTGGTGAGGATGAAGCCCGAGCGCGGGCCGCCGATGGTCTTGTGCACCGTGGACGACGTGACGTGCGCGTGCGGCACGGGCGAGGGGTGCAGCCCGGCGGCGACGAGACCGGCGAAGTGCGCCATGTCGACCCAGAGCTTCGCACCGACCTCGTCGGCGATCGCGCGGAACGCCTCGAAGTCGAGCTGGCGCGGGTAGGCCGACCAGCCCGCGATGAGCACGTGCGGCTTCACCTCGAGGGCCTTCTGGCGCACGACGTCCATGTCGACCAGGAACGTGTCCGGGTCGACGCCGTAGGCGTGCGCCTCGTACAGCTTGCCGGAGAAGTTGAGCCGCATGCCGTGGGTGAGGTGCCCGCCGTGCGCGAGCTCGAGCCCGAGAATCCGGTCGCCGGGCTCGGCGATGGCGGAGAGGACGGCGGCGTTGGCGGAGGCGCCGGAGTGCGGCTGCACGTTCGCGTAGGCCGCACCGAACAGGTCCTTCGCGCGCGAGATCGCGAGCGACTCGGCGATGTCGACGAACTCGCAGCCGCCGTAGTAGCGGCGGCCGGGGTATCCCTCGGCGTACTTGTTGGTGAGCACCGAGCCCTGGGACTCGAGGACGGCGCGCGGCACGAAGTTCTCGGACGCGATCATCTCGAGCGTTCCGCGCTGGCGGCCTAGCTCCTGCTCGAGAACCTTGGCGATCTCGGGATCGACCTCAGACAGCGGGGAATTGAACGTAGACGACACTGGCGGCTCCTCAACACACTCAACGGATAGGACTAACGGTATCCGGTGGGCCCAGGCGTACGGCCCACTCGAGGTGGAGATTGCCGCTCCCCGATGGTTGCCCATCTCAACGCCAGTCGCGACGTCAACAGTGTATCTGGCAGAATGGGCGAATAGTTAGTTAGGACTCCTGACAAAATGAAGGCCCCATGACCTCCGTGATCCCCGCCCCCGCGTCCATGACCGTGCACGAGGGGTGGCGCGACCTCGTGGACGCCGACGTCTCCCTCGGTCACGGGGCGCCCGAGAGCTACACCCTCGAGATCGACGGCGCGGGCATCCGGATCTCCGCGGGCGACGACGCGGGTGCCTTCTTCGCCCGGCAGACCCTGCGCCAGCTCACGGTCGACGGCCGCGTTCCGTTCGTGAGCATCGACGACCGCCCGCGCTTCGCCTACCGCGGCGCCATGCTCGACGTCGCGCGCCACTTCTTCGGCGTCGAGGACGTCAAGCGCTACATCGACGACATCGCGCTGCTCAAGGTCAACCACCTGCACCTGCACCTCACCGACGACCAGGGCTGGCGCCTCCAGATCGACTCCTGGCCCGAGCTCACGAAGTCGGGGGCGACCACCGAGATCGGAGGGGGCGGCGGCGGCTTCTACTCGAAGGCGGACTACCAGGAGATCGTCGACTACGCCGCGTCGAGGTTCATCACCGTCGTGCCCGAGATCGACATGCCGGGCCACACGAACGCCGCATCGGTCGCCTACCCCGAGCTCAGCGACATCCCGGCCACCCCATACGAGGGCATCGAGGTCGGGTTCAGCTCGCTCGCGATCCGCAGCGAGAAGACGTACGAGTTCGTGGATGACGTCGTGCGCGAGCTCGCCGCGATGACCCCGGGCCCGTACCTGCACCTGGGGGGCGACGAGTCACTGTCCACCACGGACGAGGACTTCCTCTACTTCATCGGCCGTGCCACCGCCATCGCGGCCCGGCACGGCAAGACGCTCATCGGCTGGCACGAGATGGGCCGCAGCACCGAGCTGCCCGCGGGCACGATCGGGCAGTACTGGAGCTACACCACCCCGCAGGACGGCGCCGCCGAGCACACCCTCTCGTTCGTAGAGCAGGGCGGCCAGGTGATCATGTCGCCGGCGAACGCCGCCTACCTCGACCAGAAGTACGACGCGCTCACCGAGCTGGGGCTGGAGTGGGCCGGGCCGACGTCGATCCCGCAGTCCTACGACTGGGATCCGGCCGCGATCATCCCTGGGCTCGAGGAGTCGCAGATCCTCGGCGTCGAGGCGCCGATGTGGACGGAGACGCTCGCCGACATCCGGGACGTCGAGTACCTGGCGTTTCCGCGCATCGCCTCGATCGCCGAGATCGCGTGGTCGCCGGCCGGCCCGCGCGACTTCGCCGAGTTCTCGCCTCGGCTCGACCGCTTCGTGGCGCTGCTCGACGAACTGGGCGTGAAGCACTACCTCGGCCTCCCCGGGCAGAACTAGGGCGCGCGGCGCCCGCCGGGCCCGCCGCGCCCGCGGCCCCGCGGGCCCGCGGCCCCGTTCGCCCATGCGGCCCCGTTCGCCCCGCGGCCCCGTTCGCCCATGCGGAGGTTTCGACCCGATGCGGATGTTTCGGCGCGCGCATGGTGTCGAAACCTCCGCATGGGCGGGTGGCACTGTGCCCTCCGCATGGGCGGGTGGCACTAGTGCAGGCGGTACGCCCGTCGCGCGAGCCACGCGTTCGCGAAGATCACGAGCGCGAGGCCAACTACGGTGATCCCGATGTCGAACAGGGGCAGTGAGGCCACACCCACGGTGTCGAGCACCAGGCCGCCGAGGAGCGCCCCCATCCCGATCGCGAAGTTGAAGGACGTCGTGAAATAGGATGCCGCGACGTCGCGCACGCGCACCGACGCCGTGTGCAGCATCCGCGCCTGCAGCAGGCTCGGGAGCGCCCCGAACGCCGCACCCCACACCCCCACGGCCACGAGCGCGATCCACTCGACGTGCATGAACAGGGCGATGGCGCTCACTGCAACCAGCACGATGCTGATCGCGCCCACCATCGCGCCGCGAGGGAACTTGTCGCCGAGCGTCCCGGCCAGGACGAGCCCGATGGCGCCCGCACCGCCGTAGAGGAAGAGCACGCCCGCGACGGCGCTCGGGTCGATGCCCACCGGGCCGATGAGGAACGGCGCGATGTACGTGTAGAAGAGGTTGTGCCCGAGGGCGACGAGCACCACGATCACGCCGACGATGATGACGCCGGGCACGGTCGGGTCCTTGCGCATCGGGAGCGGGATCTCGCCCGTCGCGAGGTCCTCGCCGTGGCGCACGGCGGGCAGCAGCTTCGCCGTCACGATGGTGAGCACGAGCACCGCTCCGGCGAGGATGCCGAACGCGAGCCGCCAGCCCAGCGAGTGGCCGAGGGCGGTGCCGAGGGGCACGCCGAGCACGAACGCCGCCGTGCCGCCGCCGCCCGTGATCGAGATCGCGCGCGCGAGCTGGTGCTTGGGCACGAGGTGCGCCGAGTAGGCGCCGACCACCGACCAGAAGAGCCCGTGCGCGAGTCCGCCGATCACGCGGGCGACGACGAGCACCTCGTAGGTCGGCGCCACGGCCGCGAGCACGTTGCCGAGGATGAAGACCACGAGCACGACGAGGACGAGCGACTTGCGCGAGTACCGGCGGGTGAGCACGGCGAGCGGCGTGGCGGTGAGCACGACCGTGCCCGCGAAGACGGTGACGAGGATGCCGACCTGCGACTCGGAGACCTTCAGCTGCTCCGCGATCTCGGGCAGCAGCCCGGTCGGCAGGAACTCGCTCGTGACCATCATGAAGATGAGGGCGGAGAGGGTGAAGAGACCCACCCACGGGAAAGGCTTGGCAGTAGTGACTGGCGCGTCCATGAGGACGGTTGTTCCGTTCGATCTGTGCGGCGTGCGTCGCCAGCGGGACGGCGCGGGCCATGCGCGGTCGCCATCAAGCCTAGGCCCTACGCTGGTTGCGTGACCGAAGCCTCCACACACTGGATCCTCACCCTCGTCTGCGAGGACAGGCCCGGCATCGTGCACGCCGTCTCCGGCGCGATCGTGGAGGCCGCCGGCAACATCACCGAGTCGCAGCAGTTCTCCAGTGACGACACGGGGCGCTTCTTCATGCGCCTCCAGGTCGAGTCCGCGGCATCCCGCGACGCCTTCGAAGCCGCCCTCGCCCCGGTGACCGCGAGGTACGGGATGACCTGGGAGCTGGACGTCGTCGGCCGCCCCCTGCGCACCCTCGTGCTGGTGTCGAAGGCAGGGCACTGCCTCAACGACCTGCTCTACCGCGAGCGCGCGGACCAGCTCTCGGTCGACATGCCCCTCGTGCTCAGCAACCACCCCGACCTGTCGGGCCTCGCCGAGTTCTACGACGTGCCGTTCGAGGCGCACCACGTGACGAGCCCGGGCCAGAAGCTCGCCTTCGAGCAGCGCGTGCTCGAGGTGGTGGAGGAGCACGACATCGAGCTCGTGGTGCTGGCGCGCTACATGCAGATCCTCTCCCCCGAGCTCTGCGCGGCCCTCGAGGGCAGGGTGATCAACATCCACCACTCCTTCCTCCCCGGCTTCAAGGGCGCGAACCCCTACAAGCAGGCGCACGCGCGCGGTGTGAAGCTCATCGGCGCCACGGCGCACTTCGTCACGAGCGACCTCGACGAGGGCCCGATCATCGAGCAGAACGTGGTGCGCGTCGACCACTCGCGCAGCTGGCAGGAGCTGGTCGCGATCGGCCAGGACGAGGAGTCCCGCACCCTCACGCAGGCGGTGAAGTGGTTCGCCGAGCGACGCGTGCTGCTGGACGGCGCCCGCACGATCATCTTCAAATAGCGGGATGCCGCCGCTGCGGCCCCGCCAATAGACTGAGCTACCCCTTCCCCCACAGCTCGGACAAGCCCGTGACCGTTCTGCCCCGCGTCGCCGCTGCCCTCGGCGTTCTCGCGCTCGGGCTGGGCGGGGCGCTCGCGGTGGCGTCTCCCGCGGCAGCGGCCACGATCACGGTCACCGACCCGGGCTTCAGCGGACCGGGCACCCTGCAGCAGGCGATCCTCGACGCCAACGCCGCACCGGGCAGCGAGATCACCTTCGCGCTCCCGGGCGCCGCACCGTGGACCATCGACATCCCCGACACCGATCCGCTCCCCTCGATCAGCGAGTCGACGACGATCACGGGGCCGGGCTCGGCGTCGCTCACCATCCACAACTCGGGCACGACGATCACGGGCCTCGCCGCTGACGGCTGCACCGACCCGGTCACGAGCGTCACGATCAGCGGCCTCACCGTCGATGCCTTCGTGTCGAGCGGCATCGAATTCGTGTGCGTCGACCTCGACGCCTCCGACCTGCTGCTGACGGACAACGGCGGCAGCGGGATGCTCTACCAGAGCGGCGTCTCGCACACCGCGACCCTGGCTGACATCGTCGCCACCGGTAACGCCAACGGGCTCTCGCTCTCGGCGAGCGACGCCAGCACGATCTCGGCCACCGGGCTGCAGGTCGACTCGAGCACGTTCACCGGAGTGTTCGCCGACGCGAGCGGAGGGGCATCCATCGATATCGGCTCGTCCGACTCCTCGGACAACGGCCAGTACGGGTTCCAGCTGGCCTCCTCGGGGACGGGCACCTCCGCGGTGCTGCACGACTCGACGGCCGCGGGGAACTCCGACGTCGGCGTGCAGCTCAACTCGAACAACGGGGCACAGGTCGAGGTTAACCGGGTCACCGCGAGCGCGAACGTGCCGGGCAACGTCGTGGGGCAGGCCAACAGCGCCACGATCGCCGTGACCGACTCGACCGCCGACGACTCCCCCGCCGGCGGCGGCTTCGGGTTCGACGTGCTGGGCGGCGGCACGCTGCTCCTCACCGGGTCCTCCGCCTCGCGCAACGCCGACGGCGGCGCCGGAGCGAGCTCGGTCGCCAGCACGATCGCGGTCAGCGGGTCGACGTTCGACGACAACGGGCGCGCCGACCTCGGCGGAGGGCTGCTGCTCTACGGCGAGTCGAGCTCGACGATCACCGTCGACACCACCACGGCCACGAACAACGTCGCGGGGGCGGGCGGCGGCATCGCAGCCCTCCTCGATAGCGACAGCACCCTCGACATCACCTCGTCGACCGTGTCCGGCAACACCGTCACGGGCGGGTGCGGCTGCGGCAGCACGGCGGTGGGCGGCGGGCTGTTCATCGCGGGCGTGAACGGCGCCAACGGCCGCTTCACCCTCACCGACAGCCAGGTCACGGGCAACGAGGCTGACAACGACGGCGCGGGCATCTACTTCTACGAGCTCGGTCACGACACCCTCACGGCGGCGGTGGGCGAGACCGGCGGCTCCACAGTGCTGCGGACCACGATCGACGACAACCACACCACGAGCGGCAACGGGGGCGGCGTCTACGTCGACAACTGGTCGTGGAAGACCGGCGGCTCCGGGGTCGTCCCGGCCATCACGTTCGACAGGTCCACCATCTCGAACAACACCGCCGTCCTGGGCGCCGGCATCTACGCCGACAAGAACACCGACAACAACCCGGACACGGGCATCCTGCTCCTCACCGAGTCGACGCTGTCGGGCAACGACGGAGCTGCGGTGGGCGCCATCGTGTTCGCCGCGGCGTTCGACGACGGCAGCGTCCAGGTCTCGCACTCGACGGTGGCGGGCAATACGGGCGGCATCTCCGGCGGCCTGCTGGCGATCAGCCTCGGGGAGGTCGTGCTCGACCACGCGATCCTCGCGGACAACGGCGCCCTCGACCTCGCCCTCTTCGGCGCGACCCTCACCTCCCGCTGGAGCCTCGTCGAGAGCGACGGCGGCGCGATCACCTCCGGCACGGGCAACATCGTCGGGGCCGACCCGAAGCTCGGGCCCCTCGCCAACAACGGCGGCACCACGAAGACGATGCTCATCGCCCCCGGCTCCCCCGCCTACAACGCCGGCAACCCCGCCTTCACCGGTGCGGGGCTCCTCGACCAGCGCGGCCAGGCCCGCGTGTACCAGGTCGTCGACCTCGGCGCGGTCGAGTGGCAGCCCGCGCTCGCGAACACGGGCACGGAGCTCACCCCCGGCCCGCCGCTCATCGCGTTCCTGCTGCTGTTCAGCGGGCTCGCGATGGTCGCGTTCTCGCGGCTGCGCTCACTCGCCTGATACCGCGGCGCGAGCCCGCGCCACGAGCGACGGATCTGTCTCGTCCCACTCCATCGACCCCTCGGCCGTGCCGGAGCCGATCGAGAACCCGCCCGGCGTGCTGCGGACCCGCTTCGCCGACAGGTGCACCGCGTCCACCCCGGTCGCGGCGAGGTCCGCGATCGACTCGACGGTCACGCCGCCTCCCGCCATGACCTCGATCCGGCCGTCGGCGGCCTCGACGAGGGCGCGCAGGGCGGGCATCCCGTCGACGGCGCGGGATGCCCCGCCCGAGGTGAGGATCCGGCGCACTCCGGCGGCCGCCAGCTCGGCGACGCCCGCCACCGGGTCGGCGAGCAGATCGACGGCGCGGTGGAACGTCACCTCCGTGCCGGCTGCAGCGTCGACGAGCCGCTCGAGCGCCGCCGCGTCGACGGCACCGCCCCGCAGCGCACCGACGACCACTCCCGCGGCGCCGGCGGCGACCGCGCGCCGCACGTCGGCGACCATCACGCGCACTTCGTCCTCGCTGTAGCCGAAGTCGCCCGGGCGGGGGCGCACGAGCACGTGCACGGGGAGGTCTCCGGCCGCCTCCAGCGCCAGCTCGAGCAACCCCGCCGAGGGCGTGAGGCCGCCCAGCGCGAGAGCTGAGCACAGTTCGACGCGGTCGACTCCGGCCCGGGCCGCGAACGTGGTTCCCGCGACATCCTGCACGGCGATTTCCAGCTTCATCCTGCCCACGCTAGCGCGGGCTGCCGCCTAGGGTTGTTCCCGTGACCACCCTCTTCCACTCCGCGCGAAAGCTCGACGCCCACGGCCAGGTCGACGACTTCTGGATGCTCGTCGTCGGCGGCACGATCCGCTCCACGGGCAGCGGGCACGAGCGTCCGGATGCCGACGCGCACGTCGACGTCGCCGGGCAGTGGCTCACCCCGGGCTTCCTCGACATGCACGGCCACGGGGGCGGCGGCCACGCCTACGACGACGGCGCGGACGAGCTGCTCGCCGCCGTCGCCACCCACCGTGCGCACGGCACGACGCGGTCGGTCATCAGCCTCGTCGCCAACCCGCTCGACAGCCTCGAGCGGAGCCTCGGCGTGATCGCCGACCTCTCCGCCTCCGATCCGCTCATCCTCGGCGCCCACCTCGAGGGGCCGTTCCTCGCCCCCGAGAACCGGGGCGCCCACAGCCCCGCCTACCTGCTCGAGCCGTCCCCCGCTGCCGTGGACACCCTGCTCGAGGCGTCGCGCGGCAGCCTGCGCCAGATCACGATCGCGCCCGAGCTGCCGAACGCCTTCGAGGCGATGAACGTGCTCGTCGAGGCCGGGGTCGCGGTGGGGATCGGGCACACGATGGCCGATGACGCGCTCGCGAAGCGGGCCTTCGACCTCGGGGCGAGGATCCTCACCCACGCGTTCAACGCGATGCCGGGCATCCACCACCGCGCTCCCGGCCCCGTGATCGCCGCGTTCGACGACGAGCGGGTGACGCTCGAGCTGATCCTGGACGGCAAGCACGTGCATCCCGGTGTCGCCCATCTCGCGTTCGGGGCCGCGCCCGGCCGCATCGCCCTCGTGACCGACGCGATGGCCGCCGCGGGCTCGGAGGACGGCGACTACACGCTCGGCTCGCTCAACGTCGCCGTGCGCGACGGGCTGGCGATGCTGCGCGGCACCACCACGATCGCGGGCTCGACCCTCACCCAGGACCGCGCGCTGCGCATCGCCATGCGCGACGCCGGCATCGCGCCGGCCGCAGCCGTCGAGGCGCTCACCCTCACTCCCGCCCGCGCGCTCGGCCTCGACCACCGCCACGGGCTCCTCGCCCCCGGCTTCGCCGCCGACGCCGTGCTGCTCGACCACGCGTGGCACGTGACGGGCGTCTGGGCGGACGGGTCGCGGCTGTAGCGCTGCGCGGCCCCGTTGCGCGGGCCCCTCGACCCGCGAGTTGCCGCAAAGTGCACTTCGTGGGGCACGGGAAGTGCATATCGAGGCAACTCGCGGAGCGCCCGCCCTAGACCCGGCCGCCTGCCGCCGCCGCTCGCCGCACCGACGCGCCCGCCACCCACGCCCGGTACGCCCGCCCGCCCGGTACGCCCGCCCGGTACGCCCGCCGCCCGGAACGCCAGCCCGCCCGCCCGGAACGAAATGCAGGAGATTCGGCGCCTCACTGCTGTGTTGAGCGCTTGACAACCGTCCGCGAGCCAGCAACTCCTGCATTTCGTACCGGGCGCGTGGGGGGGGGAGGGAGGGGAGGGGAGGGGAGGGGGAGGGCAGGCGGGCGGGCGTACCGGGCGCGTGGGGGGGCAGGCGGCGGGCGGCGGGCGTACCAGGCGGCGGGCGTACCGGGCGGGCGGGCGGGCGTGCGGGCGGCACGCGCCAGGGCCCCGATCGGGGCCTAGCGCCCGGGTAGACAGGTCGGTATGGTGCAACCCTGGGGGTGTTCCGTGCGCGTACTGGCCGTGATCGTGGGCGTGGTGCTCGCCGCCGTGCTGCTCCCGGCGCCCGCCGCCGCCGCGACCCCCGCGCCCACGCCGGTCGTCGTCGGCAACCAGCTCATCGACCAGGCCACCGGGCAGGTGTTCACCCCGCACGGCGCGAACTGGCCCGGGTTCGAGTACGCGTGCGTGCAGGGCTGGGGATACTCGGGGTCCTACTCCCCCGCCGAGGCCGCCGCGATCGCGGGCTGGGGCATCAACGTCGTCCGCCTCCCGCTCAACCAGAGCTGCTGGCTCGGTCTGGCCGGCATGAGCTACGGGACCGCCGCCGGCTACCGGGCGGCCGTGCAGGCCTGGGCCGCCCAGCTCACCGCCGCCGGCGTGGCGGTGCTGCTCGACCTGCACTGGTCGGCTCCCGCGGGCGTCGCCGCGCGAGGTCAGCGCGCGATGGCCGACGCGCAGTCCGTGACGTTCTGGTCGAGCGTGGCGGGAACGTTCAAGAACAGCCCGTCCGTGATGTTCGACCTCTTCAACGAGCCGTACTCCCGCTGGAACGACGCGACGCACTCGTGGGCGTTCCAGCTGACGTGGGACTGCTGGCAGTCCGGCGGGTGCTCGGCCCCCGCCGTCGACGACACCCAGGCGCTCACCGGTGCGACATATACCGTTACCGGAATGTCGGCGCTCGTCGCGGCGGTTCGGGCGGCGGGGGCATCCCAGCCGGTCTGGCTCGGCGGCCTGAATTACAGCAACGATCTGACCGGATGGCTCGCCCACCGCCCCGCGGACGACCAGCTCGTCGCAAGCTGGCACAACTACGTCGGGCAGGGCTGCGACACCCTCTCCTGCTGGAACAGCCAGATCGCCCCCGTCGCCGCTGTCGTGCCGGTGGTCGCCACCGAGTTCGGCCAGGACTCCAGCACCACGAGCGCCGGATACATGGAGGGGTTCATGACCTGGGCCGACGCGCACGGCATCGGCTACATGCCGTGGGCGTGGTGGGACGTGTCGTACGCGGAGGACCCGGGCAACAGCATCTACGCCCTCATCAACTCCGACTTCTCACCGAAGGCCCCGAACGGCACGGCGTACCACGCGCACCTGGCCGCCCTCCAGCCGCGCTCCTCGACCTCGATCACGGTGACGACCCTCCCGCACGGCACGTTCTCCACGGCGGTGACCGTGACGGTCAACGGGATGCCCGACCCGCCCGGCACCGTCGAGCTCTACCTCGACGGCGCACTGCTGGGAACCCGCACGCTCTCGCGGGGCACCGTCACGTTCCTCTCGATAGGCGCATCGGGAGTGGTCACGGCACGCTACCTCGGCAGCGGCACGATCCCGCCGTCCACCTCGACCGGGAAGGCGCTACAGCCGCTCCCAGTCCAGCCGGTGAGCCCAGGCGTACCGGTAGTAGTCGGCGTGGACGAGCCGGGAGGCGGCGGCCTCGTCGACGATCACCGTGACGCGGGGGTGCAGCTGGACAGCCGACCCGGGGAGCGAAGCCGTGAGCGGGCCCTCGACTGCGCCGGCGAGCGCCTCCGCCTTGCTCTCGCCGAACGCGAGCAGCACGAGGTGCCGGGCGCGCAGGATGGTGCCGAGCCCCTGGGTGATGCAGTGCTGCGGCACGTCCTCGGGCGAGGCGAAGAATCGCGCGTTGTCGCGTCGTGTCTGCTCGGTCAGGGTCTTGACGCGCGTCAGCGAGGCGAACGATGACCCCGGCTCGTTGAAGCCGATGTGCCCGGTCCGGCCGATCCCGAGGATCTGCAGGTCGACCCCGCCGGCCTCCTCGATCGCGGCCTCGTAGTCCGCGCCCGCGGTCTCGATAGGGCCGCTGTCCGCCGGAACGCGCACGAGCGACGGGGTCAGCCCCAGGGGCTCGACGACCTCGCGGGTGATGACAGACCGATAGCTCTCGGGATGCCCCGGCGGCAGCCCCACGTACTCGTCGAGCGCGAACCCGCGCACGCGCGAGAGGTCGAGGCCGCGCGAGGCGAGTGCGCGCCAGGTCGTCAGGGGCGTGGATCCGGTCGCGAGCCCCAGCACCGCCGCCGGGTTGCGCCGGACGAGGTGCTCGATCGCGTCCGCTGCCACCTCGCCCGCGGCATCCGCCGACTCGACGATGACCACCTCCGCCATCAGGCCACCCCCACCAGCGCGGCACCGACGGCGGCCGCGGGGAACTCGACGGGAACGATGGCCACGCGGTCGCTCAGCCCCGTCGAGGCGAGGAACGGCGAGGCCGCCTCCCACGAGGCGAGCACGGCGCGCACGTCGTCGAGCAGCACGCGGCCGAGCGACGAGAGGCCGCCGCCGATCACGACGCTGTCGACGTCCACGGTCAGCACCAGCAGGCGGACCGCGGCTGCGACGTTCTCGACGAAGCGCTGCTTGACGTCGAGCGCGTTGCGGTCGCCCGCGGCGGCCGCGGCGAACAGGGCCCGCGCGGGCTTGGGGTCGTCGGTGGGCCACTGGCGCGCGATGGCAGAGCCGGAGGCGAGCATCTCGAGGCAGCCGCGCTGGCCGCACGGGCACTCGGGGCCGTTCGGGTCGACCGGGATGTGCCCGATCTCCCCCGCCGTGCCGCGCGAGCCGCGCCACACGCTGCCGTCGATGATGATGCCGGCCGCGAGGCCCGTGCCGAGGTTCAGGTACGCCATCGAGAGGTGCTCGTGCTTCTCGAGCAGGTGGAACGCGCCGAGCGCAGCGGCGTTCACGTCGTTGTCGATGCGCACGGGGCGCCCCAGCCGTCGAGTGAGCTCGGCGCCCAGCTCGAGGCCCTCGAGCCCGAGGTTCACCGCGTGGGTGACCCGGCCGGTCCCGTTGTCGACCGCCCCGGGGATCCCGATGCCGATCGAGGTGAACTCGGTGATCGCGGTGCCCGTCAGCTCGGCGAGGCGGGTGACGGCGGCGACCGCGGTCTCGAGTACGGCATCCGGGCCGAAGCCCGTCGGCATCCTGACCTGCTGGACGATCTCGCCCGAGGACGCGACCGCGACGGCGTCGGTCTTCGTGCCGCCGATGTCGAGCCCCACGCGGAGCGTGCCGGTGCTGAGGAGGGTCATCCCTTCACCGCTCCGCTCACCAGGCCCGACGTGAGCCGGCCCTGGACGATGAGGAAGAAGATGATGACCGGCACCGCGACGAGGGTGGACGCGGCCATGACCTGGCCCCAGTCGGTCTCGCGTGTGGCCGAGGCCTGCACGAACCCGCGCAGCCAGAGCGGCAGGGTCTGCGCCGCCTCCGAGGGCAGCAGGACGAGGGCGACGGTGAACTCGTTCCAGGCCTGCAGGAACGCGTAGACACCGGATGCCACGAGCCCCGGTGCGAGCAGCGGGAACGTGATGCGCATGAAGGCCCCGAACCGGCTGAGGCCGTCGACCATCGCCGCCTCCTCGAGGTCGGCGGGGACGCCGGCGACGAAGCCGCGCAGCATCCAGATCGTGAAGGGCACCACCGCGGCGATGTAGATGACGCTCACGCCGATGACGCTGTCGAGCAGGTGCACGCTCGCGACCATTTTGTACTGTGCGATGAACAGTCCCTCGGCCGGGAGCATCTGCACGATGAGCACGGCGATGAGGAAGCTGCGGCGCCCGCGGAACCGGAAGCGGCTGATCGCCACCGCGGCGAGGAAGGCGAAGAGCAGGCAGAACACCACGACCGTGAGGGTCACGGCGACGCTCATCCCGAGCGCACTGAAGAACGAGCCGTCGGCGACCGCGCCCGTGAAGTTGCTCAGGGTGCCGTTGACCGGGAAGAACGTGGGGATGAACGACTGCAGGATCGCCGTCGGGATGAACGACGAGCTGACCATCCAGTAGACCGGGAACGCCCAGAGGATCGCGATGATGATGGCGAGGATGCTGAGCAGCACCTTCGGCAGGCGCAGGCGTCTCATGCCTCGTCCTCCTTCAGCAGGCTGCGGATGTAGAACCAGCTCAGGGCGATGGTGATGCCGAGCACGAGGATCGACACGGCCGAGGCCATCCCGAAGTCCTGCGCGCTCGTGCCGAGCTTGTAGATGTAGGTGCCGAGCAGGTCGTAGTCGCCCGACTTGGAGCCCGCGTCCTGCAGCAGCTTGATCTGAGTGAAGACGCGCAGGTCCCAGATGAGCTGCAGGAGCAGCACGATCGAGATGACCGGGCGGATCATGGGGAGGATGATCCCCCAGAAGCGCTGCCATCCGTTGGCGCCGTCCAGCTGGGCCGCCTCCATGACCTCGTCGGAGACCTGGGTGAGCCCCGCGTAGATCGAGAAGGCGACGAACGGCACGCTCATCCAGACGACGATGATGGATGCCACGAGCAGGAAGCTCAGGGGCGTGGAGAGCCAGTCGAACCTGTTCATATCCACGCCGGGGATCATGTCGAGCAGGTAGTTGATGGCGCCGCGGCGGCGGTCGAACAGCCAGATCCACACCGTCATCGCGGAGACGACGGGCATCGACCAGGCGAGCAGGAGGGCGATCTGCAGCACGAGGCGGGCGGTCTTGGTGACGGCGGCCATGAGCAGGGCGAGCAGGGTGCCGATCGCGAGGGTCACGGCGGCAGTGATGAGGCAGAAGGCGAGCGACTTGCCGACCACGAGCCACAGCTGCGGGTCGGTGGCGAGCTTGACGTAGTTCTCGAACCATACGAACGGCGCTGGCTTGCCGAACTGCTGCTGCAGTCCGTACTTCTGGAACGACGTGACGACCTGCCAGATGAGCGGGTAGCCCATGCCGAGCACGAGGATCACGATCGCGGGGAGGATCAGGACATGCGGGGCGCGGATGCCGCGGCGAGTAGTGGCGATGGACATGCTTGTTCCTCCTTTCGTGAGCAGGGTGGGTTGAGCAGGCCCGCCAGGGCCGTACCGAGACCGTGCTGGCACAGGGTTTCGATACGGCCGCAGGCGGCCTACTCAACCAGCGGGGTGACTAGCCGTTGATCAGTGCGTCGATCTTGGCGTCGTACTCCTTGGCGAGGGCCTTGATGTCCCCACCGCCGTTGACCTTGCCGAAGAACTCCTCGAGCAGGCCCGAGCCCTCAACTGCAGCCCAGCCGGGTGCGGCGGGGGTGAGCTTGGAGTCCTTGGCGGACTCCGCGAGCGCCGTCGCGAACTGGTCGTCACCGAGCGACGCGGTGTAGTCCGTGTTCGCCGGGCCGAGGCCGTTCGCGCCGAGCATGTTCTGGTACTCCTCCGAGAAGATGATCTTCATCAGCTCGCGAGCGCCGGCCTGGTTCTTGCTGGCCGCCGAGATCGCGATGTTGGAGCCGCCGGCGAAGACGGGGGCAGCGCCGCCGTCGACGCCCGGAAGGACGAAGTTGCCGAAGGTCGCGTCGTTCCACGTCGCGACGGTCTTCGTGCTGTCCTTGGGGTCGGGCGTGAGGTCGCCGATCGACCAGTGCGCCCATCCGGGAGCGATGATCGTCGCGGCCTCGGGGGCACCCGTTGCGGCGTTGTTGTTGATGTTGACCCACGGGGTGCTGTCAGCCTCGGTGACCGGGGCGAGCGACGCGTCCGTGTACAGCTTCTGGAGCTGCGTGAGGCCCTCGATCGTCTTCGCGTCGGAGAGGGACGACTTCCAGGTGTCGCCGTCCTTCTTCGCGAGGTCTCCGCCGTTGGCGAAGATCCACGAGACGCCGTTGCGCCAGTCCTCGCCGCCGATGTAGAAGCCGGACTGCGTGGCCGTCTTCAGCTTCGCCGCGTCCTCGTTGAACTCGGCGAGGGTGGTCGGGACCTCCAGGCCGGCAGCGGCCCAGATGTCCTTGCGGAAGAAGATGTAGCGCGAGCCGAAGTAGTACGGCAGGGCGTAGTTGGCGCCGTCGACCGCGCCGACCTCCACGAACGACTGGAGCAGCTTGTCGCCGCCCAGCTCGTCGTACATGTCGCTGACGTCGGAGAACGCACCGACGCTCGTGAACGTCGGCGACCACGTGTTGCCGATCTCGGTCACGTCGGGGGTATTCTCGGCATCAGGCAGCGCTGTGGTCAGCTTCGAAAGGGCATCGGCCCAGTCCTGCTGCTCAATGGTAAGGGTGCCCCCGGTTGCGTCTGCGTACTCGGTCTTAAGGTAGTCGCGCAGCGCATCCGGGGTGTCACCGCCCATGAGCCACAGGGTGATGTTCTGGCCGTCGGCCGATTCCTCGGCAGGCGGGGCCGGCGTGGAGCACCCGGCGAGAACGACGAGTGCGGCGGTTGCAGCTGCAACCAGTCCGATCTTTCGCTTCATTGTGTCTTCCTTCTTCGTTGAGTGGAGCAGGGGTACTTGCAGGGGTGGTGCGGGGGCTAGGAGACCCCGAGTTGCGCGGAGAGGACCATGACGGCTGCGCCGCGCATGACGATGTCCTCGCCGAGCGTCGTCATCCTCAGCGTGAGATCGCCGTGGAACTCGGCCATCGTCCTGCTGCGGAGTGTCTCGATGGTCGCTTGGGCAAGCGGACCATCAAGCAGTGTCGTCGGCCCGCTCAGCACGACCTCGGCGAGGTTGAGCGCTCCGACCACGGGAGCCAGGGCGATGCCGAGGCGCTGCCCTGCTTCCGTGAGAATCTCGTCCCGCGACTCCGGCGAGGCCGCGATGGCCTTCTCGAGACGGGGGGTGGCCAGCCAGGTCTCGAGGCAGCCGTGCTTGCCGCACACGCACTCGAGCCCGCCGTCGGTACCGACCACCACGTGGCCGATCTCGCCCGCGGCGAAGCGGCTGCCGAAGAGCGGCGTGCCGTCGAGCAGCAGGCCGGCACCGACACCGTGGCCGACCTTGATGAGCATCATGTCGCTGTCCGCGTCGCCGAAGCTGTGCTCGGCGAGCGCGGCGGCGTTCGCGTCGTTGGCCACGACGACCGGGATGCCGAAGCGGAGGGCGAGGATGCCCTGCAGGTCCTCACCGACCCAGCCGAGGTTGGGGGCGGAGAGCACGACGCCCGCGAGGTCGACGACACCGGGGGATCCGACGCCGAGCCCGAGGATGGGCAGGGCGGCCTGGGCGATGAGCGACTCGGCGAGGCGGATGACGAGCGCCGTGGCATCCGGACCCGTCGCCCCCGCGAGGGGCAGCTCGGCGCGGTGCAGGATCTGGCCGTCGAGGTCGAGGACCGCGCCGCGGAAGATCGCGTACTCGCTGAGGTCGATGCCGATGATCTGGAACGCGTTGCGGTCGAGGTCGAGCAGGGTCGCCGGCTTGCCGGGGCGGGCGTCCTCGCGCTGGCCGGTCTCGATCACGAGGCCCTCGGCGATCAGCTCCGCCACGAGGTCCGACACCGTGACGCGGGTGAGGCCGGTCTCGCGGGCGATGTCCGCCCGACTCTGCTGGCCGGCGCGGTAGAGGGTCTGCAGAACGAGCGAGCGGTTGTGCCCGCGGGCGTGCTCGGGCAGCACTTTCGTGGTGGGGCGGAGCGCCCGTCCGGTGGTGAAGCCCGTTGACATGTTTGTTAGTAAAGCTTACGAACAAATTAACTGCAAGCCCCGGAGGCGATATTTACGTGGCCGTTACACGCGGCCGGCGCCGCCGCGCCGCGCGCAACGCCCAGCCCAGCCCAGCCCAGCCCATGCGGAGGTTTCGACACCACGCGGTCGCCGCGGGGGCAGCCGCGTGTCGAAACCTCCGCATGGGCGGGAAGGGGGCGGCGCGGGGCGGGCGGGCGGCGGGCGCGGCGGCACGCAGACGCAGAACTGCCCGGGTCGCGGCGGGCGACCCGGGCAGTTGTCCAGCGTCCGGGCCTAGAACACGACCCAGATGACCTTCTGTGCCGACTTGCCCGTCGTGGTCGCGTCACCGGAGTACGTCGCGGTCACGGCGTAGATCCCGCCGCGGAGCTTCGGCAGCTCGAGCTTGACGGTGCCGTTCACCAGGGTGCCCGTCACCTTCTTGCCGTTGACGCTCACGACCACGGTGCCGGTGGGCGGGGCATCCGCAGCACTGTCGACCTTCACGGTCGCCGTCGACGACTGCCAGGAGAAGTACACATGGCGGCTGAGTGACAGCGACACGGATGCCGCGTACTTGACGGTCACGGACTCCGAGGTCGCCGTGCCCGGGGGCAGGTCGGCCTTCGTCGCCGTCACGACGACGGTGAGCGCCTTGCCCTGGTCCGCCGAGCGCACCTTGTAGGTGGCGGACGTCGCACCCGCGATGTCGACCCCGTCCGCCTGCCACTGGTAGGCGAACGACAGCCCCTCGGTGTCCCACTCCCCGGGCGAGGCGGTGAGCTTCTTGCCCACCTCCGGCGTGCCCGAGATGACGGGCGGGCTGGTGTTGACCGGCGTTCCCGGCTCGACGTCCTCGCCCGTGGTCACCTGCACGACTGTCGCCTCACCCGTGTCGCCGTAGTTGACGAGGCCGAGGTAGGTGCTGTGCGGCTCCAGGTCCGCCCACGAGGCCGTGTAGCTGACCGGCACTCCCTGCGTGCCCGCGAGCACTGCCGGGTCGAGCGCGAGCGGGGCTCCGCCGGGCGCGACCGAGGTGGCCGTGGCATCCCACACCACACCGTCAGGCGCGCTGAACACGTCGACGAGCATGAGGTAGGTGCCCGGGTCGGGGAGCTGCAGGTCGACGCGCTCATCGGCCGAGCCCGTCGCCGACTGCCAGCCCGCCGCGGGGTTGCCGTCGGCGTCGAGCAGGTAGACGGTCAGGTCGAGGTCGGTGGTGTCGTCGAGCGCATCGAGGTCGAACCTCGCGAACTCGGCACCCTCCGGGACGGTCACCGTGTACTGCGCGCCGTCGCCGGTCGTGCCGGATCCGCTGTGCTCCGTCTCCGTCCCCGTGGGGTCGGGCAGGAGCGCGCCGAGCGAGAGGCCGGAGGTGGCAAGCGGGATCTCCCCGTCGCCGCCCGGCGTCACCTCGACCGACACCGAGCCGGTCACGCCCTCGCCCTCCACGGAGCCGGGCGCCACGATCGTGACGGGCTGCACCGCGATCGGGCTGCGGACCGTGGTGTCGCCCGAGGTCCAGGTGAGCGAGCCGGTGGCGAACTCGTCGAGCGCTGCGTCGGTGCGCGAGAACGTCACGCTGAACGTCTGCGACTCCCCCGCCGCGCCGAACGTGAGCTGCGCCGGCTCCACCGTCGCGTCGATGCCGCCGAGCCCCTGGATGGAGGCGTCGAACGTGCCCGCCTGCGTCGAGGTCACGGTGCGCGTGACGGTCTCCGGAGCCGTGAGGGCGCCGACGGAGATCGAGGCGAGGTTGAGGTTGCTCGCGTCGATCGGCTCCACGCCCGCGTCGTAGCCCAGCCCCTGCAGGTACGCGTACCAGTCGAGCTTGCCGTTGAGGTAGAGCAGTCCCGGCTCGAAGAACCGCGTCGGGTCGACGTGGCCGGCGCCCTGGGCGAACGGGTCCGTGACCGCGTTGCCGTCGGCATCCAGAGTGTCATAGGCGGTGGTCATCATGGCCGACTTGATCTCCGCCGGGGTCGCGTTGGGGCGCTCGCCGAGGTAGAGGGCCGCGAGGCCCGCGATGTGCGGGGCAGCCATCGAGGTTCCGCTGAGGAACTCGAAGGTCGGGTCGGTGGACTCCTGGTTGGGGCCCGCCGCGAGGATCGAGACGCCGGGCGCCGCGATGTCGGGCTTGAGCAGGTCGCTGCCGTCCGCGAGCACCGGGCCGCGCGACGAGAAGCCGGCGACCTGCGGGTTCGGCGGCGAGTAGCTCGTCGAGTTGCCGGTGGTGAAGGTCGCCGTCGCACCCTCGGTGGCCGCGTACGCGACAACCGCGTCGTGGTACGTCGAGTCGAGGTGCACGGTCGGCACCGAGTGGAAGTCGGTGTCGATCGAGCCCGGGGTGACGTTGACGAGGATCATCCCGATGCCGCCCACGCGGGCGACCTCCGCGGACTTGGCGACGCGGTCGTAGACGCCGCGCTCGCACACGATGATCTTGCCGGCGGCCTCCTCGGTGAGCGAGTCCGGCGCGCACAGCGCGGCGTCGGCGCCCTCCACGGCGACCGCTGTCGAGTTCACGAGCGGGCCGGTGAGCGGCTCCGCGTCCGGGTCCATGTTGACGGTGATGGATGCCCCCGCAAACGCCTGCCCGTCGCCGAGTGTGGCGGTCGCCTCGTAGCTGGGGATCGTGGCCGCGGCCACCGTGGTGATCCACGGCGAGGCGTTGTCCAGGGTGGAGGCTCCCGGGCCGTCGTTGCCCGCCGAGGCCGCCACGAAGATGCCGGCCGAAGCCGCACCGAGGAACGCGTCATCCGTCGCCGAGTACGTGGTCTGGGCCGCGCCGCCGCCGATCGAGTAGTTGATCACGTCGACGCCGTCCTCGACGGCCTGGTTGATGCCGGAGAGGAGGTCGGTGGTGCTGCAGCCGTCGTCGGTGAGGACGGTGGGGTCGGGGCCGGACCAGCAGACCTTGTAGACCGCGATCTTCGCCGCCGGGGCGACTCCCGTGATGGTGCCGAAGTCGATGCCGCCCACGGAGGCCGGGGTCGCAACGTTGCCCGCGGCCGTGCTCGAGGTGTGCGATCCGTGCCCGTCGCCGTCGCGCGGGGAGACGAACTCGCCCGTGCCGGTGGAGGCGTCGCCGATGTTGCCCGCGCCGAAGCCGTCGAGGTAGTAGCGCGCCCCGATGATCTTCGTCGAGCAGTCGTCGGCCGTGAACTGCTCGCCCGTCTCGCAGATGCCGTGGAAGACGCCGCCGTCGCTCTTCTCGAACGTGATGGTGTCGCCATCGGTCGAGGGGTTCGACGAGTCGGCCAGCGGGTCGCCGGCGAACGCGGGGTTCTCGGGCGAGATGCCCGTGTCGAGCACGCCGAGGACTACGCCGTCCCCGGCCTGGTCGGCGCCGCCGATCGACTCCCACACCCCGCCCGGGCCGTCGAGGCCCAGGAACGAGGTGGAGGGGACTGCGGTGATGTGCTTGAGCTCGTCGGGCGTGACGGCGAGCACGTCCTTGTTCGCGAGGAGCTGCGACGCCTGCGCCGAGCTCAACTCCGCGGAGAAGGCGTTGAGCGCGAGCGTGTACGAGACGTCGATGGCGACGCCCGCGGCATCCGCCACCTCGTTCTGCTTGTCTGTCAGATAGTCGCTGTAGTCGAGCGAGGGCGCGGTGCGCGCATTCAGCTGGTCGCCCTCGTCGGGCTGGGTGCCGGGGTACCCGGGGATGCCGCCGTCGTAGGTCGCGACCGAGTCGTCGACCAGGGTGACGATGTACCGCCCGGGCTCGAAGCTCGTCTGGCCGCCGCCGGCGAATGCTGGGGTCGTGGCCGCCATGGCCGGGGCTGCGATGAGCCCGGTCGCGACGACGGAAGCCCCAGCGGCGAGCGCAAGGATGGACGTGAAAGAACGGCGCAGCATGGTGCGCCCGCGGGGATTGCTCACAGATGATTCCTTCTCGTGAAAGGGGATTGCTGGGAAGCAGTTCGGGCCTGCGCACTTTCGACCATAACCCGAAATGACCCCCGATAGGGGGTAGAACGAAAATCTTTCGTGCGGCAGATGCTCAGCCGACCTCAAGGAAAATCGCAATCGGTACGACATGCTTGTCGTGACAACCGTTATTCGAGCAGGGAGATCCATGCGTTCACTGGACAAGAACAAGACCGCCGTCGCACTGCTCGGGGGCATCGCGCTCGTCGGCGCGCTCGCGGGCTGCTCCACCCCCGCCGCCAACACACCCGCCGACTCCGGCTCGGGCTCTGGCTCCAGCTCGGGTAGCACCGGGGGCACGACGACCACCGGCAGCTACAAGGACGGCACCTACACCGAGAGCGCCGACTACCAGGCGCCGAGCGGCACCGAGACCGTGGACGTCACCCTCACCCTCGCCGACAACGTCATCACCGCCGTGCAGGTCGAGGGCCACGCCACCGACCCGCAGGCCAAGCTGCACCAGGGCGAGTTCGCCAACGGCATCGCGGGCGTCGTCGTCGGCAAGAACATCGACGAGATCCAGGTCGACAAGGTGGGCGGGTCCTCGCTCACGAGCGGAGGCTTCAACGCCGCCGTCGACCTCATCAAGGCCGACGCTGCCGCCTAGCGACCGCCCCCACAGCCTCGGCTTCGAGGCGATCGGGACGACGTGGCAGATCGACACCGCCGAGCCCGTCTCGGCGGACCTCGAGCGCGCCATCATGGCCCGCATCGAGGTCTTCGACCGTACGTGGTCGCGGTTCCGCGACGACTCCCTCGTCTCGCGGATCGCGACCACGCCGGGGGTGCACCCCTTCCCCGACGATGCGCCAGCCCTGTTCGAGCTCTACCGCAGGCTCTATGAGGCGACGGATGCCGCGGTCAGCCCCCTCGTCGGCGGCACCCTCGAGGCGCTCGGCTACGACCGCAACTACTCGTTGCGCGCCTCGGCCGCCCCTGCCCCCGTTCCCGCGTGGGCGGACGCGATCGCGTGGGACGGCGCCGCCCTCACCACCCTGCGCCCGGTAGTCCTCGACGTGGGCGCCGCGGGCAAGGGCTACCTGGTCGACATCGTGGGCGGGCTGCTCCGTGCGGCGGGCCACGCGGAGTTCATCGTGGACGGCAGCGGCGACATCCTGCACCACGGCCCTTCGACCATGCGTGTCGCACTCGAGCACCCGCTCGACACCACCAAGGCCATCGGCATCGCGAACGTGGGCGAGGGCGCGATCTGCTCCTCGGCGACGAACCGCCGCGCGTGGGGCAACGGCCTGCACCACGTGATCGACGCGACGACCGGGCTCCCGACCCGGGACGTGATCGCGACCTGGGCCATCGCGGAGACCGCGCTCGAGGCCGACGGCATCGCGACCGCCCTGTTCTTCGGCGACCCCGGGCGGATCGCCTCCCAGTTCCGATTCGCGTATGTGCGGATGTTCGCGACCGGGCGAGTAGAGTCCTCGCCAGAATTCGACGGAGAGTTGTTCACATGAAGCGCTGGCTCGACCGGGTGACCGGGCTCCTCACGATGTACAAGCTCGTGCTGTACGTCCTCATCGCGGTCGGCGTGAACGCCCTCGTGCTGTCGCTGCTCGGCCAGCTCGCGTACGACCCGGTCGCGCTCGTCGTCTCCGCCCTCGTGGCGCTCGTCTTCACGAACGCCTCCGGATGGCTCGCGGCGAGGATCGCGCGCGTCACGCCGCACCTCGTCTCTTCGTTCATCACCGGGCTCCTGGTGTTCTTCGTCATGCAGCCGAAGCTCGACCTGCTCGGGCTCGCGGGCATCGCGCTCGCGGGGACCGTCGCCGGGGCCTCGAAGTACCTGCTCGCGGTGCGCGGCCGGCACGTCTTCAACCCGGCGGCGCTCGGTGCGATCGTCCCGACGCTCATCGTCTTCACCACGTTCATCGGGATGAGCTTCGGCGCCTGGTGGGTCGGCACCCCCCTGCTGCAGCCGATCATCGTCATCGGCGCGTTCCTCGTGCTGTACCGCACGCAGCGGCTCATCGTGGGTGTCGCGTTCGTCGTGCTCGCGGCCCTCTTCGCGTCGGCCGTCGCCGTCACGGGCGGGCAGGAGCCCGGCGCCGCCATCCAGCAGGTGCTGCTGCAGTCGCCCATCCTGTTCTTCGCCGGCTTCATGTTCAGCGAGCCGCTCACCCTGCCGCCGCGCCGCTGGCAGCAGCTGGTGGAGGCGGTGGTGGTCGCCTTCCTGTTCGCGGTGCCGCTGCCGATCGGGCCGGTGTCGAACAGCCCCCTGTTCGCCCTGCTGGTGGGCAACCTGCTCGCCTTCTTCTTCGGGCAGCGGCGGGGCATCCGGCTGGACTATCTCGGCAAGCGGCAGCTCGGCGCGACCACGTGGGAGCTGTCGTTCCAGCCCGCCCGGCCTGTGCGCTTCCTCCCCGGGCAGTACATGGAGCTCACCATCCCCCACCGCAAGGCCGACTTCCGCGGCAGCAGGCGCTACTTCAGCATCTCGTCGGCGCCCACCGACGACGGGCCCATCACCTTCGCGATCACGGTGCCCTCGAAGTCGAGCAGCTTCAAGCAGGCGCTCCTCGACCTCGAGCCCGGCGCGGTCGTGCGCGGCACCGGCGTGGGCGGAGACTTCGCCCTGCCCAAGGATGCCTCCGAGCCGCTCCTGCTCGTCGCCGGCGGCATCGGCATCACCCCGTTCGCCTCGCAGCTCGCGCACGCGACGGAGCGCGGCGACAAGCGCGACGTCGTCGTCGTGTACGCGACGAGCGCGCCCGGACCGCTGCCGTACGCCGAGCTGCTCGAGAAGTCGGGAGCCCGCGTCGTGCTCTTCGGGCCCTCCCCCGAGCACCTGCCCGCGGGCTGGCAGTACGGCGGCGAGGGCCGTGTGACCGGCGAGCGCCTGGCCTCATCGGTCCCGGATGCCGCGCGCCGCCGTGCTTTCGTGTCGGGACCGCCCGCGCTCGTGACCGACCTCCGCAAGGCGCTGCACTCGCAGGGGGCGCGCCGGGTGCACTCCGACTACTTCTCGGGGTACTGAGCCCGTCCTCGCCGCCCGGCCGCCGGCTCGCCGGCGCGCCGCCGCGGCCCCGCCACGCCGCTCCCCGCCACCCGCGACCCCGCCACCCCGCCACCCCGCCACCCCGCCTCTAGTTACGGAGGATGGCGCGCCGCGCTCTGCCCGTCGCTACCCGTTCCGCCGGCGCGCCATCCTCCGCACGGCCGGGGCGTTGGGGCCTGCCCGGTACCGCGGCCTGGGCGGCGGCGGCCGGGGCGTCGGGGGCTGCCGGTACCGCGGCCGGGGCGCGCGCGGCCTGGGCGTCGGGGGCTCCCGGCACGGCCTGGGTGGCGCGTCGGCGGCTGCCGGTACTCTCTGCTCATGGCCGCGGTGAACGACAAGCCCATCCTCGAGTTCGACACCATCGACGAGTGGGAGCGGTACCTCGAGGGCGAGACGCATCCCGACGGCGTGCGACTGCGGGTTCGCAAGATCACGTCGACGAAGCCGGGCATCCTCGTCGCAGACGCCCTGCAGGTCGCGCTCTGCTTCGGCTGGATCGACGGCCAGCGCAACGGCCTCGACGACGACTACTTCCTGCAGGCGTACAGCCCGCGCCGCGCGCGCAGCACCTGGTCGCAGGTGAACCGCGAGTTCGTCGAGGCCCTCATCGCCCAGGGCCGCATGCGCCCGGCCGGGCAGCTCGAGATCGACAGGGCGAAAGCAGACGGGCGGTGGGATGCCGCGTACCGCCAGAAAGACCACCCGGTTCCGGATGACCTGCGCGCCGCCCTCGACGCGAACCCCGCCGCCGCCCAGTTCTTCGAGAAGCTGAGCTCGCAGAACCGGTTCGCCATCCTGTTCCGCGTCGGCAGCGTGAAGCGTGCGGAGACTCGGGAGCGCAAGATCGCCGGATACGTGGAAGATCTCGCCAACGGCATCACGATCTACCCGCAGCGGCGGGGGCAGTAGCGCGCACATCAGAACCGGTTTCGACCCGCCCGCGGGCGGCCTACTCAACCCGCCTCTTCGCCTACGGCGAACGGAGGCATATTCGGCCGGCGCGCTGCTTACACTTCAATAGTTGAGTCATACCGGCTCAAGTTTCAGA
This sequence comes from Rhodoglobus sp. GW821-FHT12B09, assembly GCF_058809925.1. Lineage (NCBI taxonomy): Bacteria > Bacillati > Actinomycetota > Actinomycetes > Micrococcales > Microbacteriaceae > Rhodoglobus > Rhodoglobus sp. GW821-FHT12B09. The sequence goes on along the minus strand of NZ_JBXATB010000010.1, from coordinate 75,042 downwards.
CTATTGCTGGAGTAATCATGACTGTCGCATACGCCCCCTTCCGCGACGCTCGCCGCGTCGCCTTCACCCCCACCTCGACCCGCCTCGCGGCAGTCGACCTCTACCGCACCGAGGACAGCGTCGTGCTCTCCGTCGACCTCCCCGGGGTCGACGCGGGCTCCATCGACGTTGGTGTCGACGGCCGCATCCTGACCGTGCGCGCCCAGCGGACCGCCCCCTCCATCGAGGGCGCGACCTGGATCACCCGCGAGCGGCAGAGCGGCGCCGTCGTGCGCAAGCTCCGCCTCGGCGAGGGAATCGACACCGAGAACATCGCCGCGGACTACGCCGACGGCGTGCTGACCGTGAGCCTTCCGGTCGCCGAGAAGGCCAAGCCGCGCAAGGTCGTCGTGGCCGGTGCCGCCGCTGCGCCTGAGGTCGCCGCGGAGTAAGCTCCCCCCAAAGACGAAGGCCCGAGACATCCGTCTCGGGCCTTTGTCGTGCGGTTTCGATACGGCCGCGGGCGGCCTACTCAACCAGCGTGGTTACGCGAGCCGCGCTGCGAGGTTCTTGTCGAGGGTGTCGAGGAACTCCTCGGTGGTCTCCCACTTCTGGTCCGGCCCGACGAGCAGCGCGAGGTCCTTGGTCATGTGGCCGGCCTCGACCGACTTGATGACGACGTCCTCGAGGGTCTCCGCGAAGGTGGCGAGCTCGGGGTTGTTGTCGAGCTTCGCCCGGTGCGAGAGGCCGCGGGTCCACGCGTAGATCGACGCGATCGGGTTCGTGGACGTGGGCTTGCCGGCCTGGTGCTGGCGGTAGTGCCGCGTGACCGTGCCGTGCGCTGCCTCCGCCTCGACGACCGTGCCGTCCGGGACGGAGAGCACCGACGTCATGAGGCCGAGCGAGCCGAAGCCCTGGGCCACGGTGTCGGACTGCACGTCGCCGTCGTAGTTCTTGCACGCCCAGACGTAGCCCCCCTCCCACTTCATGGCCGAGGCGACCATGTCGTCGATGAGGCGGTGCTCGTAGGTGAGGCCCGCGGCCTCGAACTGGTCCTTGAACTCGGTGTCGAAGATCTCCTGGAAGATGTCCTTGAAGCGGCCGTCGTAGGCCTTCAGGATCGTGTTCTTCGTGGAGAGGTACACGGGGTAGTTGCGCGACAGGCCGTAGTTGAGCGAGGCGCGCGCGAAGTCGCGGATCGAGGCGTCCTGGTTGTACTGCACCTGCGCGATGCCGTCGTCGGGCGCGTCGTAGACGTCGAACTTGAGCGGCTCGGAGCCGTCGTCCGGCGTGAACTGCACGGTGAGCTTTCCCGCACCCTTGAAGACGAAGTCGGTGGCGCGGTACTGGTCGCCGAACGCGTGGCGGCCGATGATGATCGGCTTGTTCCATCCCGGAACCAGGCGCGGGATGTTCGAGATGATGATGGGCTCGCGGAAGATCACGCCGCCGAGGATGTTGCGGATCGTGCCGTTCGGGCTCTTCCACATCTTCTTGAGGCCGAACTCCTCGACGCGCGCCTCGTCGGGCGTGATCGTCGCGCACTTGACGCCGACGCCGTGCTTCTGGATGGCGTGGGCGGCGTCGATAGTGACCTGGTCGTCCGTGGCATCCCGGTGCTCGATGCCGAGGTCGTAGTACTCGAGGTTGATGTCGAGGTACGGGTGGATCAGGGTGTCCTTGATCTTCTGCCAGATGATGCGGGTCATCTCGTCGCCGTCGAGCTCGACGACGGTGCCTTCTACCTTGATCTTGGACAACTGAACTCCTTAGTCTTTTGGGCCGTGAACAGCATACTCGCTCGTGGAAGTATCTCGACATCAAGATACTTTGCGGTGCTGTTACTCTTTCTGCATGGCTGAACTGCGACTGGAAGAACTCTCCGCGAAGACCATCGTCGCGGCCAACAATCTCACGCTCCGCCGCGGGCAGGAGCAGTTCGTCACTCCCCCGTCCTACGCGATCGCCGACAGCTTCATCAACCCGGCCACCTCCTGGCCGCGGGTGGTGCTCGAGGGCGACACGGTGGTCGGGTTCATCCGCGGCAACTTCGATCCGGAGGCCGTGCAGCCCGAGTTCCGCAGCTGCGTCTGGCGGGTGACCGTGTCGTCGGATGCCCAGGGCACGGGTGTGGGCAAGTTCGCCGTGTGGGCGCTCGCCGACGAGGCCCGCAGCCGCGGCTTCGAGCGCCTGACCGCCATCTGGGAGCCCGGCGAGGAGGGCCCTGAGCAGTTCTTCCTCCGTGTCGGCTTCACCATCGTGGGCGAGACCCAGTACGGCGAGAACATCGGCGCACTCGCGCTCAGTGCGTAAGCCCCCGGACGACTTCATCTCGGCAGTGCTCGAGGTGGTCGGCTCCATCCCGCCCGGGAGCGCCATGGCGTACAGCGACGTGGCCGCGGCGATCGGGTCCCGTGCGGCGCGCGCCGTGGGCACCGTCATGTCGCACTACGGGTCGGACCAGCCGTGGTGGCGCGTGGTGCGCGCGAGCGGGCATCCCCCGATCGACCATGAGACGCGCGCGCTCGAGTACTACCGCGCCGAGGGCACGCCGCTCAAGTGGAGCCGCGACGGCGTCTACCGCGTCGACCTCACGGTCGCGCGGCACCGCCCGTAGCGCGCTACTCAGCCCGCAGCGGCGGCGTCCAGGTCGGCGACGATGATCTTGCGCATCTTCAGCATCGCCTGCGTGACGCGGTTGGCCTTCTCGCGGTCCGGGTCCGCCTGGTAGCGCATGAGCGCCTCGGGCACGATCTGCCACGACAGCCCCCACCTGTCCTTGAGCCAGCCGCACTGCGACTCCTCGCCGCCGTTGGCGATGAGCGCATCCCAGTACTTGTCGACCTCGGCTTGGTCCTTGACCGACACGAACAGCGAGATCACCTCGGTGAAGCGGAAGAGCGGCCCGCCATTGAGCGCCATGATGCGCTGGCCGGCGACCTCGAAGGTCGCGTAGAACAACTTGCCCTCGGCGTTGCGGTTCTCCTCGATCACGCGCGCGTCGGGGAAGAGCGAGGTGTAGAGCGCGATCGCCTCCTCCGCGCCGTCGTCGAACCAGAGGAACGGGGTGATGGTCGTCATGTCGTGCTCCCTTCGTCGAGCGCGCGCTCGAGCGAGACCCTCCCTCACCCTAGACCGGCCCGCCGGATCCCGCTCCCGAGAGCGCAGTTCGACGGGGTGGGCGTGCGGCCGCACCACGTCAAACTGCACTCTCGGCACGAGCGGGGCCCGCTAGACCAGGGAGTCCCTCCAGGCGGCGTGCAGCTGCGCGAACCGGCCCGTTCCCGCGATGAGGTCGCGGGGCGTGCCGTCCTCGACGATGCGGCCGTGCTCCATGACGAGCACCCGGTCCGCGATCGCGACGGTCGACAGCCGGTGCGCGATGATGATCGCGGTGCGGTCGGCGAGCAGGGTCTGCAGGCCCTCCTGCACGAGCCGCTCCGACGGGATGTCCAGCGAGGCCGTTGCCTCGTCCAGGATCAGCACCACCGGGTCGGCGATGAAGGCGCGCGCGAACGACAGCAGCTGGCGCTGGCCCGCCGAGACCCGCCCGCCGCGCTTGTTCACGTCGGTGTCGTAGCCGTTCGGCAGCGACTCGATGAACTCGTGCGCGCCGACCGCCTTCGCCGCCCGCACGATCTCGTCGCGGGTCGCCTCCGGCTTGCCGAGGGCTATGTTGTCCGCGACGGTGCCCGAGAACAGGTAGGCCTCCTGCGTGACCATCACGATGGCACGACGAAGGTCCTTGGGATGCAGCTTGCGCAGGTCGACCCCGTCGAGGGAGACCGTGCCCGTGGTGGGGTCGTAGAAGCGCGAGATCAGCTTGGCAAGCGTGGACTTCCCCGCTCCCGTCGACCCGACCAGGGCGATGGTCTGCCCCGCCGGCATGTCCAGGTCGAAGGCGGGCAGGATCACCCGGTCGGCCTTGTACGCGAACTCGACGTTCTCGAACGTCACCCGCCCGCTCGCCTTGCGCAGGTCGATCGGGCGCGTCGGGTCGGGCACGGAGGGCCGCTCCTCGAGCACGCCCGAGATCTTCTCGAGCGCCGCCGCGGCGGACTGGTACGAGTTGTAGAACATCGCCATCTCCTGCGCGGGCGCGAAGAACTGCCGCGAGTACAGCAGGGCCGCGAGCAGCGCGCCGATCTCGAGGCCCCCGGCCGCGACCCTCAGGCCGCCGACGAGCAGGATGACGGCGAGCGCGAGGTTGCCGATGAGCACGAGCCCGGGGTCGAAGATCCCGAACAGCTGGATCACCCTGTAGTTCGTGGACCGGTAGTCCTCCACGAACTGGCCGAACTCCTTCTCGTTGCGCTTCTCCTTGCGGAACGCCTTCACCGCGCGGATGCCCGTCATCGTCTCCACGAACTGCACGATGAGGCGAGCCGACGCGGTGCGGGTGTCGCGGAAGTACATCTGCGACCTGACCTGGAACCACCGGGTGAGCGCGGCGAGCGGGATGAGCGAGCCGAGCAGCACGAGGCCGCTGACCCAGTCGAGCGAGAACAGCGCGATCGCGATGAACAGCATGTAGAGCGCGCCCTGCACGAGCTGGTTGATGCCCGAGTCGAGCAACTCCCGGATCGCGTCAAGGTCGCTCGTCTGGCGCGCGATGATGCGGCCAGACGTGTAGCTCTCGTGGAAGTCCAGCGAGAGCCGCTGCGTGTGCAGGAACACCCGCTTGCGCAGGTCGAACAGGATCGCCTGGCTCACCCGCGCCGTCAGCACGGTGTACCACGCGATCAGGGTGGCGCCGATGATACCGGTCACGAGGTATCCCACGACCGTCATCCACAGCGGCATCCAGTCCTGCTTCATCGCCGCGGGCAGGCCGTTGTCGATGCCGAACGCGATGAACGCGGGGCCTGCCACCTGGGCGGCGGTGCTCACGACGACGACGCCCATGGTGAGGATGACCTTTGCGCGCACGGGCCGGATGAGCGAGCCGAGCAGCCTCAGCGAGCGCTGCCTGATCTGGCGGCTCTCCGCCTTGCTGTAGTCGCTGCGCTCTTCGCCCTCAACGCCGGTAACACTGCTCATGAGTTCACCTCCGCGCGTTCGCGCTTCTCTTCGTCTTCGAGACTGGATATGACGAACCGGTAGTGCTCGCTGGTGGTGAGCAGGTCCGAGTGCTTGCCGACCGCGGTGATCTTCCCGTTCTCGAGAAGGGCGACGCGGTCCGCGAGCATGACCGTCGAGGGCCGGTGGGCCACGATGAGCGCGGTCGTGGTGGTGAGCACCTTGCGCAGTGCCGCCTCCACGAGAGCCTCGGTGTCGACGTCGAGCGCCGACAGCGGGTCGTCGAGCACGAGCACCGACGGCCGGGCGGCGACGGCGCGGGCGAGCGCGAGCCGCTGGCGCTGTCCGCCCGACAGCGAGAGGCCCTCTTCGCCGACCTTGGTGTCGAGCCCTTCGGGGAGGTCGTGCACGAACGACGCCTGGGCGATGTCGAGCGCCTCGGCGAGGTCGGCCTCCGTGGCATCCGGACGCCCCAGAAGCACGTTGTCGCGCACACTCGCCGAGAACAGGGTCGCGTCCTCGAAGGCCATCGCGAGCAGCGAGCGCAGCTCGACGAGGCGAAGCTCCCGGATGTCGATGCCGTCGATCGAGATCGAACCCCCGGTCACGTCGTAGAGCCGCGTGGTGAGAGCCGTCACCGTCGACTTGCCGGACCCAGTGAGGCCGACGAGCGCCATCGTCTCGCCCGGCTCGATCGCGAGATCGAGCCCGTTGATCAGGTCCGTGACCTTCTCGGGCGAGTCCTGGTAGCGGAAGTGCACGTCGTCGAAGACGAGGCGCCCCTTCGGGTCCTTCACCGTCTTGGGGTTCTCGGGGTCGATGATCGTGTTCTCGGAGTCCATGACCTCGAAGAAGCGGTCAGCGGCCGTGCGAGTGTCGAAGGTCATCGAGAGCAGGAAGCCGATGGACTCGACGGGCCAGCGCAGCACCGTCGCGGTCGCGAAGAACGCGACGAGCTCGCCCACCGAGATCTGGCCGGTGACCGCGAGCCACACGCCGCTGAGCAGGCACAGGGCGAACGTCACGTCGGGCACCAGCAGCAGCCACAGCCAGATGCCCGCGATGGCCTTCGCCTTCTCGATCTCGGTGCCGCGCAGCTCCTCGGCCTGGCTGGAGAAGTTCTCGAGCGCGTGCTTCCCGCGGCCGAACGCCTTCAGCACGCGGATGCCGTGCACCGACTCCTCCACCGCGGTGGCGAGGTCGCCGGACTGGTCCTGGCTGCGCCGGGCCACCACCGAGTACTTGTTCTCGAACAGGTAGCCGTAGATCCACAGCGGGATCGAGCACACCATGAACAGCACGCCGAGGATCCACGAGATGTTCAGCAGGAACACGAAGCCGATGGCGATGGTCACGACGTTGACGACGAGCAGTACGAGGCCGAACGAGATCCAGCGGCGGATGAGGTTGAGGTCGCTGATCGCGCGCGACAGCAGCTGCCCGCTCGGCCAGCGGTCGTGGAAGCTGACGGGCAGGTTCTGCAGCTTCTCGTACAGGGCGTTGCGCAGGCGCGCCTCGACGTGGGTGCCGGGCGTCAGCACGAACGTGCGGCGCAGGAACACCATGACGGCCTCGAGCACGCCGAGGCCGAGCACGATGAAGAAGGCGGGGAAGATCTGCGCGGAGTCGCCGGACTGCAGCGGCCCGTCGACGAGCGACCTGAGCACCTGGGGGATGAGCAGGGCGACGACGCCCGCTGCGAGCGCGGCGACCATGCCGAGGTAGATGCGCGGCATGGCGGGCTTCGCGTAGGGGTAGAGACGGCGGATCGCGGCGAACGTGCCGACGGCCTTGGTGCGACCGGGTTCGGTCGTGCGTGAAGACATGAAGAACAACCCTTATGGGGAGCGCGGCGCGAGGCGCGTCGCTGTGTGGACTTGCGTGGTGGGTCGGCGTGGTGCGCCGTCGTGGGGCAGGAGGGGGCGAGGCCCTTAGGCGAGTCGCACGCGCGGATAACGGGCACCGAAGACAGTGGCCGTGGTCGCGATCGTGCGCGTCGTGGCGTTCTCTGTCTTCGTCATGGTGCCCTCCCGTAGCGTCTGGTGCCGCCCCAAGGCAGCCCTCCAGACTAGGCCCCGGCCATCACCGGATGCAAGAGGAGATCGAACTCAGCGCAGTCGCACGGACAGGCACGTGACGCAGCCCTCGAGCTTCTCGAACTCGCTCACGTCCACCGTGACGACGCGGTAGCCGAGGCTCTTGACGAGCGCGACCGACTTCGGCACGGAGGCGGCCATGAGCACGGAGTCCTCCGAGAGCACGACCACGGCCGCGCCGGGCTCGGGCAGCGCGAGGAAGCGGTGGAAGAGGGCTGGGCTGTCCACCTGCTTCGCGAAGCCGACCACGGTGCCGTCGGGCAGTGCGGTCACGGCGCTCTTGAGGTGCAGCACCTTGGTGACCGGCACCGGGACCACCGTGTAGCCGAGCGGCGCGACGATGGCCCTCAGCTGCGCGATGCCCTCGGCGTTGGTGCGGCCCCCGCGGCCGACGTAGACCATCGTGCCGACCTTGAGGACGTCGCCACCGTCGAGAGTGCCCGGCTGCTCGATCTCGCGCACGGTGTAGCCGAGCTTGCGCGCCAGGGGGCGCAGGGCATCCGTCTCGCCCCGCCTGCTCTCGGCACCGGGGCTCGTGATGACCGCGGTGCCGCCGAAGATGACGATGGCGTCCTCGACGAACACCGAGTCGGGGTGGTCGTCGCTCGGGTCGACGGGAACGGTCTCGAAGCCCTCAGCCTCCAGCGCGGCGACGTACGACTCCCACTGGCTGTCGGCGAGCTCCTCGTCCACCTCGACGCGGTCGATGTGCGTGACCTGGCCCTCGGCGAGGCGCGACGACGGCATGCGCACGAGCGCTTTCGCGCGACCGGGCAGGAATGCCACGGCGAACCACACGCGGACCCCGACCGTCGCCGTGGCGGCAGTCGCGACGACGAGGTACAGCAGGTTCGTCGCGAGGAGGCTCGAGACGATGAACATGAACGCGTCGGGAGTCCAGGCCGCCCCGGACTGCAGCACGCCCAGCGTGGTGCCCACGAGCGCGGCGATGATGCTCGCGACGAGGCCCACGACCGCGGCGATCGCCCAGCGGCGCAGCAGCCCGAGCAGCGCGGCGACGGCGACCAGGACGAGCAGCACGAGGCTGGTCTCGGTGAAGTAGTCGCTGATCGCGGGGATGTTCGCCGCCGTGGCGCCGTTCACCGAGAAGAACACCAGGACGACGACCACGTGCGTGACCACCGCCACCACGAAGGCGGCGAGCAACGAGGCTGCGAAGCGGCGGCCGAGGGGCAGGGGGCGGTCGAGCGTGCGCGCGGTCATCCCCACAACCTACTGGGCGGAACCTATGAGGCAGCTGGGCCGCGCGCGCGGCTAGTGGAAGAAGTGCCGCTCCCCCGTGAAGTACATGGTGACGCCCGCGAGCTTCGCCGCGGCGATCACGTCCTCGTCTCGGATCGAACCGCCCGGCTGCACCACGGCCTTCACGCCCGCGGCGAGCAGGATCTCGAGCCCGTCGGCGAACGGGAAGAACGCGTCGCTCGCGGCGACACTCCCCGCCGCTCGGTCGCCGGCGCGCTTGACGGCGAGCTCGCAGGAGTCGACCCGGTTGACCTGGCCCATGCCGACGCCGACGGAGGCGCCGTCGTGGGCGAGCAGGATGGCGTTCGACTTCACGGCGCGCACGGCCCGCCAGGCGAACTCAAGGTCGGCGCGGGTGGCCGGGTCGGCCTCTTCTCCGGCGACGAGGGTCCAGGCATCCGCGCTGACCTCGCCGTAGACGTCGGGAGACTGGATGAGCGCGCCGCCGGAGATCTGGCGGAACTCCTCGCTCGCGCGGTGGTAGCCGGCAGGCAGGCGCAGTAGGCGCAGGTTCTTCTTCGCCTGCAGGATCGGCAGCGCGTCGTCGTCGAACCCGGGCGCGACGACGACCTCCGTGAAGATGTCCTTGATCGACTCGGCGGCCGCGCGCGTGATCGGGCGGTTCGCGGCGATCACGCCGCCATAGGCCGAGACGGGGTCGCACGCGTGCGCACGGGCGTGGGCGGAGGCGATGGCGTCGCCGGACCCGCGCGCGACGGCGATGCCGCAGGGGTTCGCGTGCTTGATGATCGCGACCGCGGGCTCGTCGAAGTCGTAGGCGGCGCGGAGGGCTGCATCAGCGTCGACGTAGTTGTTGTACGACATCTCCTTGCCGCCGAGCTGCGTGGCCTGGGCGATGCCCGCGCCGTCGGCCTCCACATAGAGCGCGGCGGCCTGGTGCGAGTTCTCGCCGTAGCGGAGGGTCTGCTTGAGGGTGACCTCGAACGTCTTCGTCTCCACGACCTCGGGATGCTCCGCGCGGATGCCGACGTTCGCCGCGAACCATTCAGCCACCGCCTTGTCGTAGGCCGCGGTGTGCGCGAAGGCCTCGCCGGCGAGGCGCTGGCGCTGTGCGAGGGTGGTGCCGCCGAGCGTGAGCGCCTTGACGACCTGCGCGTAGCTGTCGGGGCTCGTCACGATCGCGACGTTGGCGTGGTTCTTCGCGGAGGCGCGCACGAGAGCGGGCCCGCCGATGTCGATCTGCTCGATGACGTCGTGGACGGGGGCGCCGGATGCCACGGTCGCGACGAACGGGTACAGGTTCGAGACCACCAGCTGGAACGGCTTGATGCCCGACTCCGCGAGCTCGCGCTCGTGCGACTCGAGCCGCAGGTCGGCGAGGAGGCCCGCGTGGATCGCGGGGTGCAGGGTGCGCACCCGGCCGTCGAGCGACTCGGGGTAGCCCGTGACGGCGGCGACCTCGGTGACGGCGAGGCCCGCCGCCGCGATCGTCGCGGCCGTCGACCCGGTGGAGACGATCTCGACCCCGGCGCCGACGAGTGCCGTCGCCAGCTCGACGAGCCCGGTCTTGTCGCTCACCGAGACGAGCGCGCGCTCGATCGGGATGGCGTCGCGCTCGCGGTACTCGGAGATGTCGTGGGAGGGGCCGCTCATGAGAGCTCCTTCAAGTCGATGGTGGAGTTGGCGATGTCGAGGATCGCCTGGATCAGCAGCCGGCGCTCGACGGGCTTGATGCGCTCGTGCAGGCTGGCCTCGGTGTCGCCCGGCTCGATGGCCACGCGCTCCTGCGAGATGATCGGCCCGCTGTCGACGCCGTTGTCGACCACGATGACGCTCGCCCCGGTCTCGGAGGCGCCGGCGGCGAGCGCGTCCCGCACGCCGTGGGCGCCGGGAAACTCGGGCAGGTACGCCGGGTGCGTGTTGATCAGGTTGGGGCTCAGCGCCGCGACGAACGACGGCGGCAGCAGCTTCATGAAGCCGCTCAGCACCACGAGGTCGGCGTTCCACGACCGCACCTGCGCGAGCAGCTCCTCGGCCCAGGCGTCGCGGTCCGCGAAGTTCGTCATGGCGACGGAGAAGGTCGGGATGCCGAACTCCTCAGCATGGATGAAGCCGTCCGCGTCCCGGTCGGCTCCGACCGCGACGACTCTCGCGGGGAACTCGGCGTCCTGCGACGCATCGAGCAGCGCGCGGAGGTTCGACCCGCCGCCCGAGATCAGGACCACGAGTGAGAGCACCCGAACAGCCTACCGGCGGGTCGGGTGGGCCGCCCGCGCTCTCGGAACCCGCGGCCTCCCGCCCGGTTCCGACACGCGCGCCAGAGCGCCCTGCTCAACCCGCCTTGCGGCGCAGGCTCGCGAACAGCCCGCCGAGGCACGCGAGGAACAGCTCGACGCTCGCCCAGCCGCCCACGGCCCACGGGTTCGGCCCGACATCGACGAGGCGGCCCGGCCCGGCCGCGCCCCCGGAGAACCACGCGAGCAGCCCGAGGATGACCCCGCCGACGAGCGCGGCGCACACCGCCACGAGCACGAGCTCGCGCCGCTCGAGGAGCTTGCGCGCACCGGGACCGACGAGCGCGCCGGCGAGGAAGCCGACCACGATCGGGACGAGCAGCCCGACGAAGCCGAAGGCGAGCGCGCCCTGGGGCAGGGCTCCGAGCAGCGGGATCGCCGGCACGGGGCCGAGCTGTGTCGCGAGCGGGCTCACAGCCGAGCCCGTTCCGAGCGCGAAGCCGGGACCGACGAGCCAGCTCGCCGTCCAGATCACGATGTTCGGCAGGAACGCGAGCTGTCCGAGCGTGACCGCGACCCCGCCGAGCACCTCGGTGTGCAGGCTCTCGTAGAGGGAGATGATGCGGGCGTACGAGAACGCGACCACCCCCGCGGTCACGAGCGAGGCGAGGAGCATCACGCCGGCGGCGGAGGCCACGCCCGCGCGCAGTCCCGTGGTGAGCACAGTGCGCGTGGTGATCGAGCGGGAGCCGAGCCAGTCCCGCACGGGCGCGGGGGCGCGGTCGCCGCCGGCGCGGGCGCGGCGCACGCCGATCAGGGCGCCGATCGAGAACACGAGCGCCGGCAGGATCGTGCCCTGCACGAGCGAGGGCCGCGCGAAGGGGTGCAGGGCCGAGAAGGTCACCCCGAACGACACGAGCGCGAACGCCGACAGTGAGACCGCGAGGCCGAGGAGCCGGTGCCGGGCCTCCGCCACGCGACGTCCCGCGCGGACGCCGAGCAGGGCCGTGAGCAGGGCGAATCCGAGAGCCGCGATCGTGAGGGTCACGGGCGCGCCGGCCGCGGGGAATCCCAGCAGCCCTGCCGTTGCGGGGTCGAGCGTCATCGTGATGTCGACGCCGTGCCCGAGCAGCCAGATGTCGACGGAGGCGCGCCAGAAGACCGTCCAGTCGATGGCGAGACCGTACTGGATGCCCCACAGCAGGGTCAGCGGCACGAGCGGTATGGCAATGCCGATCGCGGCGACGAGCACCGCCTCGAAGGCGGCGAAGAGGGCGGTGAGCTGGCGGTTCATGGTCAGTGCACGGCGATGTTGAGCACGATCATCACGGCGCCGAACAGGGCGGTGCCGATCGCCCCGAGGATTCGGATCGCGATGTGGCTGCGGCGCTGCGCGAACGCGCTGTAGCCGAGGATGCCCAGCACCACCGTCGCGACGAGGAGCGCGAGGCCCACGGACTCATCGGCAGTCATGACGTGGAACACCCCGAGCAGCAGCACGACAGTCGGCAGGATGGCGGCGTACAGCATGCCCATCGAGTGCCCGATGGAGCGGCGGACCGCCTCTCCGAGCCGGGTCTCCGCGCCGTGGGCGGCGATGGTGCCCGCGAAGACGTGGGCGCCCCAGAACACCAGGAGCGAGGCCACCGAGACGACGAGCACCTCGAGCGCCTCGGAGTTCTCGTCGTCGACGGCGCCGATGAGCGCCGAGAACAGGATCAGGCCGTAGACCGCGTCGGGTGTGACCAGCCGATCACGCACGCGCTGCACCACACCCATGCGGCTACGGTACAGGTCAGCACTGCGGGTCGGACGCAGGCACGACGCCGTCGAGCAGGTAGGCGTCCACGGCGGTGTCGACGCACGAGTTGCTCTTGTTGTAGCCGGTGTGCCCGTCGCCGTCGCGCGTGATCAGGACCGCGTCGGAGAGCAGCCCGACGAGCGCCTGCGACCACACGTAGGGAGTCGCGGGGTCGCGGGTGGTCCCGACGACGACGATCGGACCGGTGGGCGCGTCCCACGTGGTCGGCAGTGCCGCCGGGGGAACCGGCCAGTCCCGGCACGCGGTATCGGCGACGGCGAAGTCGTCGCGCGCGATGAAGGTCCCGACGATGGGGGCCGCCGCGTCGATCTGGGCGAGGCGGTCGCGGGTCGCGACCGGGTCGCCCGCGAGGTCGTAGTCAAGGCACGCGACCGCGAGGGTCACCTCGAGGCCGTTGCCCGGGTAGCTGCCGTCGGCGAACCGGCCGTTGTAGTTGTCGGCGGCGGCGAAGGCGGGGCCGGGGTCGCCGGCGGCGAAGGCGGTGAGCAGCGTCGTGAGGTCTGCCCAGTACGCCTGGTAGTAGAGCGAGTTAGCCACCGCGGTGCCGAGGGTCGCGGTGTCGAGCACGCGGCCGTCGGCGTTCACGAGGGCTGCGGAGTCGGCGGAGGCGATCAGGTCGGTCGCCTGCCCGAGGGCCGCGGCGATGTCGCCGCTGAACGGGCATCCCGTGCCGTCGAGGCAGGCCTGCATGTAGGAGCGGAACGCGAGGTCGAACCCGACCATCCGCTGCTGGGAGAGCTCGAAGCCGGTCAGCGACGGGTCGTAGGCGCCGTCGAGCACCATCCTGCCGACGTTCTGCGGGAACAGCTGCGCGTAGACCGTGCCGAGATACGTGCCCCACGAGTAGCCGACGTAGTTCAGCTTGTCGGAGGCCACGACCGCGCGGATGAGGTCCATGTCGCGCGCGTTGCTCGCTGTGTCCATGTGGGCGAGCAGTTCGCCCGAGTTCGCCTGGCACGCGCTCGCAAAGTCGCGCTCCCGCGAGGCGAGCTCGTCGAGCCAGCCCTGCGACTCGTACGGATCGGCGAACGTGGCGTAGAGGGCCTCGTCGGTCTGCTTCGGATCGGTGTAGCAGGTCACGCGCGTCGACCGGCCGACGCCCCTCGGGTCCCAGCCGATCACGTCGTAGTCCGCCTTCGCGGCGGGGGTCACGGCGTAGCCGAAGGAGACGAAGTCGAAGCCGGATCCGCCGGGCCCGCCCGGGTTCGTGAGCAGCGAGCCCTTCGTGGTGTTCGTGGACTCCTGCCGCACCACGGCGAGCTGGATGCGGTCGCTCTCCGGGTCCGACCAGTCGACCGGGGCGCTCACTGTCGTGCAGTCGAAGCCGTCGTTGCACGGGTTCCAGAAGACCTGCTGCTCGTAGATCGACTCGAAGCCGGCAGGAACGCCGGACTCAGTCGGGCCGGGAGTGGGCGACGCCGTGCATCCCGCCACCAGCATCAGGATGGCCGCCGCGGCCAGGGCTGCACGGGCGCGCATCAGCACATCGGGTCTGCGGCGGGCACCGTGCCGCTCACGAAGTAGGCGTCGACGACGTCGTCGATGCACGTGACGCCCTGGTTGTAGACCGTGTGGCCTTCGCCCTCGTAGCTGATGAGCACGCCGCTCGAGAGCTGCTTCGCCAGCGACACCGACGACGCGTAGGGCGTGGCGGGGTCGTTCGACGTGCCGATCACGAGGATCGGGCCGGCGCCCTTCGCCTCGAACGTGGTCGGGAGGTCGGCGCCGCGCGGGTACGGCCAGTGCGTGCACGCGGTGTCGAGCACCGCGAAGTCGTCGTAGGTCGCGTACTTGCCGAGGATCGGCGCGTACGCGTCGATCTCGGCGATGCGGTCGAGGGTCGACTCCGGGTCGCTCGCGAAGTCGCCGTCCGCGCAGGTCGCCGCGATGTACACGTCGTTCGCGTTGGAGTCGTAGGTGCCGTTCGGCCCGCGCTGGTTGTAGTCGTCGGCGCTCGTGAACGTCGTCGTCGGGTCGCCCTGCTGCAGGTCGGTGAACATGTCGGTCAGGTCGTTCCAGTACGACTCCGAGTACAGGTTCTCGATGATGGCCGTCGCCAGGGTCGCCGAGTCGAGCACGCGACCGTCGAAGTTCACCAGCTTCAGGGCGTCGACGTTGTCGAGGGCGGAGCGCACCTGCCCCAGCGCGGAGTCGACGTCGCCCGTGAAGGGGCACTCGCCGCTGTCGAGGCAGTGCTGCATGTAGGCGCGCAGCCCGCTGTCGAAGCCCGCCATCTGGAACTTCAGCGCCTCGAAGTCGGTCTGCTGCGGGTCGACCGCGCCGTCGAGCACGAAGCGGCCCACGTTCTCCGGGAACAGCTCCGCGTACACCGCGCCGAAGTAGGTGCCGTACGAGTAGCCGAGGTAGTTCAGCTTGTCGTCGCCGAGCACGGCGCGCAGCATGTCCATGTCCTTCGCGTTGCTCGCCGCGTCCAGGTTGCCCAGCAGCTCGCCCGTGTTCTTCTCGCACGCGGCGGCGAAGTCCTCCATCTCGCCGGTGAGCTCGTTGATCCAGCCCTCCGTGTCGTAGGGGCTGTCGAAGGTGCCGTAGAGCTGCTCGTCCTTCTGCTTGTCGTCCGTGTAGCACTCGACGCCCGTCGACTGCCCCACCCCGCGCGGGTCCCACCCGACGATGTCGAACGCCGCGACCACGTCCGGGCCCGCGACCTGGTCGCCCGAGTAGTACACGTAGTCCCAGCCGGAGCCGCCCGGGCCGCCCGGGTTGAGCAGCATCGAGCCCTGCTCGGTGCCGGTCGCGAGGTGCTTCACGAGGGCGAGGCTGATCGCGCCGTCGCCCGGCGAGTCCCAGTCGATGGGCGCCTTCGCGGTCGCGCACTCCTGGCCGTCGCCGCAGCGCTCCCAGTTGAGGGTCTGCGAGTAGAACCCGTCAGTGTCGGTCGGGGTCGGCAGTTCGACTTTCGGGATGCCCGGAAAGAACTGGCAGCCGGCGAGAAGCAGGGTGACGACCGCCACAGCGGCAACGAGCTGGGGCAGGCGACGTTTCACACCCTGCAGCCTAGGACACCCCCGCACATGCGCCGAGAGTGCAGTTCGACGGGGTCGCCGCACGGGGGCACCCTGTCGAACTGCACTCTCGATGAGCGGATCTGAGTTAGAGCGCCGCGAGCACCTCGCGCATCAGGGCGGCGGTCTCGCTCGGCGTCTTGCCGACCTTGACCCCGGCGGCCTCGAGGGCCTCCTTCTTGCCCTGGGCGGTTCCCGCGCCCGCGGAGACGATCGCGCCCGCGTGGCCCATGGTCTTGCCCTCGGGAGCGGTGAAGCCCGCGACGTAGCCGACGACCGGCTTCGTGACGTACTCGCGGATGAAGTCGGCAGCCCGCTCCTCCGCGTCGCCGCCGATCTCGCCGATCATCACGATCGCCGTGGTCTCGGGGTCGTCCTGGAAGGCGCGCAGCGCGTCGATGTGCGTGGTGCCGATGATGGGGTCGCCGCCGATGCCGATCGCGGTCGAGAAGCCCAGGTCGCGCAGCTCGTACATCATCTGGTACGTCAGGGTGCCCGACTTCGAGACGAGGCCGATCGGGCCCTTGCCGGTGATCGTGGCGGGGGTGATGCCGACCAGCGACTCACCGGGCGTGATGATGCCGGGGCAGTTCGGGCCGATGATCTGGGTCTTGCCGCCCTTGGCCTTGGCGAGGGCCCAGAACTCGGCGGAGTCCTGCACGGGGATGCCCTCCGTGATGACCACGACGAGGGGGATCTCCGCCTCGATGGCCTCGACCACGGCGTCCTTGGCGAAGGCGGGGGGAACGAACACGATCGAGACGTCGGCTGCCGTGGCATCCATCGCCTCCTTGACGGCGCCGAACACCGGAAGGCTGACGCCGCCCTCGTGCTCGACAGTCGTGCCGGCCTTGCGCGCGTTGACGCCGCCGACGACCTGGGTGCCCGCCTTGAGCATGAGCGCGGTGTGCTTGGTGCCCTCGCCGCCGGTGATGCCCTGGACGATGACCTTGGAGTCCTTGTTGAGGAAGATCGACATTTCTGTTCCCTTACGCGTTCGCGAGCTCGGCGGCCTTGTCGGCGCCTTCGTCCATGGTGTCCGCCAGGGTGACCAGCGGGTTGTTGGCTGCGCGCAGGATGGCGCGGCCCTCCTCGACCTTGTTGCCGTCGAGGCGCACGACGAGCGGCTTCGTCGCCGAGTCGCCGAGGATCTCGAGCGCCTGCACGATGCCGTTCGCGACGGCGTCGCAGGCGGTGATGCCGCCGAAGACGTTCACGAACACGCTCTTCACCTGCGGGTCGCCGAGGATGACGTCGAGGCCGTTGGCCATGACGGTCGCGGAGGCGCCACCGCCGATGTCGAGGAAGTTGGCGGGCTTCACGCCGCCGTGGCGCTCACCGGCGTAGGAGACGACGTCGAGCGTCGACATCACGAGGCCGGCGCCGTTGCCGATGATTCCGACCTCGCCGTCGAGCTTCACGTAGTTGAGGTCGTTGGCCTTCGCCTTCGCCTCGAGCGGGTCGGCCGCGGCCTTGTCCTCGAGGGCCTCGTGGTTGGGGTGGCGGAACGCCGCGTTCTCGTCGAGCGTGACCTTGCCGTCGAGGGCCAGGATCTGGCCGTCCTCGGTGAGCACGAGCGGGTTGACCTCAACCAGAGTCGCGTCCTCACCCTTGTAGACCTCGTAGAGCTTCACGATCACGGGGGCGACCTTGTCGACGAGCTCGGCGGGGAAGCCGC
Source organism: Rhodoglobus sp. GW821-FHT12B09 (assembly GCF_058809925.1). Classification (NCBI taxonomy): domain Bacteria; kingdom Bacillati; phylum Actinomycetota; class Actinomycetes; order Micrococcales; family Microbacteriaceae; genus Rhodoglobus; species Rhodoglobus sp. GW821-FHT12B09. Next base: position 57,967 of record NZ_JBXATB010000010.1, on the reverse strand, counting down.
CGGCGGTCGCGATGGCCTTGGCCTTCTCCAGGTCGACGCCCGCGATCGGGTCGACCTCGATCTTGGCGAGAGCCTCGGGACGCTCGACCGCGAGCTCCTCGATCTCCATGCCGCCCTCGACGCTGCAGAGCGAGAGGTAGGAGCGGTTGGCCCGGTCGAGCAGCACGGAGAAGTAGAACTCCTGGGCGATCTTCGCGCCCTGGGCGACCATGACCCGGTTGACGGGGAGGCCCTTGATCGTGAGCTGGAGGATCGCCTCCGCGGCGGTGGCCGCGTCATCCCCGTTGTGCACGACCTTCACGCCGCCGGCCTTGCCGCGGCCGCCGGCCTTGACCTGCGCCTTCACGACGACGGTGCCGCCGATCTTCTCCGCCGCGGCCTTCGCCTCGGCGGGCGTGTCAGCCACGATGCCGGCAAGTACAGGCACTCCGTAGGATTCGAAAAGGTCCCGAGCCTGGTACTCGAAAAGGTCCACGTAACTCTCGCAATCGTGCGTCGGTATTCCATTGATTCGGCCCCGGTCGCCCGCCGAACTAACTCGACGTCAAGACACTTTGGCCACCAAGCACTCTACTCGCCCAAACTTGCGGGTTCGCCCGGGGCCGGGTCGCGGCCGGGTTAACTTCCGGCGTTCTTTCGTGCATCCGCCGCCCTCCCCGTGCCCGACCCGTGCGAAATGCAGGAGTTCCCGAGCGGGGGGCGCCCTCCCCGTGCCCGACCCGTGCGAAATGCAGGAGTTCCCGAGCGGGGGGCGCGGCATCCCGGCCTCTGGCGACTGGTGGGAGCGCTCTTCTCCTGCATTTCGCACCGCGGGGGCTGGGGTGCGGGGCCGCGAGGGGGCCGGGGAGCGGGGGTGTGGGGGCGGGGGCGGGGGCGACAATGGGGCATGCGAGTTCGGGTGGAGGATGCCGCGGCCGAGGCCGTCCTCCTGGCCGGCGGTGCGCGCGCCATCCTCCTGCAGCTCGCGCATCCCGCGGTGGGCCGGGGAGTCGCGGAGCACTCCGACTTCGCGCAGCGCCCCCTCGACCGGCTGCACGGCACCCTCACCTACCTGTACGTGATCCGGTTCGGCACCCCCGACGAGGTCGCGCGCATCGCCCGGAGCGTCGGCCGCGCCCACCGGCCGGTGGTCGGCGAGGGCTACGACGCGCGCGACGTCGACCTGCAGGTCTGGGTGGCGGCGACGATCTACGACACGGCGGTCCGGATGCACGAACTCGTGTTCGGCGCGCTGACCCCGGCCGAGGCGCAGTACATGCTGGACGACTCGGCGGTGGTGGCGACGACGCTCGGGGTGCCGCGGGCGGCGTGGCCCGAGACTCCCGAGGCGTTCGCGCGGTACTGGGCGGGGGTGCCGCTGCGGGTGGAGCAGCCGGCGCGCGACGTGGCGCGGGCGCTGCTGCATCCCGCTGCCGGTCCGCTCTGGATGCGCGCACTGATGCCGGCCGTGCGGCTCGTGACCGCGGGCCTGCTCGACGAGGAGCTGCGCGAGGCGTTCGGCCTGCCGCTCGACGCGCGCAGGTACGCGCGGCTCGTGCGGTTCGCCCGCGCCGTGTACCCGCGGCTGCCGCGGTTCATCCGGCACGCGCCGATGCGGCGCTACCTGCGCGAGTTCAGGCGCGGAAGAGGGTAGTGCCGCTCGCGATGTCCGCTGTGACGAGCGTGGCTCTGACCGCTTCGCCCGCCGTGACGGCGCCCTCGATGGTGGCCGTGACGACCGGGTCGGTGAGCTGGATGACGCCACCGCCCTCCTTCGCCGAGATCACGACGGCGTCGAACACGGAGCCCACCCGGTCGGAGAGCAGCGCAGCCTCGATCGCGTCGACGGAGGCGTGCTCCAGGCGGGAGGCGACCCCGTCGGAGCGACCCATGATCTTCGGCAGGGTCGGCAGCGCGTCGCGCACCCACTGCGGCACGGGCCGCCCGGCGACGAGCGCCTCGCAGGTCACGAGCACGAACCGGTCGACGAGCCGCCGCAGCGGCGCGGTCGCGTGCGCGTACGGCGCGGCGACGGCGGCCTGCACCGTGTTCTCGGGCAGCTCGCCGTCGAACGCCGTGTAGCCGGCGCCGCGAAACAGGGACGCGGCGGCATGGATCGCGGCGAGGCCAGAGGCGCTGCCGCGGTCGAGGGCGCGCAGGTACTCGCCGTACGGCTGGTCGGCGGGCCAGGGCTCGCCGAGGGCGGCGACCTGCATGCGGAAGTGCTCGAGCGTGTCGGCGAACGGCGCGGGCATGGTGCGCAGGATGCCCACACCCCCGTCGAGCATGATCGACGCGGCCGCCATCCCGGTCATGAGGGAGAGCTGCGCGTTCCACTCCTCCACCGGCAGCGGGCTGCGGCGCACCAGCTCGTACCGGCCGCCGCGGAACTCGACCTCCTCGTCGGGCCGGTTGAGCGACGCCCCGCCGCGCTCGCGCTCGAGGGCTGTGCGCTTGGTGCCGACCTCCCGCAGCAGCTGCAGGCTCTCGGAGGCGGTGCCGTCGTCGAGCTGCGACTGCACCTCGGTGTAGGAGAACTGGTTCCGCGACCGCACGCGCGCCCTCGACAGGGCGGTGGCGGTCACGTTCGCCGCGGCATCCAGCTCGAACGTCCAGACGAACGCGCCGCGCAGCTGCCCTTCGAGGAGGGATGCCGCGTGCTCGCTGATCACGGTCGGGTGCAGCGGGATCCGGCCGTCGGGGGCGTACAGGGTCTGCCCCCGCTCCCGCGCCTCCGCATCGACCTCGCCGCCCTCGCGGACGAAGGCCGGAACATCCGCGATCGCGTACCGCACCCGGTAGCCCTCCCCCGCGCGCTCGAGGTGCAGTGCCTGGTCGAGGTCCGTCGCGCCCTCGGGGTCGATCGTGACGAAGGGCACGGCCGTCTCGTCGGCCCCGGGGAGCTCGGCGCCGTCGACGGCCTCCTTCGCCTCGGCCTCGACCGCGGGCGGGAACGACTCCGGCAGGTTGAGGTCCTCCCGGATCAGCCGGAGAGTGTCGGCGAGGAGCTCCGTCGGGTTCGGGAACCGCGGGACGATGACCCGCTCGCGCGGATCAGAGCTTCTCAATGGGCGCGATCTTGATCAGCAGGCGCTTGCGGCCGGCAACGTCGAACTGCACTTCGGCAACCCTCTTCGTGCCCTCGCCGGTGACCGCGGTCACGCTGCCGTCGCCGAAGTCGGTGTGCCGGATGCGGTCGCCGACCTCGAGGGTGAGGTCGCCGTTGTCGCGCACGAGGCCCGTGACGGCGCTCGTCCACTCGGTCTTGACGCGCGGGGCCGGCGGCAGGGAGCCGTAGCTCTCCCGCATCGGCGCCGCCCGCACCTGGCGCGGCCCGCGGAACCCTCCGCCGCCGCCCGACTGGCGCCACTCGATGAGGTCTGCGGGGATCTCGTTGAGGTACCGGCTCGGCATCGACACGTTCACCTCGCCGAAGCTCGCGCGCGAGGCCGCGAGCGAGAGGTAGAGGCGCTTCTTCGCGCGCGTGATGCCCACGTAGAACAGCCGGCGCTCCTCGGCGAGGCCGCCGGGCTCGTTGGACGACATGCGGTGCGGCAGCAGGTCTTCCTCCACGCCGGTGAGGAACACCGAGTCGTACTCGAGCCCCTTCGCGGTGTGCAGCGTCATGATCGAGACCGTGCCGTCGCCGTCGTCGATCTCGTCGGTCGCGGCGAACAGGGCGACATTGGTGAGGAAGTCGATCAGGGTGCCCTCGGGGCTGACGGTGCGGAACTCCTTCGTCTGCGAGACGAGCTCCTCGAGGTTCTCGGCGCGGGCCTCGTCCTGCGCGTCGCCGCTGTTCTTCAGTGCAGCGAAGTACCCCGTCTTCGTGAGGACCTCGGTGAGGATGTCGTGCGGCGCGGCCGTGGCGGCGACGGCCGTGAGCTCGTTCAGCAGCTCCCCCAGCTCGATGATCGCGGCGGTCACCTTCGGGCCGAGGCCGAGCTGGCCGGCGTCGACGAGGGCCTCGCGCAGGGGCATCCCCATGCGGTCCGCGTGCGCCTGGAGGGCCGCCTCGGTGGCGGGGCCGATGCCGCGCTTGGGCACGTTCATGACGCGGCGCAGCGCCATGTCGTCGTCGGGGTTGGCGACCTGGATGAGGTACGCCATCGCGTCCTTGATCTCGGCGCGCTCGTAGAACTTGGTGCCGCCGGGGATGCGGTACGGGATCGCCGAGCGGATGAAGATCTCTTCGAGCGGCCTCGTCTGCGAGTTGGTCCGCACGAACACGGCGATGTCGTTGAGGCTCGAGCCGGCCTTGCGCAGCACGTCGATCTCGTCGGCGACGAACTGCGCCTCGTCGTGGCCGGAGTAGCCCGTGTATCCCACGATCTTGTTGCCCGCGCCGACCGTCGTGAACAGGTTCTTCGCCTTCCGGTCGAAGTTGTTCGAGATGACCGCGTTGGCCGCGTCCAGGATGTTCTGGGTCGACCGGTAGTTCTGCTCGAGCAGGATGACCTTGGAGTTCGGGAAGTCGCGCTCGAACTCGGTGATGTTGCGGATGTCCGCCCCGCGGAACGCGTAGATCGACTGGTCGCTGTCGCCGACGACGGTGAGCGATGCGGCCGGGATGCCCCCGGTCGGGTCGAGCTTCATCCGCGTGTCCTGCGGCACGTTCTCCCGCAGCACGGGCCGCACGAGCTCGCGGATGAGCGAGTACTGGGCGTGGTTCGTGTCCTGGTACTCGTCGACGAGAACGTGGCGGAACCGGCGCTGGTAGAGGGCCGCGACATCCGGGAACGCGCGGAACAGGTACACGGTCTCGGCGATGATGTCGTCGAAGTCGAGGGCGTTCGCGCGGCGCAGGGCGGCCGTGTAGCGCTTGAAGATCTCGACGAACCCGGCCTCCTTCGGGTCGTCCATGTTCACGGAGCGCGCGAAGGCGTCGATGTCGGTGAGCTCGTTCTTGAGCTTCGAGATGCGGCTCGAGACCCCGCCGGGCGTGAAGCCGACGGTGTCGGCATCCAGGTCTTTGATGATGCGCTTGAGCAGCGCGCGCTGGTCCGCGGTGTCGTAGATGGTGAAGCTCTGCTTCATGCCGAAGTGCTCGGCCTGGCGGCGCAGGATGCGCGTGCACGCGGAGTGGAACGTGGAGATCCACATGCCGTCGGTCGCGTCGTCGCCCACCAGCGAGCGCACGCGGTCGCGCATCTCGGCGGCGGCCTTGTTCGTGAACGTGATCGCGAGGATCTGGCTCGGCCAGGCCTCGCGCGTCTGCAGCAGCCCCGCGATGCGGCGCGTGAGCACGCTCGTCTTGCCGGAGCCCGCGCCCGCGACGATGAGCAGGGACTGGCCGCGGTACTCGACGGCCTCGCGCTGCTGCGGGTTCAGGTCGGCGAGCAGCGAGTCGTCGATGCGCCCGCCCTTCGCAGGGTCGGCGTGCTCGAACGGCTCCAGGACATAGGTCATCGCTGGTCGATTCTAAGCGGCGGCACCGTCAGCGGGTTGAGTAGGCCGCCCGCGGCCGTATCGAAACCCGGCGGGTTGAGTAGGCCGCCCGCGGCCGTATCGAAACCCGGCGGGTTGAGTAGGCGCCCCAGCGCCGTATCGAAACCACTCAGTCGAACAACCGGTTTCGATACGCGCGCCAGAGCGCGCTACTGGGCCAGCGACAGCACCAGGTCCGGCTGGTCGGCGAACACCCCGTCGACGCCCGTCCCCAGGATGAGCCGGAACTCACGGTCCCAGTCGCCGAAGTCGCGCTGCGGCGTGCCCCGCCGGAGGTTGCGGGCGAGGAACCTGTTCTCGGCCCGCAGCGTCCACGTGTAGGCGAGCAGCCCGGCCTCGTGGATGCGGTCGACGAGGTCGGTAGTCCCGATGACGTTGGCCGCGGCATCCGTGCGCAGCAGCAGTGCCTTGTCGACGCTCACGCCGTCGACCCGCTCGGCCAGCCGCGCGAGGCCGGCCGGGGTCAGGTGGGCCGAGTACGGCAGGGCCTTCCGGCCGAAGCGCGCGACGAGGTCGGCGGGCGAGCCGCTCTTCTCGACGAGGAAGACAGAACGGCCCGGGATGCCCCGCTGCCTGACCTGCTCGAGCACGGTCTGCTCGAAGGACTCCACGATGAGGTTGTCGGGCGTGGCCCACCGCGCGATCTCCGCCGCGAACAGCTCGTCGAGCGGCAGCCCGATGGACTCGAAGTACGTCGCGTGCTTGATCTCGGCGACCATCACCAGCTCGCGCCCGAGCCGCGCCGACTGCTCGTCGATGATCTGCAGGAGGTCGGTGAGCCGCAGGATGCCCCAGCGGCCGTCGAACGTGGCGCTCGCGGTGCGGATCGCGGGCAGCCGCTCGCGGGAGCGCAGGGTCGACAGCTGCGCCCACGTGAAGTCCTCCGTGAACCAGCCGGTGAGCTGCGCGCCGTCGACGACCTTCGAGGTGCGCAGGCCGGCGAACTCCGGCCGCTCGGCCACATCGGTGGTGCCCGAGATCTCGTTCTCGTGCCGCAGCACCAGCACGCCGTCCTTCGTAGCGACGATGTCCGGCTCGACCGCGTCGGCGCCGAGAGCGAAGGCGAGCTCGTACGCGGCCCGTGTGTGCTCCGGCCGGTACCCGCTCGCACCCCGGTGGCCGATCACGAGAGGACGGGATGGGATGCTCACGCCTCAAGGCTAGGCGGTCGCCGCGCCACTAGCATTCGAACATGGCCACCTGCGCGACCTGCTCCGGGGAGCTCCGCCCGGAGTGGCGGTTCTGCGTATTCTGCGGCACCGCGGTGAGCCCGAACGCCGTCGACGAGGCCGCGGCGGAGGCCCCCGCACCGGTCAACTCCATCGCCATCATCGCGCTCGTCCTCGCGTGCATCGGGGGAATCCCCGCGTTCGTCTTCGGCCACATCGCGCTGCGCCAGATCAAGCAGACCGGCGAGCGCGGCAGGACCATCGCCCTCGTGGCGACGATCCTCGGCTACGTCTGGCTCGCAGTGGGGATCGTCCTGCTCCTGAGGTTCGCGAATGGCCTCTGACTGGGTCGAGCCGACGCGCTCCCTGCCGCTGCGCTGGGGGCACTACAACGACAGGTACGTCGCAGGGCTGCTGCTGATCATCGGCGGGGCCGTGCAGCTGCAGGGCTCCAACACCTGGACGCTCCCGCTCCTCCTCATCGGCACAGCGGCCCACGCGACCGGCTGGTCGATCATGCCCGCGAGCGGCTGGCGGCGGCTCGTCGTCGTGATCCCGGCCACCGGTCAGATCTGGATCCTGCTCACCGGCCCGTACTCCGCGTGGACCTTCGTCGTGCCCTACGTGTGCTGGCTGCTCGTGCGCCACCGGCCGGCGCGCAGCTACATCACCGTGCTGTTCCCGCTCGCGAACGGGTTCATCCTTCCGCGGTTCTTCACCGAGTACACCGGGATGCTCCCGACCCTCGCCATCTCCCTGGCGGTGCTCATCGCCTCGGCGTGGGTCGCGAGACTGCTCGCATCCAGTGCGAATGCCCAGCGTTCCCCGGTAGTTTTGTAGTACTTCACCGAAAGGCAGAACCCCATGGCGAAATTCGCATTCAGCCGCAGCCCCGCGTTCGCGACCAATGCGGCGGGCGGCGTTGCAGCAGCCCAGAACATGTCGGCCCAGCAGCTCGACGAGCTCTACAAGAGCCCCTCCGCTCCCGAGAGCGAGGTGATGACCGTCGACGACACCATCGCCAAGACGGTCGGCGCCTTCGCGCTCCTGCTGGTCGGCGCGGCCGTCGGGTGGATCTCCGCCCCGCTCATCCCCTTCCTGTGGATCGGCGCTGCGCTCGTCGGCCTCGTGCTCGGGCTCGTCAACTCGTTCAAGCGGGAGCCCTCGGCTCCGCTCATCCTGCTGTACGCGGCTGTTGAAGGCGTCTTCGTCGGCGGCATCTCGTGGTGGTACGAGTCGTCGTTCGGCGGCGGCATCGTCATCCAGGCGGTCATCGCCTCGCTGGTCGTGGTCGGCATCACCCTCGCACTGTTCGCGAGCGGCAAGATCCGCGCCTCGAAGCGCGCGACGAAGATCTTCCTGATCGCGATGGTCGGCTACCTGGTGTTCTCGCTCATCAACGTCGTGCTCATGCTGACCGGCGCCAACACCGACCCCTGGGGCCTGCGCAGCGCGCCGGTCTTCGGCATCCCGCTCGGTCTGATCCTCGGCGTCTTCGTCGTCATCATGGCGGCGTACTCGCTCGTGCTCGACTTCGACTTCATCCAGCGCGGCGTGAACAACAAGGCACCGCGCAAGTACGGCTGGACCGGCGCCTTCGGCATCATGGCCACCGTCATCTGGCTGTACCTCGAGATCCTCCGCATGCTGGCGATCGCCCGCCGCTAGCCGTTCTCTCGCGAAGGCCGTCCCTGCGGGGGCGGCCTTCGTCGTTCCCGTTCACCCGATTCCGAAGCGGCCGAGTCAGAGCGCGGTGAGGCGACTACCGCGCGAGGGTCAGCGCCGCCGTGTAGTCACGAGCGCGGTCGAGGTCGGCCAGCACCGGCGCGACCGCGATCCGCCGCACGACCTCGCCGACCGAGGCGAGCAGCAGCCGTCGTGTGCGGCGGCGGCGGGCCGCGGCGGCACCGGCAGCGAGTGCGGCACCGAGGAGCCCGAGCAGGATGCCCAGCACCACACCCCCGGCAATGAGCAGTGTCGGCACCGCCCACCCCTCGACCTTCGGCACCTCGAAGGCGGGCAGCCCGAGGTTCGGCAGGAAGGCGGCGCCGAGCAGCCAGCCGATCCCGACGAGGGCGGCGAGCACGGAGACCCACTGCAGCACGCCGAAGACCACCCACCACCACGAGCCCTTCGCGGGCAGCGCGGTGCGGGCGATGGCGAGGTCGAGCTCGTCCGGCAACTCGGCGATGGCCCGGTCGGCCGTCGCGCGCAGGCCGGTGCGCCAGGTCTCGGCGAGGCCGGTGGCCGCGGCATCCGCGAAGCCTCTCACCCCGAGGGAGACCCTCGCCCTGGCACCCGCGTCGAGGGCGGGCATGCTGGTGCGGTGCAGCGCGGCGTCGTCGCCGCGGCGACTCGGGCCGAGACCGAGGCGCGCGAGCGGATCGGGCCGCAGGCGCAGCAGCCACGACACGATCGGCCAGCCCGTGGCCTGGCCCGCCCGCTTGCGGTACGAGCGGGCGACAGCCTGGGCGACGACCTCGGCCCCCGCAGCGGTGCCGAGCGCGGAGATGAGGGCCTCGGTGCCGCGAGGCGTTGGACGAGTGGCGGTGCCGGCATCCGGCACTGCGGCGGCGACCGTCGAGACGTCGGCGGAGAGCCGCGCCTCCCGTGCCTGCTGGGCGGCGGCGAGGTCGCCCAGGGCAGTGCGCAGGGCCGGGATGCCCTCGCCGGTCCTCGCGCTGACGGGGAGGACCCGTGCCTTGGGGATGCCGTCACGCTCGACGATGCCGCGGAGCGACTCGACTACCGCCGGCACCTCGGCGGCGGAGAGCAGGTCCACCTGGTTGAGCACGATCAGTGTCACCGCGGAGTGCTTCGCGTGCGGCGCGATGAACTGGGCGTGAAGTACCTCGTCGGCGTACTTCTGAGGGTCGACCACCCACACGAGGGCGTCCACCTGGGCGGCAAGCCGTTCCGCGATGTCACGGTTCGCGCGCTCGACCGAGTCGAAGTCCGGAAGGTCGAGCAGCAGCAGTCTTCCCGCGCGCGGGTCGAGCGGAGCATCCAGCTTCGTGCGCTCACGCACCTGCAGCCAGTCGAGGAGGTCTGTCGCCCCGTCGGCATCCCAGCTGATCGAGTGGGCCTCGCTCGTGGTGGGGCGTCGCACGTGCGTCACGACGACATCGCTGCCGACGAGGGCGTTGACGAGGCTCGACTTGCCCGACCCCGTCGCACCGAAGACGCCGATGACGGTGTGCTCGGGCGACCGCTGGCGACGCTCGGTGGCATGAGTGAGCACGGCATCGAGCTGGCGGGCCACCGCATCGGCGAGGCGCCCCTCACCGGTCTCGCGCACGACCCGCAGGGCTTCGAGCCGCGCGTCGAGCGAGGCCGCCTTCATGATGCCGCCCGCTGGACGTCGTCGAGGAGGGCCGCCGATTCGCGGCGCAGCGCCTCGGGGGACGACCCGAAGCGCGCACTCTCGAGAGCCGCGGTGACACGCGCGGCCTCGGTGGCGAAGAGGGAGCTCACGCGGCCGGTGAGGTCCTTGCGGGCCTCGCCCGCGAGGCGGCGCACGGCGTCCTCTCCGAAGATCGTCTCGAGAAGCTTCTGGCCGACCACTGCCGAACCGCCCGCGATCACTATCTCGCCGCCCGTGAGCCCGCCGGTGGAGGCGAAGACCACGACGATGAGCGCGACGGTCACGACGTTGAGCCCGGCCGAGAGCACGCGGGCCCTGATCCGCTTCGACCCGGCGTTCTCCTGGATGAGCCGCAGGAGCGCACCCTGCCACTCGCGGATCATCGCCGCCGCCCGGTCGCCGAAGTCGCTGCTCTCGGTGCCCAGTTCCGGATGGGCCTGCGCGATGGTGCGGCCGGCCTCGGTGCGCTGCAGGCTGGCCCAGGATGCCGCGGCCGCCCGCCCGGCCTGGTCGACGATCACCGCGTGGAGCCCGTGCTCGAGGCGCACCTCGACATCGATGACCGGCTGGGGCTTGCCCATGATCCAGGCGGTCGCGGCATCCCGTGTGCGCGAGAACCAGCGCTCGACGCTCCGGAAGACGTCGGACGTGCCCACGAAGTCCTGCCAGCGCGCGAGCACCTCGCCGCGGAGGAGGGCGCCGTCGCGCGTCGCGTCATCCACGGCCTCCGCGGCACTCGCGTATGCGTGCGCGACGGTCTTGGCCGTGCCGTCGACCCAGTCGAGCTGCTGCTGGCGCGCGGTGGCGATGGACGAGACCCGGATGTCGAGGTCGACTATCGCGCCGCGCAGCGTTCGGGCGGCGATGCGGGTGCGCTCGGCCCGATCGGCGGCGATCGAGCTGAGCCAGTCACGGGGTCCGGCGACGGCGGAGGCGGGGAGCATCCCGAGCTCGTCGAGCTTCTGCTCCTCGATCACGAACACCGGGGCGTCGGGGAGGCCGCGCGCGGCGAGCATCGACCGCAGGTCGGGAAGCACCTCCGCGGCCGCGCCCGGCGGCACCCGGTTGAGCACGACGGCGACGGTGATGTTGCGTCCGGCCGCGCCGTCGAGCAGCGCCCACGGCACGGCGTCGGCGTACCGGTTCGCCGTCGTGACGAACAGCCACAGGTCGGCCGCAGCGAGAAGCTGCGCAGCGAGCGCCCGGTTGTCGTCGGCCACCGAGTCGATATCGGGTGCGTCGATCAGGGCGAGGAACTGCGGCACCCGGTCGTGGCCGAGCAGCATGAGCTCGTTGATGCGGGCACCGGCGGGAGCATCCCCCGCAGACGACGCCGGGGTGCCGGGCTCCGTGATGCGCCCGCGCACGCGCGCCAGGCCCGGAAGGATGCGGTCGCTCGCGAACCACCCGGCGTCGACGGGCGCGTGCACGAGGATCGGCTGCCGGGTCGTGGGGCGGATGACCCCGGCCCGGGTCGTGGGAGTGCCGATGAGGGCGTTGACGATCGTCGACTTGCCCGACCCCGTCGATCCGCCGACGACCGCCAACAGCGGTGCATCGAGGTCGGAAAGGCGCGGCCGGATGTAGTCGTTGATCTGCCGCACCGCTGCTGCGGCCGCCTCGCGCTGCGCGGCCGCGCCGTCGAGCGGCAGGCTCAGGCCCGGGTCTGCCAGCGACGCGCGCAGGCGCTCAAGCGAGTTGAGAAAGGGGCGCGGAGTCGGTCACCTCCCCAGCATGCCGCAGTTTGGGCGGCCGGGGATGCTAGCGGGCTATTCCCACTCGATGGTTCCCGGCGGCTTCGACGTGACGTCGAGCACCACGCGATTCACCCCGGGCACCTCGTTGGTGATGCGGTTGGAGATCTTGGCGAGCACCTCGTAGGGCACGCGCGTCCAGTCGGCGGTCATCGCGTCCTCCGAGGAGACGGGGCGCAGGACGATGGGATGCCCGTACGTGCGCCCGTCGCCCTGCACGCCCACGCTGCGGACGTCGGCCAGCAGCACGACCGGGCACTGCCAGATCGCTGCATCCTGGCCCGCCGCCGTCAGCTCCGCGCGGACTATCGCGTCCGCCTTGCGGAGCAGCTCGAGACGCTCACGGGTAACCTCACCGACGATGCGGATGCCGAGGCCTGGCCCCGGAAACGGCTGGCGCGAGACGATCACCTCGGGCAGGCCCAGCTCGCGGCCGATCGCGCGCACCTCGTCCTTGAACAGGGTGCGCAGTGGCTCGACGAGCGTGAACTGCAGGTCTTCGGGCAGCCCGCCCACGTTGTGGTGGCTCTTGATGTTGGCGGTGCCGGTGCCGCCGCCCGACTCGACGACGTCGGGGTAGAGGGTGCCCTGCACGAGGAAGTCGATGGACTCCCCGCCGCCCTGGGCCTCCAGCACCAGCGCCTCCGCCGCGTTCTCGAACGAGCGGATGAACTCGCGGCCGATGATCTTGCGCTTCTGCTCCGGGTCGGTCACGCCGGCGAGTGCGTCGAGGAACTGGTCGACCGCGTCGACGGTCACGAGCCGCACGCCGGTGGAGGCGACGTAGTCCTCCTCGACCTGGCGGCGCTCGTCCTGGCGCAGCAGGCCGTGGTCCACGAAGATGCAGGTGAGCTGGTCGCCGACCGCCTTGTGCACGATGGCCGCGGCGACAGCGGAGTCGACGCCGCCCGAGAGGCCGCAGATCACACGGCCCGAGCCGACCTGGGCGCGGATGCGCGCAACCTGCTCGTCGATCACGTTCGCGCTGTTCCAATCGGCAGGGATGCCCGCAGCCCTGTGCAGGAAGTTCTCGAGCACGCGCTGGCCGAACTCCGAGTGCTTGACCTCGGGGTGCCACTGCACCCCGTAGAGCTTCCGCTCGTCGCTGGCGAAGGCCGCGACCGGGGTGGACTCGCTCGACGCCAGCACCGTGAATCCCGCGGGCGCTTTCGACACCGAGTCGCCGTGGCTCATCCACGTGGTCTGCTCGGCCGGCTGGCCGGAGAGGAGGGTGGAGTCGCCGGGGGCGAGCGTGACGTCCGTGGCGCCGTACTCGCGCGCGCCGGTCTTGGCGACTTCGCCGCCGAGCTGCTGCGCCATCACCTGGAAGCCGTAGCAGATGCCGAGCACGGGGATGCCGAGCTCGAGGATCGCGGGGTCGAGGGTGGGAGAGCCGGCCTCGTAGACGCTCGACGGCCCACCGCTCAGCACGATGCCCGCGGGATGCTTCGCCGCGACTTCGGCGGCGGTGATCGTGTGCGGCACGATCTCGCTGTAGACGCTGGCCTCGCGCACTCGGCGCGCGATCAGCTGCGCGTACTGCGCGCCGAAGTCGACGACGAGGACGGGGTTGGCTTCGGTGTCACTCATGCGGCGGCCTTTACAGAGGGCTCGGGGGTCTCGAGGTGGGCGATCGCGGCGAGCGCCTGGCGCGGGACGCGGCGCTCGAGGAAGAACGAGAGCAGCGGGATGATGCCGCCAAGGGCGATGAACAGGAACCTGCCGAACGACCAGCGGATGCTCCGCCACAGCACGAAGTCGGTGCCGAGGTAGAGCACGTACATCCAGCCGTGGACGATGAGGATGAGGGTGGAGACGTTCACCCCGGTGATGAGCTCCTTCGGCGTGAGCTGCAGGCCGTACACCGGGTTGAGCTCGATGTCGACGCCGACGATGTAGCGCAGCACCATCATGAGCACCAGGAGGAGCAGGAAGCTGCCCGTGATGATCGACGAGACCTTGTAGACCTTGACCGCCGTCCGGATCCTGGAGACGTCTTGGGGCCGGGGTCCGATGGGCATACCCCTATTCTACGGGCTCGTTTTCGAGCTCCCAGGCGTCCTTCACGAGGCGGTACCAGAGGAAGATCGCGAAGCCCGCGAAGATCACCCACTCCACCGCGTAGAAGATGTTGAGGAGGTTGAGGCTCACATCGGTGATGGGCGCCGGGGCGTCGATCAGCTCGAGGCCGGCGGGCGCCGTGTCAAGGATGAGGTAGCCGCCGTAGACGCCCTCGGGCGTGGAGGCCCACAGGTTGATCAGCTCGGGGACCGCCATCGAGCTGCGTACGCCCTTCTCGAAGTCGCTCTCCTGCGGCGACTCGGTGGGGAGGTAGCGGCCGGTGAGGGTCCCGTCGGGCGCGGAGGCGTCGAGCGTGCGGACGGCCTCTGCCGCGGCATCCTCCGTCCCGGCCCAGCCGAGCGCGACCGCGAGGCTCGCGCCCTCCGGCGTGACGGCGTGGCCGACCACCCAGAAGCCCGGGCCGGAGTGGTTGATGCGGTCAGAGAGCACGACGTAGTCGCCGGGCACGAAGTCGGCGTCGACCCGCACGAGCTGGCCGGTCGCAGAGTCGGGCACGGGATGCTGCGGCTGCGAGACCTCGCTGAGCGGCACGACCACCTCGGTCTGCTCCTCCCGGGGCGCGGCGCTCTCGAAGCTGCGCGCGATCTGCCACTGCCCGAGGGCCGCGAAGCCCCCCGCGATCGCGAGGGCGAGGATGAGGGCGGCGATCCACCGCGGCCGCCTCGCGACGGCCCAGACTGAGGTGCTCAATACTCCGGGTCCCTCTTGCGCTCGGCGCGGGCATCCGACTGCTGGGCCGCCTGCTGCTCAATGGGGTCGATCGGGCCCGTCGGGTAGGACTCGATGATGTCGTCGGGGATCGGCGCTTCGGGCACGTCCTGCCCGTTCATCGCGGCCTCGACCAGGGCGATCTCCTCGGCGCTGATCGAGCCGGCGCCGCGCAGGCGCTCCCGCTCGGCATCGCCGGGCCTGGCCCGTCTGGCTCGGAACACGACACGGCCCATCTTCTCGGAGTTGACGGCAAGGATCGGCCCGACGATCGCCATCGAGAGCACGTACAGGCCGGCGAACGGCGTCAGCCGCGAGTCGAGGCCCGCACCCACCGCGAGGGTCGCGAGGATGAGGGCGAACTCGCCGCGGTTCTGCAGCATCGCGCTCGCGTTGAGCCCCTCCGCCTGGGTGAGCTTGTTCTGCCAGGCGATGAGCTGGCCGCCGAGGGTGTTGACGACGAGCGTGAGGATGACCGCGACGACGACCGGCCACACCACGCCTCCGAACGTCGACACGTCGAGGGCGAGCCCGAAGTTGAGGAAGAAGAAGGCGCCGAACACGTCGCGCAGCGGCAGCGCGAACTGCTCGATGCGGTTCTTGTAGCGGGAGGCGCCGAGCACGAGGCCGATGAGGAAGGCGCCGATCGCGTCGGAGACGCCGAGCTTCTCGCCGATGCCGCCGAACGCCACGGCCAGGCCGAAGAACAGGATCGTGAAGAGCTCGTCGTCCTTGGTCTGGATGAGCCGCGAGACCACCCTGCCGCCCCAGCGCGCCAGTGCGAACATCGCGACCAGGAAGGCGAACGAGATCGCCAACTGCCCGACGATGCCCCAGACGTCCGTGGTGTCGGAGAGCACGACGCCCACGATCGCGAGGTAGATCGCGATGAAGACGTCCTCGAGCACCATGATCCCCAGGATCGTGGGGGTCTCGCGGTTGGCGAGGCGGCGCAGCTCGATGAGGAGCTTGGTAATGATGGCGCTGGATGACGCGGCAGTCATGCCCGCGATGATGAGGGCCTCGCGCGTGCCCCACCCGATCCACAGGCCGAGGGCGAAGCCGACGCCCAGGTTGATCACCAGGCGGGTGCCGCCCGAGATGAACAGCTTGCCGGCGTTGCCGTAGAACTCGTCCTGGTCGAACTCCAGCCCGAGGCTGAAGAGCAGCATGATGAGGCCGACCACGGCGATGAGCTCGACGTCCGCAGCCTCGAAGCTGATCGGGATCAGCGTCGAGTGCGGGCTCGCTGCGAGGCCGACGAGCATGTAGATCGGGATGGCGGGCAGGCCGATGAGCTTGCCGAGCCTGCCGAGCGCATACGCGATGACGAGGAGGACGCCCAGAATCAGGAGGTCATCGGCGACGTGCACTGCCTAGCCGCCTGGGGGTGCGTCGACGGGCGCCTTGTGCATCTCTCCCGTGCGGTAGAAGGTGAAGGCCTTCGCGACCTTCTCCGGCGAGCCGGCCACCACGAGCGTGTCGCCGGGGAAGACGGTGAAGTCGTCGGCGGGCGCGGGATTCGCGGACTCGCCGCGCACGACGGCGACGACGGTCAGCCCGACGATGCCGCGGCCGGCGAGCTCGCCGAGCTTCTTGCCGGCGATGTGGTCCTCGTAGCCGACCGGGAACCAGTCGATCGAGAGGCCGGGGATGGTCTCGAGGGCCGACAGCGACTCGGTGATGCGCGTACCGCCGAGCAGCTCCGCGAGAGTGTGGGCCTCGTCCTCGTCGAGTCGCAGCGAGACCTTGCTCTTCTCGGAGGCGCCCTCGGCGTCGGCGAAGGTGATGAGGTCGCTGTGGCCCGAGCGGTGGGTGATGACGCCGACTTTGCCGCCGTCGTCCGTCACGAAGGTGTGCAGCACACCGACTCCGGGGAGCTTGACACGCCTCACATCGACCATGGGACAAGTGTAAGCGCGGCTCTCGCAGACTTCTGGCCGTGCGCCGCAGGCGAACGGGCACTGGTGCGCCCCGAACGGGGGTCCCTAGTATGGGGGCCATGACTCTCGCTAACCCGACGAGCGTCGCATCTACCCGCAGCCTTCGTTATGGCGCGTTCGTGATCGTCGCGAACACGCTCCTGGCCACCGCGTCGATCGCCGTGCTCCTCTTCCTGTCCGATGCGTCGCAGACCGCCCTGCTGCTCGACGCCTCCAAGTTCCTCGTCGTCGGGGGCCTCGCGGCCGCCGCGATCCGCTCCGGCGTCATCGGGCTGCGCGAGACCGCCGGCGGCAGCCAGCGCCGCCGCGGCTGGGCGATCGCGGGCATCGTGATCGGCAGCGTGTTCGGCTTCCTCACCGCGGCATCGCTCGTCGCGACCGCCGCGCTGACGCTCTAGCCGGCGCCGCGCTGACGCTCTAGCCGGCGCCGCGCTGACGCTCTAGCCGGCGTTGTAGGGCGCGACGACGACCTCGACGCGCTGGAACTCCTTGAGGTCGGAGTAGCCCGTGGTCGCCATCGACCGGCGCAGTGCGCCGATGAGGTTCACGCGGCCGTCGGCCACCGTCGAGGGGCCGTAGAGGATCTCCTTGAGCGGCGCGAGCGATCCCACCTCGACGCGGTTGCCCCGCGGCAGCTCGGAGTGGTGGGCCTCGGCCCCCCAGTGCCAGCCGCCGCCCGGGGCATCCGTCGCCCGCGCCAGCGTGCTGCCGAGCATCACGGCGTCCGCGCCGACCGAGATGGCCTTGACGATGTCGCCGGAGGTGCCGAGGCCGCCATCCGCGATGACGTGCACGTAGCGGCCGCCCGACTCGTCCATGTAGTCCCGGCGCGCGCCCGCGACGTCGGCGACAGCGGTCGCCATCGGGGCGTGGATGCCGAGCGTCGCGCGCGTGGTGGAGGCCGCGCCGCCGCCGAAGCCGACGAGCACGCCCGCCGCCCCGGTGCGCATGAGGTGCAGCGCCGACGTGTAGGTAGCGGCGCCGCCGACGATCACGGGGACGTCGAGCTCGTAGATGAACTTCTTGAGGTTGAGGGGCTCCACGCTCTTGGAGACGTGCTCCGCGCTCACCGTGGTGCCGCGGATCACGAACAGGTCGACACCGGCGTCGACCACCGTCTTGTACAGCTCCTGCGTGCGCTGCGGGCTGAGGGCGCCCGCGACGGGCACGCCCGCTGCGCGGATCTCAGCGAGGCGGGATGCCACGAGCTCGGGCTTGATCGGCTCCGAGTAGATCTCCTGCATGCGGCGGGTGGCGCCGCCGACCGGCAGCGAGCGGACCTCCTCGAGCAGCGGCTCCGGGTCCTCGTAGCGCGTCCAGACGCCCTCGAGGTCGAGCACGCCGAGGCCGCCGAGCTGGCCCATCGCGATGGCCGTCGTCGGGCTCACCACGGAGTCCATCGGCGCGGCGAGCACCGGGATGTCGAACGTGTACGCGTCGATAGTCCAGCTGACGGAGACGTCCTGCGGGTCGCGCGTGCGCCTGCTCGGAACAATCGCGATGTCGTCGAAGGCGTACACGCGGCGGGCGCGCTTGGCACGGCCGATCTCGATGTCACTCACGCGTCAAGTCTAGGTGGCGCGGGATGCGGCAGGCTGGGGTCATGGAACGAGTGACCGCCGACTCCCTGCCACTGCTGCGCGCCCGCACGAGCGAGAAGTGGACGGCGTTCCCGCCCGAGGTCCTGCCGCTCTTCGTCGCCGAGATGGACTACCCGCTCGCCCCGGTGGTCGCGCAGGCCATCGTCGACCGGGTGCGCGCCTCCGACACCGGCTACGTGGGCTCGCCCGGCCCGCTGGCGCCGGCCTTTGCCGCGTTCGCCGAGCGCACCTGGGGCTGGGCCGTCGACCCGGCCGCCGTGCGGACCGCCACCGACGTGAGCGTCGCCATCGCGGAGGCACTGCGCGTCGTGCTCTCCCCCGGGGACACCGTGGTCGTCACCCCTCCGGTGTACCCGCCGTTCTTCGACCTCGTGCCGGAGGCGGGCGGGGTGGTCGCCGAGGTCCCG
Organism: Rhodoglobus sp. GW821-FHT12B09; assembly: GCF_058809925.1. Lineage (NCBI taxonomy): Bacteria > Bacillati > Actinomycetota > Actinomycetes > Micrococcales > Microbacteriaceae > Rhodoglobus > Rhodoglobus sp. GW821-FHT12B09. The sequence continues at coordinate 39,512 of NZ_JBXATB010000010.1, read as the reverse complement.
CTCGTCGGCTACCGCCTCGACCTCGAGGGGCTTGAGCGCGCGTTCGCCGCCGGCGCCAGGGCGTTCCTGCTGTGCAACCCGCACAACCCGCTCGGGCTCGTGCACACCGCCGAGGAGCTGCGGGCCCTCGCATCCCTCGCCGACCGCTACGGCGTGATCGTGGTGAGCGACGAGATCCACGGGCCGCTCACACACGCCGGCGCCACGTTCACGCCGTACCTCACCGTCTCCGACGCGGCCCGGGACCACGGCCTCACCGTCACCTCCGCCAGCAAGGCGTGGAACCTCGCGGGCGTGAAGTGCGCGATCCTCGTGACGGGCGGCGACCGGATGCAGCGGCTCCTGTCGTCCCTTCCCGAGGAGGTCGGCTTCCGCACGAGCCTGCTCGGGCTGCACGCGAGCGCCGCCGCCTTCGAGCACGGAGCGGAGTGGCTCGCGGGCGCGGTCGCCGCCATCGAGGAGTCGTCGGCGCTGCTGGCCAGGTTGCTCGCCGAGCATCTGCCGCTCGTGGAGTACACCCCGCCGCGCGCCAGCTACCTCGCCTGGCTCGACTTCCGGGCCACGGACTGGGGCGACGACCCGAGCGCGCGCGCCCTTGCCGCCGGCGTCGCACTGAACCCGGGCCTCACCTTCGGCGTGCAGGGCGCCGGCTTCGCGCGCCTCAACCTCGCGTGCGGCCCTGAGGTGCTCACCGAGGCCGTTGAACGGATGGCGCGGGGCTAGCGTGAGCGCACCACCCGCGCTTCGTTCCACACCGGCTCGTCGGACTCGTAGACCTCCCCGTCACTGCCGAACACCAGGAACCTGTCGAACGAGCGGGCGAACCAGCGGTCGTGGGTTACCGCGAGAACGGTGCCCTCGAACTGCCCGAGGGCCACCTCGAGCGCCTCGGCCGAGACCAGGTCGAGGTTGTCCGTCGGCTCGTCCAACAGCAGCAGCGTGACCCCGCTCAGCTCCAGCAGCAGGATCTGCAACCGGGCCTGCTGCCCTCCGCTCAGCGACTCGAACACCTGCTCAGCGCCCTCCACCAGGCCGTAGCGGTCGAGCGCCCGACTCGCGGCCTCGCGGGCGAGGCCCGGCCGGTTGTCGTCACCGCGATGCAGGATGTCGAGCAGAGTTCGCCCCAGGAGGTCCGGATGCTGGTGCGCCTGGGCGAACCAGCCCGGAACCACTCTCGCGCCGAGCTTCGCCCTGCCCGTGTGCGCCACGGGGTCGAGCGCGGCGCCGACGCTCGTGAGGTGCTCCTTCTCCGGCGTCGTGCCGCCCAGGGCGAGAAGCCGCAGGAAGTGCGACTTGCCCGACCCGTTCGACCCGAGCACGGCAACGCGCTCGCCGAACCACACCTCGAGATCGAAGGGCGCCATGAGGCCGGTGAGCCCGAGCTGCTCGCACACGACGGCGCGGTTGCCCGTGCGGGCGCCCTTGAGCCGCATCTTCAGGTCCTGGTCGAGCGGGCGCTCCTGCGGCGGGCCGATCTCCTCGAACTTCCGGAGGCGGGTGAGGGCGGCCTGGTACCGCGACGCGAACGTGTCCATCGCGGTCGCGCGCACCTTGAGGTTGGCGACAAGAGTCTTGAGCTTGGCGTGCTGCTCGTCCCACCGCCGCCGCAGCTCGTCGAGCCTCGCGAGCCGGTCGTTGCGCGCCTCGTGGTAGCTGCCGAAGCCGCCGCCGTGCGTCCACGTCGTGTTGCCCGCGGCCCCGACCTCGACAGTGATGATCCGGTCGGCGGCGCGGGCCAGCAGCTCGCGGTCGTGGCTCACCAGCAGCACAGTCTTGGGAGTCGCCCGCAGCGCCTCCTCGAGCCAGCGCTTGCCGGGAACGTCGAGGTAGTTGTCCGGCTCGTCGAGGAGCAGCACCTGCTCGGGTCCGCGCAGCAGCGCCTCCAGGACGAGCCGCTTCTGCTCGCCGCCCGAGAGGGTGTTGATCTCGCGGTACTTGGCGCGCTCGAACGGCACGCCGAGGGCCTTGACCGTGCAGGTGTCCCACAGGGTCTCCTGGTCGTACCCGCCCGCATCCGAGTAGTCCGCGATGGCTGTTGCGTAGGCCAGCTGATTGGGGGTCGTATCGTCGTCGATGAGCGCGAGCTCCGCGGCATCCAGCGCGAGGGTCGCGGCGCGCACGTCCTTCGGGGCCACCGAGATCAGCAGGTCGCGCACAGTCGAGTCGTCACGGACGTGGCCGACGAACTGGTCCATGACACCGAGCCCGCCGTCAATGCTGATGGCGCCCGAGTCCGCTTTCACCTCGCCCCGGATGATCCGCAGGAGCGTCGACTTGCCTGCGCCATTGGCGCCGATGAGGGCAGCGGTGACACCCTCGCCGACGCGGAACGACACGTCGTCGAGCAGCAGCCTGCCGTCGGCGAGCGAGTAGCTCACCCCGTTGACATCGATGAATCCCATGATCTGCCCCTTACGCTGCCAGGGCAGCCGATCAGCTTATGGCATCAGAAGCTCCCCATCGTCGACGTGATGACCGTCACGAGCAGCGGCAGGACCCCCAGGGCGAGAAAGGCCGGCAGCACGCACAGGCCCAGGGGCAGCATGAGCCGCACTGCGAGCGCTGCCGCTTGTTCCTGCGCCGTGGACCGCGCGGCCGCACGCCGCTCGCGGGCCTCGCTGCGCAGCAGTTCGGCCGCGGGCACGCCGGCGGCCCGGGAGAGCCCCAGCACCCCTTCCACGTCCTCCGCCTCGATCCCGAACCTGCCGACCGCGGCGCCCACCACCGACCGCGCCCGGTCGAGGGAGGCTCCGCCGGAAACGGCGATCGCCATCAGCTCGCAGGAGAGACCCGGAGTCGCCGACACCGGCCGTGCCGCGCGAACCAGGCGGCGGTTCCAGTGCACGGCGAGCGCGAGCAGTCCGCCGCCCGTCGCGAGGCAGGCCCAGCCCAGCGGCGTGCCGAACAGGGTCGCGAGCGTGTTGAAGCCCAGGAGCATCCCGAACAGCACCCCGACCGCGGGCAGGGCGAGCACGATCCGCGCCGTGGCGATCGGCCCGGCGAGCGCCACCCGCGCGTCCCGCTGGGCCTCCCCCAGCTCCCGCAGCGAGAGGGCGTAGTCCCGCAGGGCCGGGGCGAGCGGTGAGCCCGCCTCCGCCGCGACCGCCCAGGCGGCCGCGAGACCGCGCCACGCGTCGTGCTGCAGGCCCGTGGTCCCGCTCGCCGCGTCGAGGAGCTCCGCGCCCGCCGCCACCCGGCGCGCGACGACCGAGTCGAGGGATGCCGCGACATGCCCCCACGCGGAGGCCGGCGCCACCCCCGCCGCGAGCAGCACGGCGAGGCGCTGGGCCACGGCGGCGACCTCGCCGAGCGCGGGAGCGGCGGTCATGCCGCAGCTCGCACCACGAGCCGGTCCCGGGAGTCGAGCTCGAGGGAGCCGAGCTGCGCGAGCCGCCGCATCCCGCCCCGCCGTTCGAGGTGCAGCACGGCGCCGATCGCGCTCACCGCCTGCCGCGCGACCGCTGACGGGCCGAGCCCCGCGAGCGCGCCGAGCGCCTCCAGCCGCGCGGGCACGTCGGCCAGCGAGTTGGCGTGCAGCGTGCCCGCGCCGCCGTCGTGGCCGGTGTTGAGCGCGGCGAGCAGGTCGCGCACCTCCTCGCCGCGGCACTCGCCCAGCACGAGCCGGTCCGGCCGCATGCGCAGGGCCTCCCGCAGCAGGCGGGTGAGGCCGACGCCGCCCGCGCCCTCGAGGTTCGGCTGGCGGGCCTGCAGCGACACGAAGTGGGGATGCTCGACCCGCAGCTCGGCGACATCCTCGATCGCGACGATCCGCTCCGCGGGCCCCGCCTCCGACAGCAGGGCGGAGAGGAGCGTGGTCTTGCCGCTGCCCCCGGCGCCCGTCACCAGCAGGTTCGCACGCGACGCCACCAGCGCGACGACGGGCGCTACCGGCACCTCGTCGAAGAAGCCGGCGGCCGCGAGCCCGGCCACCGTGAGCGGGGTGGTGCGCGGCACCCGTATAGAGAGGAGCGTGCCGCGCGGCGAGATCGGCGGGAGCACCGCGTGCACCCGGATGCCGTCGCGCAGCCGCACATCCACGCATGGGGTCGCCTCGTCGACGTGGCGCCCGCCCAGCGCCACCAGCCGCACGGCGAGCTCGCGCACCCCCGCCTCGTCGAGCTGGGCGGCCGGCTGGCGCTCCAGCCCGCCGCCCCGGTCGACCCACACCGCGTGGGCCCCGTTGACGAACACGTCGGTCACCGCCGGGTCGGCGAGGTACTCGGCGAGGGGGCCGAACTCGGGATGCGGCTGCCGCTGTGACGACGCACCGGGCCGCCGTGCGACGAAGGGCGCAACATCCACCCCGTCACCCTAGGAATGACCTCGCACGTGACCAATCTCCCCACCGGCGTCGGTGCACTGCCCCCGGCTGCTCGACCTGTGCAGGACCTGACTACCGTCCGCTGCCAGCGCCACCACCCACGACTAGCCGATGGCGAAGCCATCTGCGCCTTAAACAGAGAGGGGCGGCGCCTATTGGGGGGAACAGGCGCCGCCACAGCCGCGCGGGATTGGGGGGAATCACGAGCGCGGCCAGCCAAATTTGCATTTGACGAGAGTTAGTGTATCGCACGGTGCCCCGCGGTCAATGGGAGGTTCTAGGATCGAAAGGTTCACCTGTTCATACAGTTCGCGGATCCTGGCAGTCCCGCGAGATCGACGAGGATCCTGATGTCCACTAATTCGATTGACAGCCTGCTGCACGAGAGCCGTCGCTTCCCTCCCACCGGCGAGTTCACGGCCAGCGCGATAGCGAAGCCAGAGCTCTACGACGAGGCGAAGGCCGACCGGGTCGGCTTCTGGGCCGACCAGGCCAGGGAGCTGCTGCACTGGCACAAGCCCTTCACCGAGACCCTCGACTGGTCGAACGCGCCGTTCGCGAAGTGGTTCGCCGACGGCGAGATCAACGTCGCGTACAACTGCCTCGACCGGCATGTGGAGGCCGGCAACGGCGACCGGGTGGCGATCCACTGGGAGGGCGAGCCGGGCGACAGCCGCAGCATCACCTACGCCGAGCTCACGGCGGAGGTGAAGCGGGCGGCCAATGTGCTCGCGAGCCTGGGAATCCAGCAGGGCGATCGTGTCGCCGTCTACATGCCGGTCGTTCCCGAGGCCGTCGTCGCCATGCTCGCCATCGCGCGCCTCGGGGCCGTGCACTCCGTCGTGTTCGGCGGGTTCAGCTCGGAGAGCCTGCGCAGCCGCATCGACGACGCGAGCGCGAAGCTCGTCATCACGGCCGACGGCGGCTGGCGCAAGGGCAAGGTGTTCCCGCTCAAGGCGGCGGTCGACGGGGCGCTCGTCGCCGAGGGCTCGACTGTCGAGCACGTGCTCGTCGTGAAGCGCGGCGACAACGAGGTCGAGTGGGTCGAGGGCCGCGACCTCTGGTGGCACGACGAGCTCGCGAAGGCCGAGCCCGAGCACGTGGCGGAGGGCTTCGAGGCCGAGAACCCGCTGTTCATCCTCTACACGTCGGGCACCACCGGCAAGCCGAAGGGCATCCTGCACACGAGCGGCGGCTACCTGACGCAGGTGGCATCGACGCACCGCAACGTCTTCGACCTGCACCCGGAGACCGACGTCTACTGGTGCACGGCCGACGTCGGCTGGATCACCGGCCACAGCTACGTCGTCTACGGCCCGCTCGCGAACGGCGCCACGCAGGTGATGTACGAGGGAACGCCCGACACTCCCCACCCCGGGCGCTGGTGGGAGATCATCCAGAAGTACGGGGTCAGCACCTTCTACACGGCCCCGACGGCCATCCGGTCGTTCATGAAGCTGGGCCGCGAGATCCCGGATGCCTTCGACCTGTCGTCGATCCGGGTGCTGGGGTCGGTCGGCGAGCCCATCAACCCGGAGGCCTGGATCTGGTACCGGGACGTGATCGGCGCGGGCGCGGCCCCCATCGTGGACACCTGGTGGCAGACCGAGACCGGCGCGATCATGATCTCCGCGCTTCCCGGCATCACCACCCTGAAGCCCGGCTCGGCCCAGGTGCCGATCCCGGGCGTGAAGATCGACATCCTCGGCGAGGACGGCACCCGCGTCGACCCGCCGCAGGGCGGGCTGCTGGTGGTCAGCGAGCCGTGGCCGTCGATGCTGCGCGGCATCTGGGGCGACCCGGAGCGCTTCACGGAGACCTACTGGAGCCGCTTCTCGAAGGACGGCGTGTGGAAGTACTTCGCGGGCGACGGCGCCCACGTGGACTCCGACGGCGACATCGTGCTCCTCGGCCGCGTCGACGACGTGATGAACGTCTCGGGCCACCGGCTCTCCACGCAGGAGATCGAGTCCGCGCTCGTGTCTCACCCGATCGTGGCCGAGGCCGCGGTCGTGGGGGCGGCCGACGAGGCCACCGGCCAGGCGGTCGTGGCGTTCGTCATCCTGCGCTCCGACCAGGAGGGCGCCCAGACCGTCGAGGAGGCCTCAACCCTGCTGCGGGCGCACGTCGCACAGCAGATCGGCGCTATCGCGCGACCCCGGCAGGTGTTCGTGGTCGCGGAGCTGCCGAAGACGCGCTCGGGCAAGATCATGCGGCGGTTGCTGCAGGATGTCGCGGAGGGCCGCGAGCTCGGAGACACGACGACGCTCACCGACACGTCGGTCATGCAGATCATCACCGACAAGCTGAAGTAGGGATCAGGCGGGTTGAGTAGGCCGCCCGCGGCCGTATCGAAACCGGTTTCGATACGCGCGCCTGAGCGCCCTACTCGACCAGCCGCTCGGCGAGCAGCCGCTCGGCGGTGTCGATGTCGCTGAACGGCACCCGCTCGCCATGGGCGACGATCTGGTACGGCTCGTGGCCCTTGCCCTGCAGGAGAACGACGTCGTCGGGGCCTGCGGCATCGATCGCGTAGGCGATGGCGGTAGTACGGTCGCGGATCTCGACCACGGCGGCCGGGTTGGCGAACCCCGCGCGGATGTCGTCGAGGATCGCGTCGCCGTCCTCGTCGTGCACGTCGTCGTCCGTGACGACAACCAGGTCGGAGCCGGCCTCGATGATGCGCGCCATCTCGGGACGCTTCCCGGGGTCGCGGCTGCCGGTCGCGCCGAACACGGTGACGATGCGCGCGTGCCCGGACTCGCGCAGCGCGGTCACGGCCTGCTGCATGGCGTCGGGCGTGTGCCCGGCGTCGACCACGACGAGCGGGAGGGACGGTGAGGGCTGGATGCGGGTCATCCGGCCGAACACGGGCTTGAGCGGGCCCAGCAACTCGGCGACTGTCGCGACCGGCACGCCCTGCGACCACAGCACCGCGGCGCACGCCAGCAGGTTGTCGATGTTGAACCTGCCGATGAGCGAGCTTGCGACGGGATGCCGCTCCCCCTCGATCACGAGGTCGAACTCGATCCCCTGGGTGGTGAGGCGCACGTTCTCGCCCTGGACCACCGCGGCGGAGTGCCCGCGGGAGCTGACCCCGACCCTCCGGATCGAGCCCGGAAGCCGCTCGAAGTGGTCCAGCCCGAAGTCGTCGTCGACGTTGACGACGGCGGCGGTGACCCCCGGCAGGCCGAAGATCTTCGCCTTCTGCCGCGCGTACTCCTCCATCGTGCCGTGGTAGTCGAGGTGGTCGCGCGTGAGGTTGGTGAAGACCACGGTGTCGAATCGCACCCCGGCGACGCGCTCCTGCTCGAGGGCGTGGGAGCTGACCTCCATCGCCACACGCTCGACACCGCGGGCCACGAAGTCGGCGAGGTACTGGTGCACAGTCGTCACCTGCGGAGTTGTCATCCCCATGTTGATGCGGGGCTCGCCGGTGATGCCGGCCCCGAGCGTGCCGATGGTCGCCGACGGCACCCCGAGCGCCTCCCAGGACTGGGTCAGCAAGAAGGACGTCGAGGTCTTCCCGTTGGTGCCGGTGATGCCGACCATCGTGAGCGACTGCGAGGGATGCCCGGTGAACTCGTCGGCCATGGCTCCGAGCACCGACTTCAGGTCGGCCACGCGGTACACGTCGAGGGGCATGTGCTGCCCCTCGACTGCCGCGGCGTCGACGAGCACTGCCGCCGCACCGCGCGCGAACGCGTCCTCCACGAACGGCAGCGCGGGCGCCCCCGGCCTGCCGAGCGCGACGAAGATGTCGCCCTTCTCCAACTCGCGCGTGTCCTGGACAAGGCGTCGCCCTCGAATCGAGATGCCCGCGAGCGCCGGGTCGAACGCACCGAGATCGAGGTCGTGGACTACCGCGCTCGCACCGGATTTGCCGTCTGACCAGACTTCCGTCACGCGAACTCGAACACGAACTCGATCTCGACAGGGGCGTCGAGCGGTAGCACGGCCACGCCCACCGCGCTGCGGGCGTGGGCGCCCGCCTCGCCGAAGATCTCGCCGAGCAGCTCGGACGCGCCGTTGATCACGCCGGGCTGGCCCGTGAACGACGGGTCGGAGGCGACGAAGCCCACGACCTTCACCACGCGCGTGATGCGCTCGAGGGAGCCGATCACGCTGTGCGCGGCGGCCAGGCCGTTGAGCACGCAGGTGCGGGCCATCTCCTTCGCGGCCTCGGCGTCGATCTCCGCACCGACCTTGCCGGTCGCGGGCAGCGCGCCCTCCACGAACGGCAGCTGGCCCGCGGTGAACACCAGGTTGCCGGAGACCACCGCCGGCACGTACGCCGCGACGGGCTTGGCCACCGCGGGGATCGCGATCCCCAGCTCCGCCAGGCGATCATCGAGTTTCGACATCAGGACTCCCTCTTCTCACGCTTCAGGTAGGCGACGAGTCCGCCCTCGGGGCCGGTCACGATCTGGACGAGCTCCCACCCCTCCGAACCCCAGTTGTTGAGGATCGCGGCGGTGTTGTGGATCATGAGCGGGGTCGTAAGGTACTCCCACTGGGTCATTTGTCGGCGTCCGTTCAGCTTGGGTCACGGGTTCATCCCGTACCCTGATTGTATGTCTGCCCAAAAAACCCCGCGTCGAGGTGTGCTCTCCGCGGTTGCCGGAATTGTCGGCTTCAGCGCTCTCTCCGGTCTTCTCGTGACCGTCATGGTCGCTCCCGCGCTCGCCGTCACGGGCATCACCGCGTCGAGCACCATCGGCATCTTCGACAGCCTCCCCGAGTACATCGAGATCGGGCAGCAGCCCGAGCGCAACGAGCTCTACGCGACCTTCACGGGCCGCGGCTCCGAGAATGGGCAGTTCAAGTTCGCGACCATCTACGACCAGAACCGCCAGGAGGTGCCGTACGACAAGATCTCCAAGTTCGTCCTCGACGCCACGGTGGACGGTGAGGACTCGAGGTTCTTCGAGCACGGCGGCGTCGACGTGGCGTCGGTCATCCGCGCTGCGGTGGGCAACGTCGTGGGCGGCGACATCGCCTCCGGCGCGTCGACGCTCTCCATGCAGCTCGTCAAGAACCTCTTCGTGCAGCAGGCGCTGGACAAGCCCACTCAGGAAGACCGCGACAAGGCGTACAGAGAGGCAACAGCAACGACCTTCGACCGCAAGCTCAGCGAGATGAAGCTTGCCATCAGCCTCGAGAAGAAGTACACGAAGAAGGAAATCCTCGTCGCGTACCTCAACATCGCGAACTTCGGCAACGCCACCTACGGCATTCAGGCCGCCGCTCAGCGCTACTACAGCGTCGATGCCGACAAGCTCACGCTCGACCAGGCCGCGAGCCTGATCGCCATCGTGCAGTACCCCAACCAGCGAAACCTCGGCGACCCCGAGAACTTCGAGGCGAACACGATCCGCCGCGACTTCATCCTCGGCCGGATGCTTGCTGCCGGTGACATCACCCAGGCCGAGCACGACGAGGCCGTCGCGGTCCCGGTCGACGAGACAACCATCAAGCCGTCCGAGTCGTCGAACGGATGTATCGCGGCCAACCAGTACGCGCGCTGGTTCTGCGACTACGTCGTCAAGAGCGTCAAGGACTTCGAGTTCCTGGGCCCGGACGAGGCGACCCGCGAGGCGAACTGGAAGCGCGGCGGCTACAAGCTGTACACGACCCTGGACCTCGACATCCAGATTCCCGTGCAGCAGGCGGTATGGACGTACGCCCCCAACACGGAGACAGCCTTCTCGCTCGGCAGCGCCGTCGACACCGTGCAGCCCGGCACTGGCCGCGTGCTCGTCATGGCCGAGAACATGATCTTCAACGACACCCTCGACGGTGGCGGGCCCGGCACCTCCGCGGTCAACTACAACACCAGCTATGACTACGGCGGCTCGAGCGGCATCCAGCCCGGATCCACGTACAAGCTGTTCACGCTCCTGGACTGGCTCATCAAGGGCAAGGGGACGGAGGAGCGGGTCAACGCGACCGCGAACCAGAAGGAGCCCTTCTCCGCCTATAAGGCGTGCGGCGAGGTTTCCGGCAGCGGCACGTTCTCCTTCAAGAACAACGCAGGCGAGACGGGCATCTACACAGTCCGAGACGGCACGGTGAACTCGGTCAACGGTGTGTTCTTCTCCATGGCGAAGCAGCTCGACCTCTGCGATATCCGGGATGTCGCGGCCAGCCTGGGCGTCGAGCGCGCCGACGGTGCCCCGCTCGAGGTCAACCCGACCTCGATCATCGGAACGAACACGGTGACCCCGTTGAGCATGGCCTCGGCCTACGCGGGTGTCGCGGCGCTCGGCAAGTGGTGCAAGCCCATCATCGTCGACTCGTTCGTCGACCCGGACGGCGTCACCAAGCCCGCTCAGACTCCGCAGTGCAAGCAGGCGATCGCACCCAACATCGCCGCGACCGCGATCGACGTGATGAAGGGCGTCATGACCTCGGGCAACCAGGTCTACGGCAACCCCGAAGACGGCGTCCCGCTGTTCGGCAAGACCGGAACTACCGACTCGGGCAACCAGACGTGGGTAGCCTCGGGGACCACCAAGGGCGCGTCGGTGGTGTGGGTCGGCAACAGCATCGGCGACTACAACATCCTCGACACCGGCTACGAGGGCGTGTCTGGCATCCTGCTGAGGCACTACATATCTCTTGCAGTGGTCACCGCCCTCGACAACAAGTTCGGTGGCGACGACTGGCCCGCACCCGACCCGGCCCTTGTCACCGGTGGCGGCCTGGCCGTGCCGGACGGGCTGATCGGCCTGAGTCCGGAATCCGCGAAGGCTCTTCTCGAGGGCCTCGGCTTCATGTACGCGGACGGCGGACCGATTGACTCGGAGGTACCGGCCGGGAAGGTCGCTGCGACCGACCCGCCTGCCGGCTCGAGCTCGGCCAAGGGCGCCACCATCACGGTGTACACGAGCAAGGGCAACAAGGTCGCGTTCCCCGACGTGGTCGGGAATGGGATCTCCAGCGACTACGGATCTGCTCAGGCCTCTCTCTCAGGGGCCGGGTACACGAATATCGCACCTCAGGCGTGCACCGTGCTCAAGCCGACCGCTGCCTACCCGGCAGACCCGGTCGACCCGGGAGACCCGCGCATCAACCACATCCAGGCGTCGACACCCGCCCCGGGTGCCTACACGGTGAAGAGCGCGCTAGTCACCCTGTACGTCGGCCAGATCAGCTGTTGAGCCACTCGCCTGCACGGACGGCTGCCACCGCACTGGGTGTGGCGGCAGCCGCCGGTGCGGCGGCATTCGCCTGGGGGGCGCTCGTCGAGCGCAACCGGTTCACGATCCGGCACGAGACGGTGCCGGTGCTCGACGCGGGTGCGCGCCCGCTGACGGTGCTGCACCTCTCCGACCTGCACATGGCTCCCTGGCAGGAGCGCAAGCAGGAGTGGGTGAAGTCGCTCGCGCTGCTCGAGCCCGATCTCATCGTGAACACCGGGGACAACCTCGGCCACCCCGATGGGATCGAGGGGCTTGAGCGCGCGCTGCAGGTGTTCGCGGGCATCCCGGGAGTTTTCGTCCACGGCTCGAACGACTACTTCGGGCCGCAGTTCAAGAACCCGTTCACGTACTTCTCCGGTCCGTCGGGGCGGGCGAAGCGTCCCGGCACGCTCGACACCGCCCGGATGGAGCGGTACTTCGAGGACACGCTCGGGTGGCTCTCCCTCAACAACGCGGCGCGCGCGATCGAGATCCGGGGGTCGCGCCTGGAGTTCTTCGGCACCAACGACGCCCACCGCGACTGGGACCGCCTCGACGTGCTCCCCGGCGTCATCGAGGAGATGCGGGAGAACGTCGGCTGGCAGGATGTGCGGTCCGGGCCCGACCCGGTAGCCATCGGCGTGACCCACGCCCCGTACCGGCGGGTGCTCGACTCGTTCGTGACCAACGGCGCCGAGCTGATCTTCGCCGGGCACACCCACGGCGGTCAGGTCCGCGTCCCCGGGCTGCCCGCTCTCGTGACCAACTGCGACATCCCCCGGGAGCAGGCGCAGGGGCTCAGCGTGTGGCACCACGCCCGCCACGCGGCCTACCTGGAGGTGAGCGCGGGCATCGGAACCTCCATCTACGCGCCCGTCAGGTTCGCCTGCCCGCCCGAAGCCGTCGTAGTGACGCTCACCCCCGGAGATATCGGCTATTCTTGATGAGTTCGCGCCGCAGGGTGCGAGTGATCGGGGTGTGGCGCAGCTTGGTAGCGCGCTTCGTTCGGGACGAAGAGGTCGTGGGTTCGAATCCCGCTACCCCGACAGTGAGAAGGGCCGCCAGACTTCTGGCGGCCCTTTCGCGTATGTTCGGCAGTTCTAGGCGAAGTCCGCGTCGGGCGCGCTCACGTAGCTCGCCTCGACGCGCGGCCGGTACCCGTTGTTGAGCACGCCGCCGCTCTCCTCGAGGTAGCACGATCCGCACAGCGACTCGTACGTGACATCCACCCCGTCGATGGCGACCTGGTCGCCGTCGAAGATGTAGCGGTCGCCGACTTTCCGGGCGTTGAACACCGCTTTGCGGCCGCAGCGGCAGATCGTCTTGAGCTCTTCGAGGGAGTGCGAGATCTCGAGCAGCCGCCGGCTGCCGGGGAAGGCGACAGTCTGGAAGTCGGTGCGGATGCCGTAGGCCAGCACGGGCGTGCCCTCGAGGATCGCGATGCGCAGCAGGTCGTCGACCTGGCTCTCGGTGAAGAACTGGGCCTCATCGACCAGGAGGCAGCTCACGGGGGATCCGGTGCGCTCGAAGACCGCCGCCCGCATGCGCAAGAACTTCTCGTAGATATCCTCGTCGGGTGCGACGGTGAAGTCGACGGAACGGGTCATGCCCAGCCGCGAGACGATCGTGGACTCGCCCTTGGTGTCGATCTCGGGCTTGGCGAGCAGTACCTGCTGCCCGCGCTCCTCGTAGTTGAACGCGGCCTGGAGCAACGCCGTGCTCTTGCCGCTGTTCATCGCACCGTAGCGGAAGTACAGCTTGCTCATCAGGCGAGATTATCAGGCGAGGTAGCCATCCTCGGCTGCCCGGCGGATGAGCTCGGCCTTCTTGCTGGCGGGCCGGTTGGCTTTCGCGTACTTCTCGCGGACGCGGCGGAGGTAGGTCTTGGCGGTCTCGTACTGCACGTTCATCCGCTCTGCCACTTCCGGCGTACTGAGCCCGGAGACGTACAGGGTGAACGCCTGCACCTCGCCCGCGCTGAGCTTCGGGCGGGCCTGTGCGGTGACACCGACGGGCGGCGGGCGCCAGTCGCGCTGGTAGCTGGGCCCGAGCTCGAGCCCCATGACGGTGCGCGCGGCGTCCATCACCTCGCGCATCGGCAGCGACTTGGAGAGGAATGCGGCGGCACCGGCGGCCAGGGCGCGCTCTCGCGACTCGCGGGTGTCCAGGCTGGAGAGGACGATGACCTTCGCGCCGGCGGCACGGCAAGTGCGCACGCGCGCCTCGATGGAGACGGGCTCGCGCAGTTGGAAGTCGATGAACACGAGGTCTGTCGGGAAGTTGTCGCTGTGCACGAGCTGGAGCCACGTGCTCGCGCTCAGCACCAGGTCGAAGTCGGGCGCGTTGGAGGAGATCCAGCTGCTGAGGCTGTCGAGGAGCACCTCGTGGTCGTCGAGGATCGCGAGGCGGATGCGGTCGATCGGCGCCGGGTCAGGTGCGGGAGCCTGCAGCACGGTTTCGCTCATAAGAGAACTATGTCACCCGGTCTACCCCCGTTTGTACCCCACAACCGGGGTACGTCTCCACAGCGCTGTCCGGTTCTCAGAACAGCGTGGGCTGGGCGGCGCCCGGCGGAAGCTCCTCGGCGATCAGCGAGCCGAACCGCGGCGTTCGCAGCGACCGCGTCGACGGGTTCATCGTTCCGCGCTCGAGCCCGTACTGCCGGACAAGCGGCCCGATCTTCGCGGCCAGCCACTGCCGGTACGCCTTGGGCGCATAGGCCCCGCCGCCGTACATGGCGCGGTAGCGAGGCAGGAGCTCGGGATGCTCGCGCTCGAGCCAGGCCATGAACCACTCTTTGGCGCCCGGCCGCAGGTGCAGGGCCGAGTACATCACGGCGCTCCCGCCCGCGTCCCTGATGCTCCTGAGCGCCTCGTCGAGGTGCGCCCGGGTGTCCGTGAGATACGGGAGGATCGGCATCATGAAGACCGTGCAGTCGAGCCCGGCATCCCGGATCGCCCTCACGGTCTCGAGCCGCCCCTTGGTCGCCGGCGCGCCGGGCTCCGCGGTCATGCGCAGGGCGTCGTCGTGGATGGCGATCGTCATCGCCAGGTCGACGGGCACGTGCTCACCGGCCTCGGCGAGCAGCGGCAGGTCGCGCCGCAGCAGGGTGCCCTTCGTGAGGATGCTGAACGGGGTGCCGCTGTGGGCGAGCGCGGCGATGATCCCGGGCATCAGCCGGTAGCGGCCCTCCGCCCGCTGGTACGGGTCGGTGTTGGTGCCGAGGGCGACAGCCTCGTGCTTCCAGGACGGCTTGGCCAGCTCTCGGGCGAGCACCTCGGCGACGTTCACCTTGACGACGATCTCGCCGTCGAAGTCCTTGCCGGCATCGAGGTCGAGGTAGGTGTGGGTGTTCCTCGCAAAGCAGTTGTGGCTGACAACCCCGTTGGCGATGAAGTCGCCCGTGCCCGTCGTGATGTCATACATGTCCTCGTCGTACCCGAGCGCTTCAACTGAACGCACGCGCAGGTCGGCGCTCGATTTGATCGCCATCCCCTCGATCGAGAGCTTGCGAGTGATCGCGGGCCCAACGAGCTGGAAGAACCGCTCGCGCATCTGAAGGCCCCCGATCACGCGCACCATGGAGACACCGATCGCATTCGGTCCGTCCGTCGCGTGAGTCACACCAAGCTCACCCATGGACTCGCGGATCTGATCCAGAATCTCGTCGTCGCCGTTGGAGATACGCAGGATTCCGCGCGAGTGGCTGCCCTCGGCATCGAAGATCCCCGCAAGAAACCCCCTATGCCAGAACAGGGACTCCTCGGTGCGCCAGCTCACGAGCTCGGTGATCCGGTCGAAAGCCGCCCTGTTGGCAATGCGAATTCCGGTCATCGGTCTGTGCCGCTCGTTGCCCGGAGTGAAGGCGAATCGAGCGGTCTCGACTCCTTCGATCTCGAGATATGTCTTCGCTCGCTCCAGGGCCTCGGTGTCGGCAAGCGCAAGCCGGAACTGATGGAGCCTGCCCCGTGTGCCGCTGGCCCGCGTGTACTCGTGCATTGCCAGATGACCGTCCCCGCGGATCATCCCGCTCAGATAGCCGCGGCGGTAGTCAGGATGATGCAACGGGGCCCGGTCGAGCTCGTCGAGCCCCGTGGTCCCGAACCCCACGAGAGAGTTGTTCGTCGTGAGATGCGGGCGCGCACCGACCCCGCGGTCTTCTCCCGTCACGTGTTTCCAGCCCCGGTCGGTCAGGAACCTGTGCTCGCCGCTCGCCGTTAGCTGTGTGCCATCGGCGAGTGTGACGCGGTGCGCAGGCTTGCGGGTCTGCCAGTGCGCGAGCACCGTCGTGGCGACGTAGCGCCGATACCCACCGCGCGACTCGGTGCCAAGGACGCTATCGCCCACCCGGACATCCCACAGCGGCTTCTGCGTGCCATCGGCCATGAGCACAAGGGTGTCTGCACCCAGGCAGAAGACACACGCGTGGCTGCAGCCGCGGTACGGGTTGATCGTCCAGTTGAAGGGCATCGCGCTGTCGCCAGGAACGTGGTTGAGGGCGGACTTGGCGGCGACCTCGTGGAAGCGCATGCCGGCGAACTCGGGAGTGGTGACCGAGCGCATGAGGTTGCCCAGCTTCAGGCCGGGCAGCGTGCTCGTCTCGTCGCTCGCCAGTTCCTGCCCGCTCCACCGCATGGACCGATTCGAACATATGTTCGAATGTCTGTCAATCCCGAGGGATCAAGCGCTGATGTTGAGGGCCTTCGCCGTGCGCGCGATCGTCTTCTCCGCGAGGGCGGGGTCGTCGGAGAGCTGGGTGCCGTAGCTCGGGATCATCTCCTTCAGGCGCGGGCGCCAGGCGTCCATCCGGTCGGGGAAGCACTTCTCGACGAGGCCGAGCATGATCGGCACGGCCGTCGACGCGCCGGGAGACGCCCCCAGCAGGCCGGCGATCGAGCCGTCGGATGCCGCGACCACCTCGGTGCCGAACTGGAGCACGCCGATCTTCTTGCGGTCCTTCTTGATGACCTGCACCCGCTGGCCCGCGGTGATCTGGTACCAGTCCTCCGGCTTGGCGTCGGGGAAGAACTGCTGCAGCTCCGCGAACTTGGTCTTCTTGGATGCCACGAGCTGGCCGATCAGGTACTTCACCAGGCCGAGATTGCCGAGGCCGGCAGCGACCATCGGGAACAGGTTGTGCCAGCGGATCGAGGTGAACAGGTCGACGAGCGACCCGGTCTTGAGGAACTTGGGGCTGAAGCCCGCGTACGGCCCGAACATGAGGCTGCCCGTGCCGTCGACGACGCGCAGGTCGAGGTGCGGCACCGACATGGGCGGCGAGCCGACAGCCGCCTTTCCGTAGACCTTCGCCCTGTGCCGCGCGACGAGCTCGGGGTTGTCCGTGCGCAGGAACTCCCCGCTCACGGGGAAGCCGCCGAAGCCGCGGATCTCCTTGATGCCCGACTTCTGCAGGAGGCCGAGGGCGTAGCCGCCGGCACCCACGAAGACGAAGCGAGCGGTGACCGGCTCAACGGGCGTGCCCCCGATGTCGCGGCGCAGGGACAGCTTCCACAGACCGTCGCGGGTGCGCGACAGGTTCTTGACCACGACCTCGGTGTTGAGGCCCGCGCCGCCCTCGACAAGGTTCTTCGTGAGGAGGTGCGAGAGCGCTCCGAAGTCGACATCCGTGCCGGCCGCGATGCGCGTGGCGGCAATGGGCTCGCTCTTGCGGCGGCCGGGGATCATGAGGGGCGCCCACTGGCGGATGGTGCGTGCATCCGTGGAGAATTCCATGCCCTGGAACAGCGGGTGGTCCTTGAGGGCCTCGTAGCGCTTGCGGAGGTACTCGACGTTCGCCTCGCCCCACACGAAGCTCATGTGGGGTGTCGCGTTGATGAAGGCCTGCGGCTCGGGCAGGGCGCCGGAGCCGACGAGGAAAGACCAGAACTGGCGCGAGACCTGGAACTGCTCGTTGACCTTGACCGCGCTCGCGATGTCGATGCTGCCGTCGGCGCGCTCGGGCGTGTAGTTCAGCTCGCACAGGGCCGAGTGGCCGGTGCCGGCGTTGTTCCAGGGGTTCGAGCTCTCGAGGGCGAGATCGCCCAGCCGCTCGAAGATCTGGATGTCCCAGTCGGGCTGGAGCTGGCGAAGTAGTGCTCCGAGGGTCGCGCTCATGATGCCGCCGCCGATGAGGGCGACATCCACGGGTTTACTCACTACTTCATTCTAGGCTCGGCGGGCGGTGGGGACCCGCCCCGGGGCCCGTCAAGAAGTGCGGTTCTTGACGGGCCCGGAACGGATCAGTCGACGAGCACCCCGGTCTCGACGGGCTCGGGGAGCGCGATGACGCCGTCCACGAGGCTCACCACGGAGCTCCACCACCCGTCGTTGACCTTCATGGCGTAGCCGGGGACGAGCCAGGCGTTGCCGTCGGCATCCCACATCAGCAGCAGGGTCGACTCCGCGGTCTCGACGGTGACGTTGACGACCTCGGGAGTGGGGGTGTCGGTCGGGATCGGGTCGACCGGGATCGGGTCGGTGGGCACGGGCTCGGCCGTGGCCTCCGGGTCGGCGGTCGGGTCTGAGGTCGGGTCTGCGGAGGGGTCGGTCGCCGGGTCAGTCGGCTCGACTGTCGGGTCGGTCGCCGGGTCGGTGGCGGGCTCTGCCGGCTCGGTGGCGGGCTCGTCCGTCGCTGCACCTGCCTTGCTGTCCGCGGCGTAGAGGACTGCACCGCCCTGGTAGTCGGGGCCGGCGGAGCCCCACCAGCGGCCGTCGTCGAGGCGGTCGACGGCGTCGACCGCGGAGACCGTGCCGTAGCTGCCTCGGGACTCGACCGAGACCGAGTGGCCGTAGGCCCACGAGATGTCGCCGGTGTTCGACCAGGTGATGCTCCAGTCGAGCGCGGTCTTCGCGCCGTCGACCACGAGGTTGGCGGTCGCTGTCGTGCTCCAGTCGTCGGCGTAGGTGGTGATGTCTGCCGCGTCCACCTTGAAGCCGCTCTGGGCCAGGAGTGCCTGCGCCTGAGCGCGGGCGTCGTCCTCGCTGGGAGCCTGGTTCGCCGGCGCGTCGGCCGGCAGCGTGCATCCGTAGTCCACCGCCTGCTCGGCCGTGACGCTGGGGTCGCAGATGTAGAACGAGCTGGCCGCGGGGTCGGAGTACCACCAGTCCCCGGTGCCCGACCAGGTGACGCTCACGGTGGGTGCCGAGCCGTCCTCCGGGCCGACGATCCACGTCGGGTTGCTCGCGTCGGAGTAGCTGGCCTTCGCGGGCGAGCCGCCGACGCCGAAGATACCGGCGATCTCGGAGGCGCGCTGCTCGGGGTCGCCGTCGAGTACGAGCTGGTAGACGTTCCCGCTGCCGGTGGCGGTCGAGAGGCCCTCGCCCGCCGAGTAGTTGTAGTCCACCCACCAGCCGACCTTCATCGACTCGGCTGCGGGCGACACCGCGTCCTGCGCGCCGGCAGAGGCTCCGGATGCCGCGGCCGCCGTGAAGAGGGGCGCGCGGTTGAACGTGGGAGCCACGACCAGCGCGCCGATGGCGACCACCGCGACCGCGAGGCCGGCGCCGCCCGCGATGCGGAGGGTGCGCGCCGGGTTCGCCAGGCGCGGTGCGGGGTGGGCGGCCGCGCCGCTCACGATGTCGGTGGAGAGCTCGGGGGCCGACGAGCCGTTGAGGCTGCGCTTCAGGCGGGCCGAGATGTCGTTGTCGAAGTTGCTCATACCGGGGTTATGTCGCGACCGCTTCGGTTCTTTCAGCCGAGGTCGGACTTTCTTCCCCCGGCAGCAGCTCGCGCAGCCGCTTCTTCGCGCGGTGCACCCGGATCGTCGCCGCGTTCACGCTCACGCCGAGAGCGACGGCGAGCTCGGCCGGGGCAAGCTCCTCCACGAGTGCGAGCGCGAGCACCTCGCGCTCGGCGGGCCGCAGCTGCCGCCAGGCCGCCGCGAGCGACGCGTCGGCCACGACGATCTCCTCCGCCGAGGGCGACGAGTCCGCGGGGCGCAGCGACGCGATCAGGGCGAAGCCCGAGGCCTCCCTGCGGCGGTGGTTGGACACCACGTTCGCGGCGATGCGGTAGAGCCAGGGCAGCTCCTCCCCCGGAGCGACCGAGGCGCGCTTGCGCCATGCGATCGCGAACACGTCGGCGGCGAGGTCCTCCACCGCCTGGCGCGGCACGCGGCGGAACAGGTAGCCGCTCACGGCGGGAAGGTACTGCACGTAGGCGCGCTCGAACTGCGCGTCGGGGGTCTCCATGGGGCAAGCATGAACATCGCGCCGGGCAATCACAACCCAACGTTTCGCGCCGCGCGCACGTCAGAGTCCGAGCTTCTCCAGCGCAGCATCCATCTCGACCGCCATGTGCGCGTAGCCGTCGTCGTTGGGGTGCAGCCCGTCGGACGCCATCCACTCCGGGTGCCCCTCGATCCAGTGCGAGGCGCCGGGGATGTAGTCAGCGCCGACCGCGGCGGCGGCATCCTTGACCCAGCCGATGATGATCTCGACCGAGTCCGGCCGGGCGTCCGTGTACCAGAAGGGCTCGACGACGATGAGCCGGGCATCCGGCAGCGCTGTCTTCAGGCGGGTGAGGTCGTCAGCGATCTGCGACTTGATCTGATCGGCCGCGCGGTCGTAGCTGAAGTTGTCGTTGAGGCCCATGGTGATGAACAGGATGTCGGGGTCGTTGGCGATCACCTGGCTGGGCTCGTCGCCCTCGCCCACGGTTCGGCGGTTGTTGACGAAGCCGAGTCCGTTCACGCTCGGGTTGAACTCCTCCCAGCCGCGCTCCTCGCAGATGATCGTCGACCAGCGCTTGCTCGGATCAGAGGCGCCCGTTCCGAGCGTGTACGAGTCGCCGTAGAAGGCGACGCGGGTGCCGCTCGTGTCCTTCGGTGCCGCTGCACAACCGGTCATGGCCACCCCTACGATCAGCGCCAGCGCGAGCAGTCTCATGCCCGGTTATTCGGCGCGGCGGGCCCGGCGGGTTGCCCAGGCGATGCCCCGGATGACCCCGGCGATGATCACGCCGATGGCGCCGCCCGTGCTGTTCGCCAGCACGTCGTCGATCGACGGCACCCGCCCGGGCAGGAACAGCGCCTGGCCCAGCTCGATGCCGCCCGCGACGGCGACGAGCCCGACGACCACGACCCACCACCAGCGGGTCGGCACCAGGAGGGCGATCAGCAGGCCGAACGGGACGAACAGCACCACGTTCGCGAAGGACTCGAGCTGCGTGTACGTGACCCAGCCCATGCCCGCGGCGTCGAGCTCCTGGCTGAGGTCCAGGCCGCGGATCGGGCTCACCGGCGAGAGCGCGATCACGGCGAGCGCGATCACATAGACGCCCAGGAGCACGCCCGTGACGATACGACCGGCGATCTAGGCCACCTGCGCCAGCTCGGCCGCCACCAGCTCGGCGATCTGCACGGCGTTCAGCGCGGCGCCCTTGCGGAGGTTGTCGTTGCTGATGAACAGGGCGAGGCCGCGGTTGTTCGGCACGCCCTCGTCCTGGCGGATGCGGCCCACGTAGCTGGGGTCCGTTCCGGCCGCCTCGAGGGGGGTCGGGACATCCGTGAGGACGACACCCGGAGCGTCCTTCAGCAGCTCCTTGGCGCGCTCAACGGTGAGGGAGTCGGCGAACTCCGCGTTGATCGACAGCGAGTGGCCGGTGAAGACGGGCACGCGCACGCACGTGCCGCTCACGAGCAGCTCGGGCAGCTCGAGGATCTTGCGGCTCTCGTTGCGCAGCTTCTTCTCCTCGTCCGTCTCGTAGAGGCCGTCGTCGACGAGGTTGCCCGCGAACGGGATGACGTCGAACGCGATGGTCTTGGGGAAGGTCTTGGCGGCCGGGAAGTCGACAGCGCGGCCGTCGTGGACGAGGCCGCGGGCATCCCCCGCCGCATCGATCTGGGACTGGAGCTCGTCGCCGCCCGCGAGGCCCGCGCCCGAGACCGCCTGGTACGTGCTCACGATGAGGCGCTGCAGGCCCGCCTCCGTGTCGAGCACCTTGAGGATCGGCATCGCGGCCATGGTCGTGCAGTTGGGGTTCGCGATGATGCCCTTCTTCGCCTCCTTGATGGCGTGCGGGTTCACCTCGCTCACGACCAGGGGCACCTCCGGGTCCATGCGGAAGCCGGACGAGTTGTCGATGACGAGCACGCCCGCCGCCGCGAAGCGCGGTGCCTGGGCCTTGGACGTCGTGGCGCCGGCGGAGAAGATGGCGATGTCGAGACCGGTGGGATCCGCCTTCTCGGCGTCCTCCACGACGATCTGCTCGCCCTTGAACTCGAGGGTCGAGCCCGCGCTCCTCGCGCTCGCGAAGAAGCGGATCTCGGCGATCGGGAAGTCGCGCTCCACGAGGAGGCGGCGAACCACTGCGCCGACCTGGCCGGTGGCGCCGACGACGCCGATACGTACTCCGCTGCTGCTGGTCATTCAGAGATTCTATTTCAGACCGGACTGCCACTTGTCCACAGATTGCTGCCACTCTCGAACATAGTTTCGACTGTGGTGCATAATCCATGTATGAGATTTCTTGCTCCGGATGCCGCGGCTGTTGCCCCGGCGACCCTGAGCGACGACGAGCTCATGGAGGCGCAGCGGTCGCTGTCGATCGCGCAGCGCTCGCTCGAGTCGGCGGCGGCACTCGTGGCGGCCGAGATCGCGAAGCGCTCCCATCGCGACCTCGGGTACGACGGGCTCGCCCAGCGGGTGGGCGCGCGGACTCCGGAGAGGCTGGTGCAGGTGCTCTCCGGTGCCTCTCTTCCGGAGGCTCGACGGCTCGTGCGGGTCGGTGCGATCGTCGACAGCGCGGCGGCGGCGGAGCCGTGGCTCGCACCGGCGCTGGGGCTCGACGTGGGGGCGATAGACGCGATTCGCACCGGGCTCGGTTCGCCCACTCCAGCGCTGACGCCCGATGTGCTCGCGGCTGCTGCCGAGCAGCTCGTCGGGGAGGGCGCCAGCCTGCCCGTCGACGCCCTCGCACGGCGGGCGCGAGAGCTGAGAGACGAGCTCGATCTGGACTCTGTGGCTCTCCACGAAGAGGAGATGCGGGCTCAGGAGTACCTCCGCTTCACGCCGACGGCGACCGGGATGACCCGCATCAACGGGCTGCTCGGGCCTGAGTCGGCGGCTGTCGTTGTCGGCGCGGTGGATGCGATCACGTCTCCGCGCCGCGGCGGCCCGCGGTTCGTCGAGGAGCCGGGGATTGAGACGCCGGCGGCGGCACCGGTGGACGACCGCACCATCGACCAGGTCATGCTCGATGCGCTCGTTGACCTGGTATCGGTCGCGACCCGGGCTCCCTCCGGCAAGCTCTTCGGCCAACGCAAGCCCTCGGTCAAGGTTCTGGTCTCGGCGCGCGACCTCGCGGCGGGCAGCGGTGCAGCGTTCATCGAGGGGCAGAGCGAGGCGGTCTCCGTCGCCACGGCCGAGCGCCACGCGTGCGCTTCCGGCTTCACCCCGCTGCTGTTCGATAGTGATGGGCAGGGGATCGACGAGGGGCGGGACGAGCGGTTCCACACACCGCGGCAGAGAAACTTGATCAGCACTCGAGACGGCGGGTGCATCGCGATCGGCTGCGATCGACCGCCCAGTTGGTGCGAGGTGCACCACATCGTCCCGTGGAGCGAGGGCGGCACGACCAGCGTGGAGGACGGGGTCCTGCTCTGCAGGTTCCATCATCTGCTCGTGCACAACAAGGGATGGCGGGTCACGCGAACCGGCGCGGAGTACTTCTTCGTCCCGCCGGCATCGCTGGACCCGCTGCGGACGCCGAGGCCGGCGCAACGGCGAGGGAGGGCTGTGCGGCGGCTACTGGTGGGCTGAGGTGTCTGGTGTGTCCGGCTACCGGGCGGGCACCAGCTCCCGGGCGGGCACCAGCTCCCAGCGCACCTACCTCCCGGTGCCTCCGTGGACGACAGCCTCGGTCTCGCCGTCGAGGCCGAACGCCGTGTGCACAACGCGGACCGCGTCGTTCACCGTGTCGGCGCGAGTAACCACGGAGATGCGGATCTCGCTCGTCGAGATCATCTCGATGTTGATGCCCGCCTCGTAGAGCGCCGTGAAGAGCTTGGCCGAGACACCGGCGCTCGTGCGCATACCCGCGCCCACGACCGCGAGCTTCGCGATCTGGTCGTCGTGCTGCAGCGACGCGAAGCCGATGTCGTCCTTCTCCGCGTTGAGGGCGGCCATCGCCTTCTGCGCATCCTGCTTGGGGAGGGTGAACGAGATGTCCGTGAGCCCCGTCGCCGCGGACGACACGTTCTGGACGATCATGTCGATGTTGACGTTGGTGCGCGCGATGAGGGTGAAGATCTGGGCGGCCTTGCCGGGGGTGTCCGGGACGCCGACGACCGTGATCTTGGCCTCGCTGAGGTCTGCGGCGACACCGGTGACGATCGGCTCTTCCACGTTTTCTCCTTCGCTGGGGTTCACGACGAGCGTGCCCTCGTTGTTGTTGAACGACGACCGCACATGGATCGTGACGCCGTGACGGCGCGCGTACTCGACTGCCCGGATGTAAAGCACCTTGGCCCCGGTGGCGGCGAGCTCGAGCATCTCCTCGCTCGTGATGCGGTCGAGCTTGCGGGCGGTCGGGACCACCCGCGGGTCGGCGGTGAAGACGCCGTCGACGTCCGTGTAGATCTCGCAGACCTCGGCTCCGAGCGCGGCCGCGAGTGCGACGGCGGTCGTGTCGGAGCCGCCGCGACCGAGGGTGGTGATGTCGCCGGTTCCGCGGTTGAAGCCCTGGAAACCGGCGACGATGGCGACGGCGCCGTCATCGAGGGCCTCGCGCACCCGCTTCGGAGAGACCTCGACGATACGGGCGGAGCCGTGCTGGGCATCCGTGACCATGCCGGCCTGGCTGCCCGTGTAGCTGCGGGCCTCGATGCCGAGACTGCGGATGGCCATGGCGAGGAGAGCCATGGAGATGCGCTCCCCCGCCGTAAGGAGCATGTCGAGCTCGCGGCCGGACGGCAGCGGGACCACCTGCTCGGCCAGATCGAGGAGCTCGTCGGTGGTGTCTCCCATCGCGGACACCACGACGACGACCTCGTTGCCGGCCTTGCGGGTCTCGACGATTCGCTTGGCGACCCGCTTGATGCTCTCGGCATCGGCGACAGACGAGCCTCCGAACTTCTGGACGATGAGGCTCACGTGGTTCTCCTGGGAAAGATCTCCGGCCCGATTCGGCCCAAGGAGTAACTTTAGCGGCTGTTCAGGCGGCTAATTCTCAACCTGCCTGCGGCCCTCGAATGCACGGCCGAGGGTCACCTCGTCGGCGTACTCGAGGTCGCCGCCGACGGGCAGGCCCGAGGCGAGGCGAGTCACGCGGAGGTTCGGGTAGACGAGCAGTCGCGTGAGGTAGGTGGCAGTCGCCTCGCCCTCGAGGTTCGGGTCGGTCGCGATGATCACCTCCGTCACGGTGCCGTCGGAGAGCCGGGCGACGAGCTGCTTCATCCGCAGGTCGTCGGGGCCGATCCCGTCGATCGGGCTGATCGCGCCGCCCAGGACGTGGTACAGCCCCTTGAACTCACGGGTGCGCTCGATCGCGACGACATCCTTAGCCTCCTCGACCACGCAGATCGTGGCGTGGGAGCGGCGCGGGTCACGGCAGATCGAACAGGTCTCCTGTTCGGTCACGTTGCCGCAGATGGAGCAGAAGCGGACTTTGTCGCGCACATCGCGGAGCACCTCGGAGAGGCGCGTCACGTCGAAGCTCTGGGTCTGGAGGATGTGGAACGCGATGCGCTGCGCCGACTTCGGACCGATACCGGGAAGCCGGCCGAGCTCGTCGATCAGTTCTTGGACTATGCCGTCGTACATCAGCCCTCCGGCCGCGGGACGACCCGGGGAGTGACGGGCTGCTCTTCGATGAAGCTCGCGCCGAGCAGTTCGCGCACCACGGATTCGCCGTAGCGGGCGCTGTCCGTGGCCGCCGCGGCTGCCGTGCGGGAGTTGCCGGAGGCCTGGGTGCTCGTGGCGGGCTGCGCGCTCCCGGCGGGCTGGGTGCTCCCGGCGGGCTGCGCGCTCCCGGCGGGCTGGGTGCTCCCGGCGGGCTGCGCGCTCGTGGCGGGCTGCGTGCCGCCGATCGACCGGGTGCTGGGGGCGGCCGCGGTGGCGGCCGCGGGCTGTGCGGGCGCGGAGTCGGCGGAGGGGCCGTCAGCGGGGGCAGCGGCCCGGACCGTCGGGCGCGCAGCCGGCGTGTTGAGGGCGGGCTTGGTGCGGCCCTGCTCGAGTGCCGCATCCGGAGCTTCGGGCTCGGTGTAGGGAATCGCCGTGACCGCCCAGCCCTGGCTGTCGGTGGGCGGGAAGTCGTCCGGGGGCGGGACATCGTCGATGGGCGGCTCGTCCACTGTGGCGGGGGGAGCGGGCGGTGCCGCGCTGGCGTCGACGCGAGCAATAAGGGCAGGCTCGAGACCGAGCACCTCCACGAACGCCTTCTTGAGCAGGTCGCCCACGCCCTGGCCCGGCGTGGCGGGCTTCTTGAGCTCTTCGACGTCCTTCTGGCTCGGGAACGACAGCACGAGGGTCTTGCCGTCGCGCAGCTCAAGGGGCTGTGCTGTGTAGACCACGAGCCACGCGTTGAGCTTCGCGTTCTTGACGACCTCGAGGATCTCGGGCCAGGAGTCCTTCACCTGCTGGAGTGTGACGGGGCCGACGGGCTGCTCGCTTGCGGCGACCGGAGCTGGTGCGGAAGCGGCGGCGGGCGGGGCGGGCGCGACCGGCCCGGAGGCCGCGGCAGGCACAGCAGGCTCGGAGGCCGCCGCGGGCACAGCAGGCCCGGAAGCCGCGGCAGGCCCGGAGGTGGGGGGCGTCCCTGCAGTGACGGGCGCAGCAGCCTCGGTCGCCGGGGCGGCGGGGGCGGCAGCGGCCGCCGCGGTTGCAGTGGTGGGCTCGGCCACTGAAGCGGCCGGCGAAGCAGCAGCAGCCGCCGCAGGCGGTGCAGCCGCAGCGGGAGCCGCAGCAGATGGAGCCGCAGCGCGCGGGGCCGCGGGCGCGCCAGACCGGGCAGACGAGGCAGCGGCAGCGGACGACTCAGCACCCTCTACCCCGACACGGCGCTCGAGGCGCTCCACGCGGGCGAGAGCACCCCGCTCGGTGTCGTCGCTGGCGGGAACCAGGATGCGCGCAACCATGAGCTCCAGGTGCAGCCTCGGCGAGGTCGCCCCCGTCATCTCCGTGAGCGCGGCATTCACGACATCCGCCGAACGGGAGAGCTCAGCAGTACCGAACGCGGAGGCCTGCTTGGCCATGCGGTCGAGCTGGTCCTGCGGCACACCGCGCAGCACGGCGGCCGCGTTGCCCGACGTGGCGGCGACGATGATGAGGTCGCGGAGACGTTCCAGCAGGTCTTCGACGAACCTGCGCGGGTCTTGGCCGGTCTGGATGACCCGGTCGACCGAGCCGAAAGCGGCACCCGCATCCCGAGCACCGAGTGCTTCGACCACCTCGTCGAGCAGCGCGCCATGCGTGTAGCCGAGGAGGGCCACCGCTCGCTCGTAGTCGATCGTGGTCGTCTCGGAACCGGCGATGAGCTGGTCGAGCAGCGAGAGCGTGTCGCGCACCGACCCGCCACCGGCGCGCACGACGAGCGGGAGGACCCCGGGCTCGACCTCCACACCCTCGGCAGTGCACAGCTGCTGCACGTAGTCGAGCATCTGCGCTGGCGGCACAAGCCGGAACGGGTAATGGTGGGTGCGCGACCGGATAGTGCCGATGACCTTCTCGGGCTCGGTGGTCGCGAAGATGAACTTGACGTGCTCCGGCGGCTCTTCGACGATCTTGAGGAGCGCGTTGAACCCCTGGGGCGTCACCATGTGCGCCTCGTCGAGTATGAAGATCTTGAACCTGTCGCGAGCCGGGGCGAACACGGCACGCTCGCGGAGGTCGCGCGCGTCGTCAACACCGTTGTGCGATGCGGCATCGATCTCGACGACGTCGAGGGAGCCGCTGCCGTCCCGTGACAGCTCGACGCACGAGGGGCACACCCCGCACGGGGTGTCGGTGGGGCCCTCAGCGCAGTTGAGGCAGCGGGCGAGGATGCGCGCCGACGTCGTCTTGCCACACCCGCGCGGGCCGCTGAACAGGTAGGCGTGGTTGACCCGGTCGGTGCGCAGCGCCGTGCGCAGCGGATCAGTCACCTGTGACTGCCCGATGAGTTCCGCGAACGTCTCGGGCCGATAACGGCGATACAGGGCAGCGACCACCTACCCAGAGTAGTCGTCGGCACCGACGGCGCACCCCGGACGGGGGCGCACCCCGCCCTGCCCCCAGTACGGGTCAAATACCTTGTACCCCGCTCGACCCCGGCGTAGCCTGCTGCTGTTCTCGAGTCGACGTCGATCCGGGGGCAGAATTCGACCTGGGGGGGCCGGGTCCCGATCAGGGGGCTCTTTCCGATGAACGCATTCTCGCCTGCTCTTGCGGGCTCAACCAGCAGCACTCGAATCAGGGCGGTTCTCGCCGGCGGCCTCGTACTCGGCCTCGGCGCGGCGATGACTCTCGCCGCCTGGACAGACCAGGAGTTCGCCACCGGCAGCTTCACCGCCGGCCACTTCAACCTCGTGGGCAGCACCGACGGCACCACCTTCGGCGAGCACGCCACTGACGACCCGGGGGTTCCCGCGGCGCTCACGTTCTCCACGGGGTTCGACAACCTGAGCAAGAGCTCGACAGTCGCGGCGGCCTTCGCGCTGCACCTGGATGCCGCGACCACCGTCGCGGGCACCGGCACCGTGCTCTCCTCGGCCGGCAGCGGCGCCGCGGCATCCCACCTCACGTACGGCGTGATCGAGGTGCCCTCGGTGGCGGCCTGCACCCCGGTCGCCACCGGCACCGCCCGCGTGCCCGCGGGAACCGCACTCGGCTCTGCCACCGGCGCGACACCGTTCGCCCTCGGTGCCGGCAACGGCACCCTCCCCGGCGCGGACGTCGTGCTGTGCATCCAGGTGACCTCGGACGCGACTCTCGCCCAGGGCACCACCGCCACTGCCACCTGGCAGTTCAGCGCCACCTCGAACTCGTAGCACCATGGGCCGCCACTCGGCGGCGGGGCGGTCGCGCACTTCCACCAGAGTGCGGGCCGTGCTCGCCGGAGCACTGGTACTCGGCGTCGGCGCCACCATGACCCTCGCGTCGTGGACCGACACCGAGTTCGCGACGGGCGCGTTCGCGACGAGCAAGTTCGACACGCAGTCGAGCATCGACGGCGCGGGCTGGAGCGACAACACCTCGGCGCCGGGCGCGAGCATCACCTTCGCGGGCACGGGCATGTCGCCCGACACCCACCGCTACGGCTACGTGCTGGTCCGCACCAAGCCCAACTCCGTCGCGGGCACTCTCACCTTCGTGGCGCCCACGGTGACCAACGGCGGCAGCGACACGTCCCCGTTCCTCGGCGCGGCGCTGCAGTACAAGGCGGTGGCGATAACGGCGGCGGGATGCTCCGCCACGACATTCTCGACGGGCACGCCCACCTACATCGTGGGGACCTCCGGCGCCTACGCCTCGCTCTCCGCGGCGGGACCCACGGGGGTGTCGCTCCCGGCGGCCACCGCCTCGGCGGGCTCGCCCGTCGGCTACTGCTTCGACGTCTACCTGCCGTCGGGTGCCGACCCGCTCCTGCAGGGCAAGTCGGTGACGGTCACCTGGAACGTGACGGCGACCTCGGTGCCCTGATGAGCGCCACGACGACCGCGACTGCACGCGCCACCGCGAGGGCGGGGAGCGCACTGCTCACCGTCGCCGCGTTCGGCGGGGTGGTGTGCATCCTGTTCGTCGTGCTCGCCGTCGTATTCCACATCACGCTCATCATGTTCAAGACGGGGTCGATGAGCCCCACCATCCCGACCGGGTCGCTCGCGGTGGTCGAGGAGGTCACGGGCGCGGAGATCCGCGTCGGCGACGTCATCACGGTCGACCGCCAGGACGCCCTGCCCATCACCCACCGGGTGACCTCCGTGTCGCCGCTGCCGGGCGGAGCGGTGTCGATCACGATGCGCGGGGATGCGAACCCGACCGAGGACCCGGCGCCGTACGTCGTGACGACGGCGCGCAAAGTGCTGTTCTCCGTGCCCGGCCTCGCCTACGCGGTGGCGGCAGCCTCCAACCCGATCGCGCTCGGCGCACTCACGGTCGGGGCTGCGGCGATCGTCACCTGGGCGTTCTGGCCGCGCGGGGAGCGGCCCCTCCGCCGCCGAGCGGCCGCACACACCTCGGCCCGAGTGCGGCACGCGGCCACGGCACTCGTAATCGTCGCGGCGGCAGCGGCGGCCGTCATCCCGGCTCCCGCCGCGCACGCCGCGGTGACAGAGGAGACCATCTCGGGCACGGCGATCACCCTCGTGTCGATCGCCGACAAGGACGCGATGGCCGACCTCCAGCCGGGCGTTCCCTTGCGGTGGCAGATCGGGATCAGCGCGCACCCGGCCCAGCCCGGCGTCGTGGACCTCGCGATCGCGGGGTCGGGCGGGCTCGTGTCCGACCCACGAGGCCTCTGGCTGTCGGTCTCGGCCTGCGGGGTGCGCTGGGTGGGAACGGCGTGCGCTACCGGCGGGACCTCCGTGATGGGGCTCGCGGCGGCATCCGGAGTGCTGGGCAGTGCCTCCCGGATCGCGAGCATGCCGACCGACCACCAGCTGTGGCTGCTCGTCGAGGCGATGGTCCCGAACGCGCCGACCATGCGCGCGGGCACGGCGAGCCTGTCGGTCATCGCGTCGGGCTCGGGCAGCACCGTCGTGGCCGGTACCACTCCGGCCGCGGTCGCCTACACCGGGGCCGACGTCAGGGCGCCCCTCGCGTCGGCGCTCGGCGCGCTCGCGGTGGGGCTGGCGCTCGCCTTCGCCGCGCGGCTGCGGAGGCGGTCGTGAAGCGCGCGCTCGTCGGGATCGGCGTGCTGGCGGTCGCGGCCGCGCTCCTCGTCTCACCACCGCGGCCCACCCTCGCGTCCTGGGCCGACAGCGAGAACGCCACCGGCGCGTTCGGCGCGCTCACTGTGCCGCCGCCCGTGCTCGGCGCGACCTGCACCCTCGCGCCCGGCGCGCTCGGGCTCAACCCGGTGATCACGGTCGCCTGGAGCCTGCCCGCCGGGTACGCCCTCGCGGATGTGCGGTACGGCTACTACAACGTCACCGGCCTCGAAGTCGTGACGGGCGCGCTCCTCAGCTCGATCACCACCACGGGCGGGCCGACCTACACGACCAAGTTCGGCTCCGGCCTTCTGGCGGGGCTGCTCGGCGGGAGCAAGTCCGTGGGAATGCTCATCGTCCACAGCAGCGGCTGGACCTCGAAGTGGGCGACCGTCACGGCCACCATGGGGCTGGCCGGGGCGAACCCCACGTGCACGGTCAACCCGGTCGTCTAGAGCAGCGCCACCGACTGCCGCGCGATCTCGAGCTCCTCGTTGGTGGGCACCACGAGCACGGAGACGCGCGAGGCTCCGGATGACACGACGCGCGCGTCCTTCGACGGCGCCGAGTTGAGCGACTCGTCGAGCTCGATGCCCAGCCACTCCATCCCGCGCACGACCGCGGCCCGGGTCGCGGAGCTGTTCTCACCGACCCCCGCGGTGAACACGATCGCGTCCGCGCCGCCGAGCAGCGCGACGTACGCGCCGAGGTAGTGGCGCAGGCGGTGGTGGTACACGTCGAGGGCGAGCTGCGCCTCGGCGTCGCCGTCGGCGGCCTTGCCCTGCACGTCGCGCATGTCGCCCGAGCCGGCCAGGCCGAGCAGCCCGCTGCGTCGGTTGAGGAGCGTGTCCAGCTCGTCGAGCGTCGAGCCGGCGCGGCCCAGGTGGAACAGGATGCCCGCGTCGAGGTCGCCCGAGCGGGTGCCCATCACGAGGCCCTCGAGGGGCGTCATCCCCATCGACGTCTCGACTGACCGACCGGCGTCGATCGCCGCGACGGAGGCGCCGTTGCCGAGGTGGAACACGACGAGCTTCGCGTCGGCCCTGCCGAGCAGCTCGGCCGACGCCGTCGCCACGTACTGGTAGGACGTGCCGTGGAAGCCGTAGCGGCGCACACCGTTCTCGCGCGCGACGCCGGCGTCGATCGCGTACGTGTACGCCTCCGGCGCCAGTGTCTGGTGGAATGCCGTGTCGAACACGGCGACGTTCGGCACGCCCGGGAACGCCGCTCGCGCCGCCCGGATGCCCGCGAGGTTGGCAGGGTTGTGGAGCGGCGCGAGCGCGGAGAGCTCGTCGATCGCCGCCTCCACCTCGTCGGTCACGAGGGTCGCGGCCGTGAACACGGAGCCGCCGTGCACCACCCGGTGCCCGATGACCGCGGGATGCACGTCGCCGAGCTCCTCGAGCACGCCGAGCATCGCGGACTCGTGGTCGGTGACGCGCTCGACGAGCCCGCCCTTGAGCTTCTCCGCGCTCTCGACGTCCACGAGCTCCCACTTGATGGAGGAGGAGCCGGAGTTGACGACGAAGGCGAGGGTCACTGGGCGACCGCCTGTGCCTGGATCGCCGTGATGGCGACGGTGTTCACGATGTCGCGCACGAGCGCGCCGCGGGAGAGGTCGTTGACCGGCTTGCGCAGGCCCTGCAGCACCGGGCCGATCGCGACAGCTCCGGAGCTGCGCTGCACGGCCTTGTACGTGTTGTTGCCCGTGTTGAGGTCGGGGAAGATGAAGACGGTGGCGCGGCCGGCCACCGCCGACTCCGGCATCTTCGCCTTCGCGACTGCCGCATCGGCAGCGGCGTCGTACTGGATGGGCCCCTCCACGGGCAGGTCGGGCCGGCGCTCGCGGACCAGGGCGGTCGCCGCGCGGACCTTGTCCACGTCGGCTCCCGAGCCGGACTCCCCGGTCGAATAGGAGAGCATCGCGACCCGGGGGTCGATGCCGAACTGCTCGCTCGTGGCGGCGGCCGAGATCGCGATGTCCGCGAGCTGCTCTGCGGTCGGATCCGGGACTATCGCGCAGTCGCCGTAGACGAGCACCCGGTCGTCGAGGGCCATGAAGAACACCGACGACACGATGCCCACACCCTCGACGGTCTTGATGAACTGCAGCGCGGGCGTGATGGTGTGCGCCGTGGTGTGGGCGGCGCCGGAGACCATTCCGTCGGCCAGGCCGAAGTGCACCATCATCGTGCCGAAGTAGGAGACATCCGTCACGGTGTCGCGGGCAACCTCGACGGTGACGCCCTTGTGGGCGCGGAGGCGGGCGTACTCGACCGCGAACTTCTCGCGCAGCTCCGGGTCGGTGGGGCTGACGACCTGGGCGGCGGCGAGGTCGACGCCGAGCCCCGCGGAGCGCGAGCGGATCTCGCCCTCGTCCCCGAGGATGGTGAGGTCGACGACCCCTCGGCTCAGCAGCGTCCCGGCCGCCTGCAGTATGCGGTCGTCGCCGCCCTCGGGCAGCACGATGCGCTTCTTGTCGGAGCGCGCCCGCTCGAGCAGGGCGTACTCGAACATGAGCGGGGTCACGGCCGTGGACTCCCCCGCGCCGAGCTCGGTCAGGAGCAAGTCCGAGTCGACGTGCTTCTCGAACAGGGCGAGGGCAGTGTCGATCTTGCGCTGCGCGGTGGCGGTGAGCTTGCCGCGGGTCTGGGCGACGCGCTGCGCGGTTGCGTAGGTGCCGAGCTCCGTCGTCACGATGGGCAGGCTCTGGTCGAGGCCCTCGATCAGCCGGTCGATCACGGGCGGGAGCTCGAAGCCGCCGTTGAGGACGATGCCCGCGAGCGAGGGGAACGTGGCGGACGCGTGGGCGGTGAGGGCCGCGAGCAGCACCTCGCTGCGGTCGCCCGGGATCACGACGAGGCCGCCCTCCATCAGGCGCGGCAGGACGTTCTCCATGGACATCGCGGCGACGACGACACCGGTGGCCTCCCGCGCCAGCAGCGCCGGGTCGCCCTTGAGGAGTGTCCCGTCGACGGCGCGCATGACCTCCGCCACTGTCGGCGCGACGAGGTAGGGCTCCTCGGGGATCGCCCACACGGGCACTCCGGCGTTGACGGCGGCGATGATGCCGTCGAGCTGCCCGGGGTCGGCGCGGTTGACGATCACGGCGAGCAGGCTCGCGTGGGCGACGGCCAGCTCGGGCAGGCTGAGCTCGGCGACCTGCCGCAGCTCGTCGGGCATCCGCGCCCGGGACTCGTCCGGCTCGCGCCCGGTCAGCACGAGCAGCACCGGTGCGCCGAGGTTGGCGGCGATGCGGGCGTTGTAGGCGAGCTCCGTGGGGGTGGCGATGTCGGTGTAGTCCGAGCCGACAATCACGACGGCGTCGCACTTGCGCTCGACAGCCTTGAAGCGGTCGACGATGCGCGAGAGCGCGGCATCCGGGTCGTCGTGCACCTCCTCGTAGCTGACGCCGACGCACTCGTCGTAGTCGAGGTTCACGCCGTCGTGGGCGAGCAGCAGCTCCAGCACGAAGTCGGGCTCGTCCGTCGAGCGCGCTACGGGCCGGAAGACCCCCACGCGCTCGACGCCCCGCAGCAGGGTGTCGAGGACTCCGAGCGCGACGGTCGACTTGCCCGAGTGCCCTTCGGCAGAAGTGATGTATATCGAGCGGGCCATGCTGCCCACACTAAACGGTTGAGAGCCAGCCGTTCATGGGCGTCTCTTGCAAGGTCGAGCGCTAGCGAGACGTCGGCCGACCGACGCTCGGCGACCGGCGTCATTCGACGAACCCGGTCTTGGCCGAAAATACAAGAGACTCCTCGCGCACCCGCCAGAGCCCGGTTACCCTTGCTGCGTTTCCGCCCTGGGGGAGTTGGCCTGGATGGCGCCACGCGAGGAGCCGCGACCAGTTTACGTTAGTATCGCTGGAGGTTGTTCCCGGTGTCCGGGGATGCCGCCAGGAGAATTCGCCTAGTGGCCTATGGCGCACGCTTGGAAAGCGTGTTGGGTGAAAGCCCTCGGGGGTTCGAATCCCCCATTCTCCGCCAAAGCAGAGTTGCCAGACCCGTGGGGGGACAGTGGTCGCAGCAGGCAGTGCCGAGCGCGTCAAGCTGCGCCCGATCCCGACCGTCTTCAGCCAGGGGCTCATCGCCGTGGTGGCGTTCATGACTCCGGTGTTCGTGGTGCTGTACTTCCTGACGATCCCGAACGGTCCGTGGCGGGCGGTGCTCGTGACGCAGATCATCGCCACGGTCGCGGTCGTGGGCGCGTCGGCCTCGTACTTCCGCCTCGCGATCTGGGTGGACCGCACGAGCATCACCGAGATCGGGTTCTTCGGCCGAACCCGGCGGGTGGAGTCCAGCGAGATCGGGTCGGTGTTCGTGGCCGATGTGTTCGAGGCATC
Organism: Rhodoglobus sp. GW821-FHT12B09; assembly: GCF_058809925.1. Classification (NCBI taxonomy): domain Bacteria; kingdom Bacillati; phylum Actinomycetota; class Actinomycetes; order Micrococcales; family Microbacteriaceae; genus Rhodoglobus; species Rhodoglobus sp. GW821-FHT12B09. The sequence goes on along the minus strand of NZ_JBXATB010000010.1, from coordinate 4,817 downwards.
CGGCACGAAGACACTTCCGCAGCTGTTCGTGCGCGACCGCACGGGCAAGCAGGTCATCCGGATGCGCGGGCAGTTCTGGTCGCGGGAGAGCATGGACCGCGTGCTCGCCGTACTGGAGGTGCCCAAGCTCGCGCGGGACGACTCGGTCTCGACGCGCGAGCTGCGGGACGAGTATCCCGGACTGCTGTACTGGTTCGAGCGACGGCCCGTGATCGCCGCGCTCGCGTTCACCGCGGGCACGGCCGTGGTGGGCGCGCTCGTCTACGCCCTGTTCGTGGTCTCGGGCTGGAACTGAACTAGCCGCTACTTTCGCTTGAGGGTGGAGAAGATGCCCCTCAGCACTTCGCGCACGATGGTCTGGCCGGTGCGCGAGCCGAGGATGTCGCCGATCGGGTTGTCCGGGGCGCGGGTCGAGGTGCGCGTCGTCGTGCGGGGCGCTGCCCTGGGGCGGCGCGACTGCTCGGCCTTGCGCGCGTCGCGGACCATGCGCTCGTAGTCGGCCTGGTTCTTCGCGGCGTCCTTCGCGGCCGCCGTCGCGGCCTTCGCCGCCTCCGCCCGCGCGTCCGCCTCGGCCGCGGCGTTCATCTTCACGGAAAGCAGCTCGTACGCGGACTCCCGGTCGACGGGCGTGCCGTACACCGGCAGCAGCGGGCTCGCGGCCACCGCCGCCTCGACCGCGGGCGCCGGTGTCGGCGACATGGAGCCCTGCGGTGCGCGCACGCGGGTCCAGGCCACGGGCGAGGGCGCGCCCTTCTCGTTCATGACCGTGATGACGGCCTCGCCGATCGCGAGCTCCTGCAGCACCTCACCGAGCTGGTACCCGGAGGTCGGGTAGGTCGAGACGGTGGCGCGGAGGGCGCGCGCGTCATCGGGCGTGTGCGCGCGGAGCTGGTGCTGCACGCGCGAGCCCAGCTGGGCGAGCACGTCGGAGGGGACATCCTTCGGAGTCTGGGTCACGAAGAAGATGCCGACACCCTTCGAGCGGATGAGGCGCACGGTCTGGGTGATCGAGTCGATGAAGTCCTTCGACGCGTCCTTGAAGAGGAGGTGCGCCTCGTCGAAGAAGAACACGAGCTTCGGCTTGTCGATGTCGCCGACCTCGGGCAGGTCGTTGAACAGGTCGGCCAGCAGCCACATGAGGAACGTGGAGAACACCGCGGGCCGGTCCTGCACGCCGGGGATCTCGAGCAGGCTCACGATGCCCTTCCCGTCCGGCGTCGTGCGCAGGAACAGGGAGGTGTCGATCTCGGGCTCCCCGAAGAACACGTCGGCGCCCTGGTCGGAGAAGCCCATGAGCTCGCGCAGGATCACGCCCGTTGTGGCCCCGCTCAGCCCGCCCATGCTCTTCAGCTCGGGCTTGCCCTCGTCGCTCACCAGCCACTGCAGCACGGCGCGCAGGTCGTCGAGGCCGACGAGCGGCAGCCCCGCCTGGTCGGCGTAGTGGAACACGAGGCCGAGGCTCGACTCCTGGGTGTTGTTGAGGCCGAGCACCTTGGAGAGCAGCAGCGGGCCGAAGCTGCTCACCGTGGCGCGGATCGGGATGCCCGTGCCGACGCCCCCGAGCGTGAAGTACTCCGTAGGGCTGGCGGCGCCCGACCAGTGCTGGCCGATGCCCGCCGCGCGCTCGAGCAGCTTCTCACTGGACTCCCCCGCGGTCGCGATGCCCGACAGGTCGCCCTTGATGTCCGCGGCGAAGACCGGCACACCGTGGGCGGAGAGCTGCTCGGCGAGGACCTGCAGCGTCTTCGTCTTGCCGGTTCCGGTCGCACCGGCCACGAGGCCGTGCCGGTTGACCATGGCGAGCGGGATCCGCACCGGCACGTCGGCGAGCGGCTCGCCGTTCACGAGGGCGCCCATCTCCAGCGCCGGGGCGTCGAACGTGTAACCGGCTTTGACGGCGGCGACCTGGTCGGCGGTCAGCGGCGCGCTTCCTGAGGCACTCGAGGGGCTCGTGGCGGGCGCTTCGAGAGCCGCCGCGCGCGCCTGCTCCGCGGCGAGGGCCGCCTCCGCCTCGGCGAGCGCCCGCTTCGCGGCTTCGACCTGTGCTGCAGCGTCACTCATGGAGCAAGGCTAGACGAGGCGGGCCGGTGCGATGCCCAGCACGACCGAGTCACGGCCGACGCCGAGGTGCTCGAAGCCGAGGCGGTCGTAGAAGGCGCGGGCGGGCGAGTTGGTGGGCGACATGGAGAGGTGGATGCCCGGCACGCGCGCCGCGACGGCTGCGAGCCCGAGCTGCCGCAGCAGGGCTCGACCGGTGCCCCGCCCCTGCGCCTCGGGCAGCAGGTCGATGTGGAAGTGCGCCGGATAGCGCTGGGCTACGGCCGCCCCGTAGCGCGGCTCCTCCCCGTCGCCGACGTCGTACAGCCACTCCGGCCCGCTCTCGCGGTGCGGGTGCCGCGCGCGGAACACGGGGGTCCACTCATCCCGCCACCGATCGAGGAATGCCGCGGTGCCGAGCGCGGCGACGAGGTAGCCGGCCGGGCGGCCCTCGAGCTCGGCCACCCAGCACGTCTCCGGCACGAGGGTGGCGTAGGGCTCGAGGAAGGCGTCGGGCAGGAGCCCGTCGTCGGGGTACCGGCCCGTGGCATCCGTGCCGTCGTCACCGGTGAGCAGGCAGATGCGGCGCAGCGCCGGGAGGTCGTCCGGACGGTACGCGCGGATCACGCCAGTCGGTCTTCGAGGCCCCAGGCCTGGCCGTAGCCGCCCTCGTCGAGCGGCTGCGCCATGAGGTCGAGGAACGGCTTGGCATCGAACGCCTCCGGGCCGAGCACGCCGGTGCCCTTCCACGTGCCGTTCGAGAGCAGCTCGAGCGCGATCACGGGGTTGAGCGCGGTCTGCCACACGACGCACTGGGCCTCGTACTCGGCCATCGTCCACTCGTTGTCACTCACGTGGTACAGGTACACCTCGCGCGGCTTCCCGTCGACACCCGTGCCCGTGACCCACAGGCCCGCGCAGGTCTTGCCGGTCATCCGGGGCCCGATCGTGGCCGGGTCGGGCAGTCCCGCCGCCACGACATCGCGGGGGGCGACCATCACGGGGCCGTCGGCGGAGCGCACGCGCAGCGGCTCGGTCTTGTCGAGGCCGAGCTGGTGCAGGGTCTTGAGGATGCCGATGAACTCGTCGCCGAGCCCGTACTTGAACGTGACGCGCTTGGCGTCCACCCAGCGCGGCATGAGGAGCACCTCCTCGTGCTCGACGTTGACGCACTCCACCGGGCCGATGCCCTCGGGGAAGACGAACACCTCGGGCTCGCTGAACGGCGCTGTGGTGTACCAGCCGCGGTCCTTCTCCCACACGACGGGCGGGTTGAGGCACTCCTCGATGGTCGTCCAGATGCTGAAGGAGGGGGCGAAGATCTCGTTGCCGGCCTCGTCGCGCACGACCAGGTTCGCGCCGTCGCGGGTGCCGAGCTCGTCGATGTCGCTGAACAGGTGGTCGGCGGCGTAGCGGGCGAAGACGTCGGAGAGGCCGGGCTCGACGCCCATGCCCACGAGGGCGAGGCGGCCGGCTGTCTCCCAGTCGGGCGCCTGCGCGAACTGGTCGTCGCCGAGCTTGACGCCGGTCTCCTCGTGCGGGTTCGTGGGATGCGGCTCCGACAGGCTCATCGCCATGTCGAGGTAGTCGGCGCCCGCGGCGAGCGCCCCCGCGAAGATGGTGGGCACGAACTTGGGCTCGACCGCGTTCATGACGTGGGTGGCGCCGTGCTCCTTCGCGACGGCCGCCACGTTGTCCGGGTCGGACGCGTCGATCTTCGCGGCGACGAACCGGCCGCGGGCCTGGCCCTTGGACTCGATCCAGGCGATGGTCCGCTCGGCGCGGGTGACGTCGTAGTCGCTCACGATCATGGTCTCGAAGAAGTCGCGCCGTGCGGCGATCTTGGCGATCGCGTCGCCGACACCGCCGGCACCGACCAGGAGGATTCTCATGGTGAGACGCTATCGGGCTGGGCGCGCGGTGACCACTCTTTCTGCAGCTTGAGGGCGAACGGCGCCCATACCAGCGCGGCGACGGCAGCCCCGAGCAGCAGCCCGCCGATGGTGTCGCTCAACCAGTGGGCTCCGAGGTAGGTGCGGCTGAAGATCATGAGGATCGTCCAGGCGGAGCCCGCGAACCACACCCAGCGCCGCTGCAGGATGATCGCGAGGGCCACCGAGATCGTGGCGGCGTTCGCGACGTGGCCGGAGGGGAACGAGCCGAAGTCGGCGGCCACCAGGATCTCCTGCGGGCGCGCGCGGGCGAACAGGCTCTTGAGCACCTGCACCACTCCCGCGCTGAGGGCGGAGGCGAGCACGAAGTACAGCGCCGACCACGGCTTCCGCGCCGCGAGCAGCGCGACGGCCACGCCGATCGGCACCAGAAGCACCCCGAACCACCCGCCGCCCAAGAAGCTCATGACGAAAGCGGGCACGTCCCACAGCGGGCTGCGGTGCTCGACAAGCTCCTCGAGCCACTCGGCGTCGAAGCCGTAGGGGTTGGCGCGCAGGCCCACGATCGCTCCGAGCACGAAGACGAGGGCGATCGCGATTCCGCCGCTGATGAGGGGCCAGCGGCGGGCGACGACGCGGGCGCGGGGTTCCGAGATCGGCTGGGACATCAGTCCACGCTAGGGCAGATTCCTGAATGGATGCGCGTACGCTCGCGGCACGCTGGCCGCCCGGGCCGCTGCCCGGGCTCGCTGCCCGCCGCCCGCGCGGCCGCCCTGCCCGCCCGCCGCCCTTGAGAGTGCAGTTTGACGGGGTGCACTCCGCCCGCGACCCCGTCAAACTGCACTCTCGCCGAGTGGGGTGGGGCGCGGCGGGGCGCGGGGCGCGCGG
>NZ_JBXATB010000009.1:0-135119 GCF_058809925.1 Rhodoglobus sp. GW821-FHT12B09 | reverse complement strand
CGACTAGACACCGTCAAACTGCACTCTCGACGGGCGGGCGGCGCGGCGCGGCGCGGCGGCGGCGCGGCGCGCGCGTCAGCGAGCGAGCGCCGGCACCGTCCACGGGCGCACGACGGACCAGAGCACGATGATCGACAGGACCGCCGTGCATCCCATGATCGCGCCCATCGGCACTGCGCTGGTGATGCCGAACAGCCCCACGATCGGGGAGATCGCCCCCGCGAGGCCGAAGTTGAGCGCGCCCAGCAGCGACGCCGCCGTGCCCGCCTCGCTGCCGTGGTTGGCCAGCGCGAGCACCTGGGTGCACGGGAAGCTGAACCCGCACGCCGCGATGAAGAACCACAGGGGCACGAGGATGCCGACGAGCCCGAAGCCGAGCGAGTCGAGCACGACGATCGTCGCGGCAGACAAAAGAAGGACCGTGAGGGCACCGGCGAGGATCCACTGGGGGCCGATGTACCTCGCGAGGAACGAGCTCGCCTGCACTCCCCCGACCACGCCGAGCGAGTTGATCGCGAACAGGAATCCGAACTGCTGGGCATCGAGCCCGTAGACCTGCTGGAACAGGAAGGAGCTCGACGAGAGGTACGCGAAGAGACCGGAGAACGTGAGGCCCGCGATGATCGCGATGCCGACGAAGATCCGGTCGGAGAACAGGGCGCCGTACCGCTGCCGAGCCGTGCTGTGGCCGAGGTCCACGCGGCGGGCCTTCGGCAGCGTCTCGACGAGGAAGAACACGGAGGCGGCGAGGGCGAGCGCGCCGTACACGGCCAGGAACACGAAGATGCCGCGCCACGGCACGAGGAGCAGCAGCTGCGACCCGATCACGGGGGCGAGGATGGGCGCGAGGCCGTTGACGAGCGACAGGCGCGAGAGCATCCGCACGAGGGGGAGCCCGCCGAACAGGTCGCGCACGATCGCCATCGCGACGACGCCGCCCGCCGCCGCACCGATCCCCTGCAGCACCCGGAACACGAACAGCACCTCGATCGACGGCGCGAGCGCGACCCCGATGCTGGCGGCGACATGGATGCTCGTGGCCGCGATCAGCGGAACCCGCCTGCCCACGCGGTCGGTCCACGGGCCGACGAGCAGCTGCCCGACGGCGAAGCCGACCGTGGTCGCCGTGAGCGTGAGCTGGATGAGTGCCGTGGGCACGTCGAACTCGCCCTCGATCACCGGGAATGCCGGCAGGTAGAGGTCGATCGTGAAGGCGCCGAGTGCGGTCAGCGCCCCCAGCACGAGCACGTAGACGAGGCGCTGGCGGGGTGTGAGAGAGTCACCGGGGTGAACGACGGTAGTCAAAGCGACTACAGGCTAGCGGAGGTCGGGTCCTTGTCAGAAACCGCCGAGGCGGCGGGGTCGTCGATGAGCTTGGCGAAGGCGATCTCGGCCGCGCCGACGGTGAGGATGGCGTTCCCGAGGGTCGCTCGCGCGAGCTGAACCTCGGAGCGCGGGCCCACGAGCGCGAGGGACGCGACCGCCGCCGAGAGTGCCTCGGGCGCCGCCGCGTAGAGGGAGCCGAGGAAGCCGCCGAGCACGATGAGCCGCGGGTTGAGCACGTTCACGGTGTTCGCCAGCGCTCGGGCGAGGAACGCCGCCTGGCGGTCGACGAGGGCGACCACGTCGGGGTCCCCGGCGGCGTAGCGCTCGAGGAGCGCCGCCTCGAGGAGCTCCGGCTGGTCGAGTCCGAGCACGTCGAGCAGCGGCTCGCGGGAGACCTCGGTCTCGAGGCATCCCGACGCCCCGCAGTGGCAGGCCGCCCCGGAGCTGTTGACGAGCGTGTGGCCGATCTCGCCCGCGTAGCCGGACGTGCCGCCGAGCAGCACGCCGCCCGCGATGATGCCGCCGCCGATGCCGCTCGCGCCGCCGTTGAGGTACACGAGGTCGTCGATGCCGCGACCGGCGCCGCGCATGCTCTCGGCGATCGCGCCCAGGCTCGCGTCGTTGCCGGCCACCACGTCGTAGCCGGTGGCCGCGCGCAGCATGTCGCCGACGGGCTCGTTGTGCCAGTCCAGGTGCGGCGCGAGGGTCACGAGCTGGTCGTCGGCCCGTACGAGCCCCGGAATGGCCAGACCGATGCCGACCGTGCGGTAGGTGCTCTCGAGCTCCCCGCGCATCGCGTCGATCGCGGCCGCCGTGATGTCGACCACCTCCCGCGCGGTGGGGATGTGCTCGGTGTCATAGCGGGTCTGCCGGATGACCCGGCCGCCGAGCGCGACAAGGCCGATGCTCACGGCGTCGATCTCCGGGTTGACCGTGATGGCGACAGTGCGGTCGCTCGGCACGATCACCGGGCTCGGCCTGCCGACGAGGTTCGTCTGGTCGGGCTCGGTCTCGAGGACGAGGCCCAGCTGCACGAGCTCCGCGACGAGCGCCGCGATCGTGGAGCGGTTGAGCCCGGTCTCCCGGGTAAGTTGAGCGCGCGAGACGGCGCCGAGGGCGTGCACCCGCCCGAGGATCAGCGAGAGGTTGCGACGGCGCACCAGGTCGAGGTTGTTGCCCCGCAGCTCCGCCCGTACCTCCGTCACTGGCCCAGCGTAGCTATTTCGAGCTGAACGCGGCGTCGAACGCCGCGGCGGGCGGGTCGAACGCGAGCCTGCGCACGAACTCGAGGGCCTCGGGGGCGCCGATGAGGCGGTCCATCCCGGCGTCCTCCCACTCGACCGAGAGGGGTCCCTCGTATCCGATCTGGTTGAGCATCCGGAAGCTCGACTCCCACGGCACATCGCCGTGGCCGGTCGAGATGAAGTCCCAGCCGCGGTTGCCGTCAGCCCAGGGCAGGAGCGAGCCGAGGCGGCCGTTGCGGCCGTTGTCCATGCGCTTCTTCGTGTCCTTGCAGTCCACGTGGTAGATGCGGTCCTTGAAGTCCCAGAGGAAGCCGACCGGGTCGAGGTCCTGCCAGACGAAGTGGCTCGGGTCCCAGTTGAGGCCGAACGCCTCGCGGTGGCCGATCGCCTCGAGGGTGCGAACTGTCGACCAGTAGTCGAACGCGATCTCCGACGGGTGCACCTCGTGGGCGAAGCGCACGCCCACCTCGTCGAACACGTCGAGGATGGGGTTCCAGCGGTCCGCGAAGTCCTGGTAGCCGGCGTCGATGGCCTCCTGGCTCACCGGCGGGAACATGGCGATGTACTTCCAGATGCTCGAGCCGGTGAATCCGATCACGGTCTTCACCCCGAGCGCAGCAGCGAGGCGGGCGGTGTTCTTCATCTCCTCGGCCGCGCGCTGGCGCACGCCCTCGGGGTCGCCGTCGCCCCAGATGGCGTCGGGCAGGATGTCGCGGTGCCTCTGGTCGATCGGGTCGTCGCAGACCGCCTGGCCCTTGAGGTGGTTCGAGATCGCCCACACCTTGAGGTTGTACTTGTCGAGCAGGTCGAGCTTGCCCTGCACGTACTCGGCGTCGTCCCAGCGGCTCGGGTCGAGGTGGTCGCCCCAGCACGCGAGCTCCAGGCCGTCGTAGCCCCAGCCGGAGGCGAGCTTCGCGACTTCTTCGAGGGGGAGGTCGGCCCACTGGCCGGTGAACAGGGTGACGGGACGCGGCATTGCTCTCTCCTTTAGATTTCTGTCCAGGCGCTGCTGTTGCCCGCGCTCGCCTCGACGGCGGCGAGGACGCGCTGCACCTGCAGCCCGTCGGCGAACGACGGGCTCGCGGGGGTGGCCGTGGTGACGGCGTCGACGAAGTCCTTGGCCTGGTGCGAGAAGGCGTGCTCGTAGCCGAGCATGTGCCCGGCGGGCCACCAGTTGGCGATGTACGGATGCTCGGGCTCGGTCACGAGGATCTTCGTGAAGCCGCGCACCTCGGGAGCGGCGGTGTTGTCGTAGAACTCCAAGGAGTTGAGGTCTTCGAGGTCGAAGGCGAGGGCGCCCTTCGAGCCGGAGACCTCCACGCGCAGGGCGTTCTTGCGGCCGGTCGCGAAGCGGGTCGCCTCGAAGATACCGAGCACCCCGGAGTCGTAGCGGCCGGTGAACAGCGCCACGTCGTCGACGGTGACCTGCCCCTTCTCGGCACCGCCCTTGCCGCCGAGGCCGGAGGCGCTCTCGAGGATGGGGCGCTCGTGGATGATCGTCTCCATCGTCCCCGAGACGCTGGTGAGCTTCATGCCGGTGATGAACTGGCTGAGGTCGATGATGTGCGCGCCGATGTCGCCCAGGGCGCCGGAGCCGGCGAGGTCCTTCTGCAGGCGCCAGGCGAGAGGGGTGGCGGGGTCGGTCAGCCAGTCCTGCAGGTAGCTCGCGCGCACCTGGTAGATCTCGCCGAGCTTTCCGGCCGCGACGAGGTCGCGGGCGAACGTGGTGGCGGGCAGGCGGCGGTAAGTGTGGCCCAGCATGGAGATGACTCCGTTGCGGGATGCGGCCTCCGCGGCATCCGTCATCGCCTGTGCCTCGGCGACGGTGTTGGCGAGGGGCTTCTCGCACAGGACGTGCTTGCCGGCCTCGAGGGCCGCGATGGCGATCTCGGCGTGCGAGTCGCCGGGGGTGACGATGTCGACGATGTCGATGTCGTCGCGGGCGATGACCTCGCGCCAGTCGGTGGCGGACTCGTTCCAGCCCCACTTCTCGGCGGAGGCGCCGGCGCCGGTGCGGCCGACGACCACCTGCATGACGGGGGTGGCGCCGAGGTCGAAGAAGCGCGGTGCGACCCGCCAGCCCTGCGAGTGCGCTGCACCCATGAACCCGTGGCCGATCATCGCCACATTCAGGCGGGGCTTCTCTGGCATCTCTTCTTCACTCCTCGGTTGTGACGCTAGTGACTCTAAGGGTGCCCGCCCGGAAAGCTCCTGACGGGCACCCTGTCGTGAGTCGGTTTAGGACTCGAAGGCCGAGCCGATGTACTGCTCCACATTGTCCGCCGTGACGACGGGCGCGTTGAGCACGATACGGGTCGGAACCTCGATCTCGACCAGGTCGCTCAGGGCCTTGCCCTGCACGACGAGGCGGGCCAGGCGGATGCCGTCAGCGGCCTGGGTCGACGGGTAGATGACCGTCGCCTTGAGGACGCTCGTGCCCGACTGGATCTCGCGCATCGCGTTGGCCGAACCGGCACCGCCGACGAGGAAGAACTCGTTGCGGCCGGAGGCGGCGATGGCGGCGAGGACGCCGACGCCCTGGTCGTCATCGTGGTTCCAGATCGCGTCGATCTTCGGTGCGGCGGAGAGCAGCTGCGAGGTCACGGCCTCGCCACCGGCGACGGTGAAGTCGGCGGCGACGCGGTTGGAGACCTTGAGGCCGCAGTCGCCGAGCGCCTTGGCGAAGCCCTCGCTGCGGGCCTGCGTGAGGGGCAGCGAGTCGATGCCGGCGATCTCGGCGATGATGGCATCCGGGTTGTCGCCCAGCTGCTCGCAGATGTACGTGCCAGCGCTCACGCCCATGCCGTAGTTGTCGCCGAGGATGGTGACGCGAGCGGCGAACGTGCTCGAGAACTCGCGGTCGACGTTGATGACCGGGATGCCCGCGTTCATGGCCTGGATCGCGACCTCGGTCAGCGCCGCACCATCGGTGGGCAGCAGCACGATCGCGTCGACCTTGTCGTTGATGAACGTCTCGACCTGGCTGATCTGGAGGTTGGCGTCGTTCGTGCCCTCCGCGACAACGAGGTTGATGTCCGAGTACTTCTTCGCCTCGGCGATCGCCGCGTTGTTGATCGCGCCGAGCCAGCCGTGGTCGGCCGCGGGGCCGGAGAAGCCGATGGTGATGGTGTCACCCGTGGCCTCGTTGCCCTCGACGGTGCTCTCATCCGGACCGGTGTTCTCGGCGGTGCCCGCCGTGCAGCCTGCGAGCAGGCCTGCGACAGCGAGGGATGCGCCTGCAGTGATGAGCAGTTTCCGGCTCATACGTGTTGCCAGCATGTACTTCCTCCTTGGTAAGTGAAATGCAGTATCTGGTCGCCAATGAGGAGGTGCATTGGCGATGTTCCGGCCTGGCGGCTGGGCTGTCATCACTCGGTCCACATTGACGTTTGATGCAACATATCAGAGTTTTTACGAGAATCGGCAAAAGTAGTGCCACTTTTTTCGAAGCTCGACAGAACTGGTCGGCCTCTGTAGTGTGCGTCCTATGATCAGTGCCGACCATGGGCAGCCACTCCTCGAAGTGCGCGGAGTGACCAAGAGTTTCGGGCCCGTCCGCGCCCTCCGCGGCGTCGACTTCTCCATCGCGCCGGGCGAGGTGCACGTCATCCTCGGCCAGAACGGCGCCGGGAAGTCGACCCTCATCAAGACGCTCGCAGGGGTCTACACACCCGACGAGGGGGAGATCCTCTGGCGCGGCGAGCCGATCACGATCGACGATCCGGTGGCAGCGCTCGACCTGGGCATCGCGACGATGTACCAGGAGCTCGACGTCGTCGACGGCCTCACCATCGCCGAGAACATCTTCCTCGGGCACGAGCACGCCACCGCCGGCTTCCTCAACCGCCGCCGAGCGAACCAGGTCACGCGCGAGCTGCTCTCGCGCCTCGGGCACGGAGACCTCTCGCCCAGTCGCGAGGTCGGCACGCTCTCCCCCGCCAACAAGCAGATCGTCAGCATGGCCCGCGCGCTCTCGCGCGACACCCGCCTCATCATCATGGACGAGCCCTCCGCGGTGCTCGACTCCGAGGAGGTCAAGAACCTGTTCCGCGTGGTGAACGAGCTCACGAGCTCGGGCATCTCGGTGGTCTACATCTCGCACCGCCTCGAGGAGATCCGCCAGATCGGCGACCGCATCTCCGTCATCAAGGACGGCCGCAGTACGGCGAGCGGCCTCTCGGTGAAGGACACGCCGACGAGCGAGCTGATCCGCCTCATGACGGGCCGCGACGTCGAGAACGTCTTCCCCCCGGCGGTGCCTGTTCCGGATGCCGCGCCCGAGGTGCTCGCCGTCTCCGACCTCTCCGTGGCGGGCGTCTTCGAGGGCGTCGACCTGACCGTCCGCGCCGGAGAGATCGTGGGGCTCGCCGGTCTCGTCGGCTCCGGCCGCTCCGAGATCCTCGAGGCCATCTACGGCGCGCTCAAGCCGACCTCCGGAACCGTCACCCTCTCCGGCGAGCGCCTCGCGCCCGGCTCGGTGCGCGACGCGGTCAACCACGGCATGGGCCTCTCCCCCGAGGAGCGCAAGAGCCAGGGGCTCCTCCTCGACGAGCCCATCTTCAAGAACGTGACCCTCTCGTCGTTCGCCCGCTTCGCCCGGCTCTCCTTCCTCCGCGAGGGCGCCGAGCGCGCCGCGGCCCGGGAGCAGATCGAGGCGCTCGAGCTGCGGCCGGCGGATCCCGATCGCGCGGCCGGGACCCTTTCGGGCGGCAACCAGCAGAAGATCCTGCTCGCGCGCTGGCTCGTGCACGGCACCACGGTGCTGCTGCTCGACGAGCCCACCCGCGGCGTGGATGTCGGCGCGCGCGCCGAGATCTACGCACTCATCCGGCGGCTCTCCGCCTCCGGCACCGCCATCGTGATCGTCTCCAGCGAGATCGAGGAGGTGCTCGGCCTGGCCGACCGCGTCCTCGTGGTCGCCGAGGGCAAGGTCCTCACCACCGTCAACGCAAACGACATCGACGAGCACGGCGTGCTCGACCTCGTCATGGAAGGAAGTGCCGCGTGAGCGAGCCGACCACTGTCCCCTCGGCCGAGCCGGTAGCGCCCGTCGCGCCCCCCGAGGCGACCCACGACTCGAAGGACGAGCGCAACTGGTTCGCGCGCTTCCTCGGCAGCGGCGCGGGGCGCAACTTCGGCCTCATCATCGCGCTGCTCGTGCTGTTCGCCGTCGGCACCATCACGGCGGGCGACAGGTTCACCAACGTCGACAACATCCTCACGATCGTCCGTGCGGCCTCGATCGTCGGCGTGCTGACCATCGGCATGACCTTCGTCATCATCGGCGGCGGCATCGACCTGTCGGTGGGGTCCGTCCTGGGTCTCAGCAGCGTGGTCGCGACCCTCACGGTCGTGCAGTCCCTCGCCGAGGCGAGCTGGCTCATCATGGTCGTCGTCGCGATCCTCGTCGGCACGGTCGCCGGGATCGTCAACGGCATAGTCATCGCCTACGGCAACGTGGTGGCGTTCATGGCCTCCCTCGCGATGCTCGTCGGAGCTCGCGGTCTCGCCGAGATCCTGTCGAACCGCACCACCCAGATCGTGCGCTCGCAGGACTTCATCGAGTTCTTCCGATCCAACCTCCTCGGCATCCCCGTGCTCATCTGGATCTTCATCGTCGTCGCGGTGCTCGGCTGGCTGCTGCTCAACCGCACGACCTTCGGCCGCCGCACTGTCGCGATCGGCGGCAACCGCGAGGCGGCCCGGCTCGCCGGGCTCAAGGTGAAGCGCCACACCGTGTACCTGTACGCCCTGTCAGGCCTCACGGCGGGAATCGCCGGCGTCATGATGCTCGGCCGCACCACCGCGGGCACCTCGACCCACGGCACGCTCTACGAGCTCGACGCCATCGCCGCCGTCGTGGTCGGCGGCACCCTGCTCATCGGCGGCCGCGGCACCATCGTGGGCACGGTCTTCGGCGTCCTGATCTTCCAGACGCTCACGAACATCTTCACGCAGAACAACCTCAACACCTCCGTGCAGGCGGTTGCGAAGGGCGTGATCATCGTGGTCGCGGTGCTGCTCCAGCAGCGGTTCGCGGCGCGCACGCGCAAACGGGGCTAGCGGCCCGAGTCCAGCGGCGGCCGTCGGCTAGGGCGGCCGCCGCACCCTCCGTCAGCTGCGGTCGGTCTGCGTCCAGGCGGTGAAGAGCGCGCTCCCGGATGCCACGTACGGCCCCCAGGTCGTGCCCACGAAGCCGCCCGCGGTCTCGGTGCTCAGCTCGCTCAGCTCAGTCTCGCCGAGTGCCGCCTCACCGGCACTCCACGAGATGCCTCCCGGCGTCACGCGAGCGGAGAGCGCCACACTGCCGGCGGGCAGGCGGACCGTCGAGTCCCCCAGGCGCACGGAGATGCCGTCGCCGGATGCCGCGGCCTCGAGCCGAACGCTCGCGGCGTCGCTCTGGCGCAGCACCAGGCCGGCGACCGCCCCCTCGCCGAGCCGGAGGGCCACCGTGACCGTACTGTCGGTGCTCGTGAGCCTCCGCAGCAGCGCGCCGGGCCGCAGCTCCAGGCCTCCGTCGAGGGGCGTGGCGAAGGTCGCGAACCCGCGCACCGAGAGGAAGTCGGCGGGGTCTGGGGCACCCGAGGAGCCCCAGGAGCCCGGATCCGCTACCGGCGGGTCGAGCAGCCCGAGCCCGGGGTTCACGACCGGCCAGCCGTCCTCCCAGTCGACGCGGGCGAGGTGCGTCTCACGCCCGAGGATGTGATGGCCGTCGATCGGGCGACTGGCGAGCACGGCCATCCACCACTGCCCGTCGCCGTCCTCGACGAGGTCGCCGTGGCCGACGTTCTGCACCTCCGCGCCGTGGCCCAGGTGGCGGTGGGTGAGCACGGGATTGCGCGGGCACGGGAGGTACGGCCCCGCGACCTCGCGCGAGCGGGCCACCATCACCGAGTGCTCGAAGGAGGTGCCGCCCTCGGCGGTCACCAGGTAGAACCAGCCGTCGCGGAAGTACAGGTGCGGTGCCTCGGCCCAGGCGGCGCGGTACTGCGTGCGGGTCCAGATCACCGTCTCGTCGCCGACGAGCTCGCCGCGCTCGAGGTCGAGCTCGCGCAGCCACACCTCGGTCTCCCCCTCGAACTCGGGCTCGAGCACCTCGCGGCACCCGGTCCACCAGGCGCGGCCCTCGTGGAAGAACAGCGAGGGGTCGATGCCCCGGGCGTCGGGCAGCAGCACCGGGCGCGACCACGGGCCCGCGGCATCCCGAGCTGTCACGTAGAAGCTGCCCGAGACCTCGCCGCCGTCCATCTGGGTGCAGGCGACGTAGAACAGGCCGTCGTGGTGGCGGATGGTGGGCGCGAACATGCCGCGCGAGTCGGGAACCGCGCCGAAGTCGAACTGGCTCTCGTCGTGGATCGCGTGCCCGATCAGCCGCCACTCGACGAGGTCGGTGCTGGCGTGGATCGGGATGCCCGGCAGGTACTCGAACGTCGAGGTGGCGATGTAGAACGTGCCGTCGACACGACAGATGCTCGGGTCGGGCTGGAACCCGCGGAGGATCGGGTTAGCGGGGCGCAGCATCGATCTCCACTGCGGTCTCGTTGGTGGGGCTCTCCTTCGCGCGCGACCGCTCGACCACCGCACTGCCGATCCGCTCGTCGGAGGCGGACAGCACGTGGTCGGGGCCGAGGACCTCGATGGTCGTCGACGCCTCCTTGACCGCGACCGACGGGCCGACCCACAGGTCGAACTCGCCCGCCTCGACGATGCGCACCCCGTCGGCGCCGGTGAAGCCCAGCAGCGACGCGGGAACGCTGAAGGTGACGGTCGCCGACTCGCCCGCCTCGAGGTCGAGCCGGTGGTACGCGACCAGCTGCGCGACCGGGCGCGTGACGCTGCCGTAGCGGTCGTGGGCGTAGAGCTGCACGACGTCGGTGCCGGCCCGCGCTCCCGTGTTGCGCACGCGGACGGAGGCGGTGAGCGCCTGGCCCGCCGCGACCGGAGTCGCGACGGCGAGCTGGTCGTGGCTGAACTCCGTGTAGGTGAGGCCGTGCCCGAAGGGCAGCACCGGGGTGCTGTCGACGCTCGTCACCTCCGACGGCCCGCCGAGCCGCGGGTGCAGGTACGAGTACGGCTGAGCCCCCGCCGAGCGGGGCATCGAGACGGGCAGCCGGCCCGAGGGCGCGACCCGGCCCGAGATGATCGAGGCCAGCGCTGCGCCGCCCTCCTCGCCCGGGAAGAAGGTCTGGAGAACGGCCCCGGGAGCCTCGGCCCCCACCGCCCAGTCCACGACGTACGGCCTGCCGGAGACGATGACCACGACGACCGGGGTTCCGGTCGCCACGACGGCCTCGATCAGCTCGCGCTGCACGCCCGGCAGTTCGAGCGACTCGACGTCGTTGCCCTCGCCCACCGTGCCGCGGCCGAACAGGCCGGACCGGTCGCCGACGACCACCACCGCGACATCGGCGGCCTGCGCGGCCGAAACGGCGGCGGGGATGCCCGAGCGGTCGACCCCTTCGACGCCGCAGCCCCGCTCGTGCACGAGGGTGGAGTCCGGGAGCTCGAGGCGCAGGGACTCGAGGACCGACGGGATCTCGAACCCGAGCGGGACCCCGGGGTGCATCGCCAGCACGTGGTTCGCGAAGGAGTAGCAGCCCATGAGCGCCTCGGCGGAGTCGGCGTTGGGGCCGATGACCGCGATGGCGGTGGGCGCCGTCGCGAGCGGGAGCACGCCGTCGTTGGTCAGCAGGATCACGGACTCGGCAGCGAGCCGGTGCGCCACGGCGCGGTGCGCGGGGCTGTCCAGGTCGATGTCGGTGGGCGGGGTGTCGAAGAGCTCGTCGAGGAGGCCCAGCTCCTCCTTCTCGGCGAGGACGCGGAGGACCGCGCGGTCGACGAGGGCGATGTCGGTCTCCCCCGAGGCCAGCCGGTCGGCGAGCGGGCCGGCGAACGCATCGCCGTTGGGCAGCTCGACGTCGATGCCGGCGTGCAGCGCGAGGTCGGCAGCGTGGCCCCGGTCGAGGGCCGCGCCGTGCATGCTGTGCAGGAACTCCACGGCGAAGTAGTCGGAGACCACCACGCCGTCGAAGCCCCAGCGGTCACGGAGGATCCCGGTGAGGTACCGCGCCACGCCGCTGACCGGCTCGCCGTCGATCTCCACGTACGAGCTCATCACCGACCGCGCCCCGCCATCGCGGATCGCCATCTCGAAGGGCGGCAGCAGCACGTCGTTGATCTCGCGCTGCCCAGCGTGCACGGGCGCGTGGTTGCGGCCGGCCTGGGAGGCCGAGTACCCCACGAAGTGCTTGAGGGTCGCGTGCACGCCGGACTCCTGCAGCCCGCGCACGTAGGCGGTCCCGATCGTGCCGACGACGTAGGGGTCTTCCGCAATGCACTCGTCGACGCGGCCCCAGCGGGCATCCCGGATCACGTCCAGCACGGGCGCGAGACCCTGGTGGATGCCGAGCGCGCGCATCGAGCCGCCGATGAGCCTGCCCATCTCCTGCACGAGCTCGGGGTCGAACGCCGCCCCCCACGCGAGCGGGGTCGGGAACGTCGCCGCCTTCCACGCGGCGAGCCCGGTGAGGCACTCCTCGTGCACGATGGCCGGGATGCCCAGGCGCGAGCGCTCGCGGAGGCGCCGCTGCTCGGACCACAGCCAGGCAGCGCGCTCCACGGGCTCTACCGGCCGTGTGCCGTAGACCCGGGTGAGGTGCCCGATGCCGTGCGCGCTCGCGGTCTCGTACTTCTCCGACCCCACGCGCTCGCCCGCCATCGGCGCGACGACCTCGTTGCCCTGGTCGACCCAGTAGCCCGCGAGCTGCGCGAGCTTCTCGTCGACGGTCATCTGCGCGAGGAGGTCGCGCACGCGCTGCGAGACCAGTGCCTCCGCGGTCATCCCTTCACCGCCCCGGTGAGGCCGCCGACGATGCGCCGCTCGAAGAGGCTGAAGAACACGAGCGCGGGGATCATCGACAGCGACGTGAACGCCAGCACCTTCGCCGTGTCGACCGAGTACTGCGAGGCGAACGCCTGGACGCCGAGCGGCAGCGTGTACGAGCCCTCGTTGTTCAGGATGAACAGCGGGAGGATGTAGCTGTTCCAGCTGGCGATGAACGCGAGGATGCCGACGGTGATGACGCCCGGCATCGACAGCGGGATGACCATCCGCCAGAAGAAGCCGACGCGGCTCGCGCCGTCGATGGCCGCGGCCTCCTGCAGCTCCCGCGGGATCGCCTGCAGGAACGGCACCAGGATGATGATCGTCACCGGCAGGGCGAACGCGATCTGCGGCACGATGATGCCGCCGAGGGTGTTCATCAGCCCGAGCCCGCGCACGAGGATGTACAGCGGGGTGATGGCGACGGCCATGGGGAACATGAGCCCCGCCGCGAAGACCGAGTACATCAGTCCGCGACCGCGGAAGCTGTACTTCGCCAGCACATAGCTCGCCATCAGCCCGAGGGCGACGACGAAGAACGTCGTCACGACCGCGGCGATCGTCGAGTTCGACACCTCGCGCCAGAACACGGCGCTCGTCAGCACGTCGAAGTAGTGGCCGACCTGCCAGGTGCTGGGCAGCCCCGCCGGGTCGACCGTGATCTCGGAGTTGCTGCGGAAGCCGCCGAGGATGATGTAAGCGACCGGCACGAGCAGCAGGGCCACGAGCACCAGGGCGACGAAGTAGATGACCGGGGTCGAGTAGTGGCGCTTGCGACGCCGGGTGATTGTCGCGGTCGACATCAGATCTTGCTCCCCGAGATGGCGCCGTCGGTGTCGCGGCGCAGGAGGAAGCGCTGGTAGAGCAGCGCGATGATGAGGGAGATCAGGAACATGACCACCGCGACCGCGTTGCCGTAGCCGTAGCTGCCGGCGTTGCGGCCGTTCGCGACCATGTAGGTCGCCATGGTCGAGGTTCCCGCGGTCGATGCCACGTACTGCCCCCAGATGATGTAGACGAGGTCGAACAGCTGGAACGATCCGATGATCGACAGGAACGCCCAGATCCGGATGGTCGGACCGAGCAGGGGCAGGGTGATGGTCCGCTGCACCTGCCAGTAGGAGGCGCCGTCGATCGACGCGGCCTCGGACAGCTCCTCGGGGATGCCCTGCAGCCCCGCGAGGAAGAGGATCACGGCGAAGCCGATGTACTTCCACGTGATGATCAGCATGAGCGACCAGATCGCGATGTTCGGGTCCGACAGCCAGTCCTGCTGGAGGGAGCCGAGGCCGATCTTCTCGAGCAGGCCGTTGACGGCGCCGCCCGACTGCAGCATGAGGCTCCAGCCGAGGCCGACGACGACCTCGGAGATCACGTACGGCACGAAGATGAGCACCCGGAGCACCGACTGCCCGCGCATCTTGCGGTTGAGCAGGAGGGCCAGCCCGATGGCGATCGGGCCCTGGATGACCAGCGAGAGCACGGCGATGATCACGTTGTGCTTGAGGGCGTCCTGGAACGTGGTGTCCGTGAAGATCGTGATGTAGTTCCGCAGGCCGACGAAGTCGGTGGCGGGGCCGTAGCCCGCCCAGCTGAAGAAGCCGTAGTACGCGGCCAGCAGCACGGGCAGGATCACGAAGACCAGGAAGACGATGAGGGCCGGGCCGGCGAGCGCCACGATCTCGAGGCGCATCCGCCAGCCGATGCCCTTGGGCTTCTGCCGGCGGGGCGGGACCGATGCTGCTGCACCGGCCCCGCCCGCCTCGAGATCCACCCGCGGCGCCTGCGCCGTGCGCAGGTTGTCGCTAATGGATGTCATTGCTTCTGCCTACTAGGACTTGTTCGCGGCGTCGTTC
The DNA here is from genome assembly GCF_058809925.1 of Rhodoglobus sp. GW821-FHT12B09. Lineage (NCBI taxonomy): Bacteria > Bacillati > Actinomycetota > Actinomycetes > Micrococcales > Microbacteriaceae > Rhodoglobus > Rhodoglobus sp. GW821-FHT12B09. The sequence continues at coordinate 120,810 of NZ_JBXATB010000009.1, read as the reverse complement.
ACAGCGGTGACTATGCCCTTCGCGTCGCCCTGGCCCGCGAGCAGGTTGACGACGGCGACGTTGAGCGCGTTGCCGACGTTCTGGCCGAACAGGGTGTCCAGCCAGACCGTGACATACGGTGCGTCGTTGTAGGCGGAGAGCAGCAGCGTGAGTGCCGGGTCCGTCACAGCTCCCTGGGCCTCCTGGCTCGCGGGCAGGGTCTGGAACGCCTTGGCGTAGCCCTCCTGGTTGTCCTTCTCCGCGATGAAGTTCAGGAAGTCGGGGCAGGCCGAGGGGGCATCCACGAAGCAGGTGAAGCCGTCGACGCCGCCCATCATGGCGCCGGGCTCTCCGTCGCCTCCGGAGACCTCGGGGAAGGGGAACCAGCCGAGGTCGGCCAGCGGCTTCGTGTCGGGGGTCAGCGAGGCGATGACTCCCGGGTCCCACGCGCCCATGAGCTCCATCGCCGCCTGGTGGTTGGCCACGAGGCCAGCCGACGAGCCGGCGCCCTGCTGGGCGGAGGTGGTGAGGAAGCCGTCGTTGAACGGCTGGCTCGCGGCGAAGTCGGCGAGCTGCTCGCCGGCCTTCTCCCAGCACGGGTCGTCGAACGAGCGGCTGGCGGCAGCCTCGTTGATGACGTCCTGCGAGCAGGCGCGCAGCGCGAAGTTGTAGTAGAAGTGCGCGGCGGGCCAGGCGTCCTTCGCACCCAGGGCGATGGGCTGGATGCCCGCTGCCTTGAGTTTGTCGTTGACGGCCTCGAGCTCGTCGACCGTGGTGGGGGTGTCCGTGATCCCGGCCTGCGAGAAGAGGTCGGTGCTGTACCAGAAGCCCTCGGGCAGAACGGCGGTGGGCAGGCCGTAGGTCTTGCCGTCCACCTCGAACGCGGAGAGCACGCCGCCCAGTGCGGTCTTCGTGGCATCCGTGAGCTTGTCGGTGATGTCCATCGCCTGGCCGGCCTTGACCACATCGGCGAGCTTGCCGCCGCCGCGGGCCATGAAGATGTCGGGGGCGTCGCCCGAGTTGAGGGCGGTCTGGAGCTTGCCGTCCATCTCCTCGTTCTGGATCGCCTGGATCTCGATCGTGACGTTCGGGTTCTCCTTCTCGAAGGCGGCGACCGTCGCCTCCCAGTAGGCCTTGCCGTCACCGGTCGTGGAGTTGTGCCAGAAGGTCATGGTGACCTTGCCGTCATCCGCGGGAGCTCCTGAACAGCCGCCGAGGGCGAGTGCTCCGGCGGCGAGAACCGCCGCTACGGGGAGGAGTTTCTTGGCTTTCATGTGATTCCACCTGTTCTCTTCGTTGAGTTCGCGTCTCGTCACCGAGCCGCTGTGGGATGCGCCGTGCCACACGGCGCAGCTGATGCGGTGCAGTACTCGCGAGTGCTTCGACCCGCGGGAGCCTCTGGATCGTGTCCAGATTGCGCCCAGTGTTACAGCGGCCGCAAGCACTGTCAAACGTTTTCGAAAACGCTTTCGAAGGCACTAGGATTTCGACATCATGAGCCGCCGGACAACCATCAACGACGTGGCAGCAGCTGCCGGCGTCTCGGTCGCGACCGTCTCGAAGGCCGTCAACGGGCGGTACGGGGTCTCGGAGGAGACCATCGCCCGGGTGCTCACGGTGGTGCAGGAGCTGGGCTACGAGTCGAGCCTCGTGGCCAGCAGCATGCGCTCCCGCCGCACCGGGGTGATCGGCGTTCTCGTGGCCGATTTCGAGCCCTTCAGCTCCGAGATCCTCAAGGGCGTGGGCACCGAGCTCCGCGATTCGCACTACGACCTCCTGGCCTACGCCGGCTCCCACCAGGTCGAGGGGCCGGGCTGGGAGCGGCGCTCGCTGCAGCGACTCAGCGGCACCCTCATCGACGGCGCCATCATGGTGACCCCCACCGTCGTCAGCGCGTCGGCGGACATCCCGATCGTCGCGATCGACCCCCACGCGGGCAGGGCGGACCTGCCGACCGTCGAGTCCGACAGCTTCGCCGGGGCGCGCCACGCCACGCAGTACCTGATCGACCTCGGCCACCGCCGGATCGGGTTCATCGGCGGGCGCCCCGACCTGCGCTCGGCGGCGCTGCGCGACGCGGGCTACCGCCGCGCACTCGCCGACTCCGGCATCGCCTTCGACCCCGGGCTCGTGCGCGAGGGCCACTACGAGCAGCAGACCGCACGGGAGCCCGCCCTCTCGCTGCTCGGCTCCCCCGACCGGCCCACGGCCGTGTTCGCCGCCAACGACCTGACGGGCATCGCGATCCTGGAGGCCGCGGCCGAGCTCGGGCTCGAGGTGCCGCGGGACCTGTCGGTGATCGGGTTCGACGACATCCCCGAGGCATCCCAGATGACTCCGCCGCTCACCACGATCCGGCAGCCGATGCAGACCCTGGGCGCGACCGCGGCCCGGATGGTGGTGGCTCTCATGGCGGGCGAGACCCTCGAGGCGACGCACGTCCTGCTGCCGACGCGGCTGGTGCCCCGCGCCACCACGGCACCGCCGGCCCGCGGTTGACGCGGCGCACGTCGACGAGATAGGTTGTTTCCAACAACTTTTATCGGTCCGCTGCAAAGGAGCATCTCCGTGCCCACACCCACGCCCACCAAGGCTGACAAGTTCTCGTTCGGCCTCTGGACCATCGGCTACAACGGCGCAGACCCGTTCGGCGGCCCCACCCGCGCCCCGCTCGACGTGGTGCACGCGGTCGAGAAGCTCGCCGAGCTCGGCGCCTACGGCCTCACCTTCCACGACGACGACCTCTTCGCCTTCGGCTCCACCGACGCCGAGCGCCAGAAGCAGATCGACCGCCTCAAGGGCGCGCTGAAGGACACCGGCCTGATCGTCCCCATGGTCACGACCAACCTCTTCAGCGCCCCCGTCTTCAAAGACGGCGGCTTCACCTCCAACGACCGCGGCGTGCGCCGCTTCGCGATGCGCAAGGCCATGCGCCAGCTCGAGCTCGGCGTCGAGCTCGGCGCCAAGACGTTCGTCATGTGGGGCGGCCGCGAGGGCGCCGAGTACGACTCCGCGAAAGACATCCAGCAGGCGCTCGAGCGCTACCGCGAGGCCGTCAACGTCTTCGCCGACTACGTCACCGACAAGGGCTACGACATCCGGTTCGCGATCGAGCCCAAGCCGAACGAGCCCCGCGGCGACATCCTGCTGCCGACCCTCGGCCACGCAATCGCCTTCATCGAGACCCTCGAGCGCCCCGAGCTGTTCGGCGTGAACCCCGAGGTCGGGCACGAGCAGATGGCCGGCCTCAACTTCGCCTCGGGCATCGCGCAGGCGCTGTACCAGGGCAAGCTGTTCCACATCGACCTCAACGGCCAGCGCGGCATCAAGTACGACCAGGACCTCGTGTTCGGCCACGGCGACCTCTACAACGCCTTCGCCCTCGTCGACCTGCTCGAGAACGGCGGCCCGCAGGGCGGCCCCGCCTACGACGGACCGCGCCACTTCGACTACAAGCCGAGCCGCACCGAGAACGAGGACGGCGTGTGGGCCTCCGCCGCCGCCAACATGAGCAACTACCTCATGCTCAAGGAGCGCGCGGCGGCCTTCCGCGCCGACCCCGAGGTGCAGGAGGCGCTCGCCGCCTCGCGCGTCCCGGAGCTCGCGGTCACCACCCTCGGCGAGGGCGAGACCTACGACGACCTGCTCGCCGACCGCGCCTCGTTCGAGGAGTTCGACTCCGCGCAGTACTTCGACAAGACCGGCTTCGGCTTCGTGCGGCTGCAGCAGCTCGCCACCGAGCACCTGCTCGGCGCGCGCGGCTAGTCGTGGCTCTGGTCGCGGGGGTCGACTCGTCGACCCAGAGCTGCAAGGTCGTGGTCGTGGATGCCGCGACCGGTGCCATCGTGCGCACCGGCCGCGCATCCCACCCCGACGGCACCGAGGTCGATCCGGAGCGCTGGTGGGAGGCACTCCTCGCCGCGATCGCTGAGGCCGGCGGGCTGGCCGACGTGGCCGCGGTCTCGGTCGGCGGCCAGCAGCACGGCATGGTCGTGCTCGACCACGGCGGCCGCGTCATCCGGCCGGCCCTGCTCTGGAACGACACCCGCTCGGCGCAGGCCGCCCGCGACCTCGCCGCTGAGTTCCCGAACCTGGCGGCGCGCACCGGCTCGGTGCCGGTGGCGAGCTTCACCTCCACGAAGCTGCGCTGGCTGCGCGACAACGAGCCGGACAGTGCGGCGAATGTCGCGGCCGTCGCGCTCCCCCACGACTGGCTGACCTGGCGCCTGCGCGGCTTCGGCCCCGAGAACCCGCGCCTGGACGCCCTCACCACCGACCGCTCCGACGCGAGCGGCACGGGGTACTTCGACTCGGTGGCCGGCGAGTACGACCGCGAGCTGCTCGTCGCGGCCCTCGGCCACGACGCCGTCCTCCCGCGGATCGTGGCTCCCGGCGCGTCCGCCGGCCAGCTGCCCGAGGGCGCGCTCGTCGGCCCGGGCGCCGGCGACAACGCGGGCGCGGCCCTCGGCCTCGGTGCGCGCGACGGCGACGTCGTGGTCTCGATCGGAACGAGCGGCACCGTCTTCGCCGTCACCGGCACCCCCTCGCGCGACGAGACCGGCACGGTCGCGGGCTTCGCCGACGCAAGCGGGCTGTACCTGCCGCTCGTCGCCACGCTCAACGCCGCGCGCGTGCTCGACTCGACGGCGGGCCTCCTCGGCGTCGACCACGCCAAGCTCGGCACCCTCGCGCTCGCCGCCCAGCCCGGGGCCGGCGGCCTCGTGCTCCAGCCGTACTTCGAGGGCGAGCGCACCCCGAACCTGCCGGATGCCACGGCCACCCTCTTCGGCATGACCATCGCCTCGACCACTCGCGAGAACCTCGCCAGGGCCGCGGTCGAGGGCCTGCTCTGCGGGCTGGCCGCGGGCCTGGACGCCCTGCGCGCCCAGGGGGTGGATGCGCGCCGCATCCTGCTCATCGGCGGTGCTGCCCAGAACCCGGCAGTGAGCGCGATCGCCGCCCAGGTGTTCGACGTGCCGGTCGTGGTCCCGGCCCCGGGCGAGTACGTGGCGCTCGGCGCCGCCGCCCAGGCCGCCTGGACGGCCACCGGCGAGCGCCCGGAGTGGGTGCTGCCGATCGTCTCCGAGCCCGCGCCGGACTTCCGCCCGGTCATCCGGCAGCAGTACTCCGCCCGGTAGGGCTCGAGCCCGCCGGGCCGCTTGTCGCCCGACTATAGGATTGCCGCCGTGCCGATCACCGACCTCCCTCTCGACCAGCTGCGCGACTTCAGGCCCGAGGTCGCCGAGCCCGCGGACTTCGACGCGTTCTGGGAGACCACCCTCTCGGAGGCGCGCTCGCTGGCCGGGCCGGTCGAGGTCGTGACGGCCGACACCCCTCTCACGCAGCTCGTCTCGGAGGATCTCACCTTCCCGGGCTTCGGGGGCGAGCCCGTCCGCGCCTGGATCACCCGGCCGGTCACCGGCGAGCCGCTCGGCACCGTCATCGAGTACCAGGGCTACGGCGGCGGCCGCGGCCTCCCCCACGAGAAGCTGCACTGGGCGGCCGCGGGCTACGTCCACATCCGCATGGACACCCGAGGGCAGGGCAGCTCCTGGGGCACCGGCGGCGACACCCCGGACCCGCACGGCTCGGGCCCCGCGACGCCGGGCTACATGACGCGGGGCATCCTCTCGCCCGCGGACTACTACTACCGCCGACTGTTCACGGACGCCGTGCGCCTCGTCGACGCTGCGCGCACCCTCCCGTTCGTCGACCCCGGGCGCATCGCCGTCACGGGCGGCAGCCAGGGCGGCGGGATCGCTCTCGCGGTGGGCGGCCTCGTCCCGGGGCTCACCGCCGTGCTGCCCGACGTGCCTTTCCTCTGCCACTTCCGGCGGTCGGTCGAGATCACGCCCCAGAACCCGTTCGCCGAGATCGTGCGGTACCTCGCCGTCCACCGCGACGACGTGGACCGCGTCTTCGAGACGCTCGCCTACTTCGACGGCGTGAACTTCTCCCGCCGGGCGACGGCGCGTGCGCTGTTCTCGGTAGCGCTCATGGACGAGATCGTGATGCCGTCGAGCGTGTTCACCGCGTTCAACCACTACGCAGCCCCCGCGGAGATCGAGGTCTACCAGTTCAACGGGCACGAGGGCGGCGAGACCCGGCACTGGCTGCGGCAGGCTGCGTTCCTCGCCGCGGCGTGAAACAACTCGCCGCTGCATAAAACAACAAGGCCGGCCCGGGCGAACCCGGACCGGCCTCGTCTGACTGCGAGTTAGCCCTTTGCGGCTGCCTCGAGGTCGGGGTTGTTGGCGTACGCCTCAACTGCGTTGTCCTTGGTCACGACGACCGGGGCGAGCAGGTAGGACGGGACGACCTTCACACCGTTGTCGTAGGACTTGGTGTCGTTGATCTCGGAGATCTCCTTGCCGGCCTGCAGCTCCTTGACCATGTCCACGGCAGCGGACACGAGCGAACGGGTGTCCTTGTAGATGGTCATGTACTGCTCGCCAGCCATGATCGACTTGACGGACTCAACCTCGGAGTCCTGTCCGGTCACCACCGGGATCGGCTTGCCCGCGGAGCGGACCGACTCGATGATGGCGCGGGCCAGGGTGTCGTTCGGGGAGAGAACGCCATCGAGGTCCTTGCCCTGGTAGTTGCCGGCGAGAAGGGTGTCCATGCGGCTCTGCGCGTTGGCGGCGAGCCAACCCTGCGTGGCCGTCTGGGCAACCTGCGTCTGGCCCGAGACGACGACGAGGGTTCCGTCGTCGATCTTCGGCTGGAGGACGTCCATCGCACCGTTGAAGAAGACACCGGCGTTGTTGTCGTCGGGCGAGCCCGAGAACAGCTCGATGTTGTAGGTCTTCTTGTCCGGGAACTTCGCGGCGAGTCCGTCAAGGAGAGCCTGGCCCTGGAGCTGGCCGACCTTGAAGTTGTCGAACGCGAGGTAGTAGTCCACGGCCTCGGTGTTCAGGATGAGGCGGTCGTACGCGATGACGGTTGCACCGGCGTCGTGAGCGGCCTCGACCTGGGAGGACAGCTGAGCGCCGTCCTTCGCGCCGATGATGATGACCTTGGCACCGTTGGTCACCATCGAGGTGATCTGGTTCTGCTGCTCGGCGACCGTGTTGCTGGCGGGCGCGTACTGCACGTCGGGCTTGAAGCCGGCCTCGGTCAGGCCGTCGGTGAAGAGCTGGCCCGCGAGGACCCAGTTCTCCGACGTCTTGTCGGGCAGTGCGACACCGATCGTGGCGTCAGCGGCGAAGCCGGCGGCAGCTTCGTCGCCCGTTCCGGTGCCGGTGTCCGTGCGAGCGGAGCAACCCGCGAGGGTCATCGCTGCGATAGCGGCGAAGCTCGCCGTCGCAATAACGAGTTTCTTCATTGATATTCTCTTTCCTGGTGCATCTGGATAGATGGAAACCACGTAGTGCTTAGCCTTCGGGAGTGAGGTCCTGGGGGCGAGCGGTTTCCTGGGGCCCACCCGCAGGGGTGGGAGTCTGTGTACCGGCGGGGGCCGCAGGTACCGGTGTCTCGTCGAGAGCCGACCTGCGGCCCCTCGTCAGCAGGCCGATGATCGACGGCTTGCCCTGGCGCTTCGAGTAGACGTCGATGCCGACCGCGACGAGCAGCACGAGGCCCTTGATCATCTGCACGCGGTCCGCGCCGACGCTCAGCAGCTGGAGGCCGTTGTTCAGCACGGCGATCACGAGGCCACCGACGATCGATCCGACGATAGTTCCGATACCGCCGGAGACCGCGGCGCCACCGATGAAGACTGCGGCGATCGCGTCGAGCTCCCAGCCGACGCCGTCGCCGGGGCCGGATGCCACGGACCGGGCGATCCACAGCATGCCGGCGATCGCGGCGATGAACGACATGTTCCAGATCACGAAGAAGTTGACCCGGCGGATGTTCACGCCCGAGAGCTCAGCAGCCCGCCAGTTGCCGCCGACCGCGTAGATGTGGCGGCCGATCGTGGTGTTGTTCGTGAGGAACGAGTAGCCGAGCACGAGCACGGCGAGGATGATGCCGGCGATCGGGTAGCTGGTGCCGACGCGGCCCGAGGCGAACAGGTAGGTCGCGCCGATCACGACGAGCAGCAGCACGACGACCTTGACCACGCTCACCCAGAGCGGCGCGGAGACCGCGCCCATCTTGCGCTGGTTGCTGCGCAGGCGGCGCTCCTGCCACACCACGGCGATCGCGACCAGCAGGCCGAGGATGAGGGTGGGGTTGGAGAAGCCGAAGTCCGGCCCGAAGTCGGGCAGGAAGCCGCCGCCGATGAACGTGAAGTCGCGGGGCACCGGGATGCTCGTGGAGTTGCCCACGAACTGGTTGGCGCCGCGGAAGAAGAGCATGCCGGCGAGGGTCACGATGAACGCCGGGACCCCGACGTAGGCCACCCACCATCCCTGCCAGGCTCCGACGATCGCGCCGACCAGGAGCCCGAGCACCATGGCCAGGGGCCAGGGGAGGTCCCATACGAACATCGACTGCGCGACGACGATGCCGACGAAGGCGGCGACCGAGCCGACCGAGAGGTCGATGTGCCCGGCCACGATCACCATCACCATGCCGACGGCGAGCACGAGCACGTACGCGTTTCCGTTGACGAGGTTGATGAGGTTGACCGGGTCGAGGGTCTTGCCGCCCGTGAGGATCTCGAACAGCACGATGATCACGACGAGGGCGCCGAGGATGCCGAACTGGCGGCCGCTCGACTGCGCGCCCCCGAACATCTTGCCGAGGTCGCGGAACCGGAACGGAGTCTTCTCGGTCTCTGTCTTGGTGGTGTCGCTCATCGCTTAGGAGGCTTTCTTGTTCGAGGAAGTCATGCTGCGCATGAGGGATTCGGGGTTTGCCTGCTCGGCGGTCATCTCGTTCGTGATGGCGCCTTCGAAGATCGTGTAGATGCGGTCGGAGACTCCGAGGAGCTCCGGCAGCTCGGACGAGATCATGATGATGCCCTTGCCGCTCGCCGCGAGGTCGCGGATGATGCCGTAGATCTCGGTCTTCGCGCCGACGTCGATGCCGCGGGTCGGCTCATCCAGGATCAGCAGGTCGGGGTCGGTGAACATCCACTTCGCGAGGACCACCTTCTGCTGGTTGCCGCCGGAGAGCTTGTTCACGCCCTCGTCGACGTTGGGAGTCTTGATCCGGAGGCTCTTGCGGTACTTCTCCGAGACGTTGTACTCCTCGACCTTGTCGATGACGTCGAGCCGAGCGATCTTGCTGAGCTTGGCGGCCGTCACCGAGGTCTTGATGTCGTCGAGCAGGTTGAGGCCGAGGGCCTTGCGGTCCTCGCTCACGTACGCGAGGCCCTCGTCGATCGCCTCGTTGACCGTGCGGAGGCGGATCTCCTTGCCGTCCTTGTAGACCTGGCCGGAGATGAAGTTGCCGTACGAGCGGCCGAAGAGGCTCATCGCGAGCTCGGTGCGGCCGGCGCCCATGAGGCCGGCGAAGCCGACGACCTCGCCGCGGCGGACGGTGAAGCTCGAATTCTTGACGACGAGCCGGTCGGCGGCGTGCGGGTGCTGCACGGTCCAGTTCTTGACCTCGAAGAACACCTCGCCGATCGTCGAGTTGCGCTCGGGGAAGCGGTTCTCGAGGACGCGGCCGACCATGCCCCGGATGATGCGGTCCTCGTCGACGCCGTCGCGGGCCACGTCGAGGGTCTCGATCGTCTTGCCGTCGCGGAGGATCGTGATCTCGTCGGCGATGGCCTCGATCTCGTTGAGCTTGTGGGAGATCATGATGCTCGTGATGCCCCGGCCCTTCAGGCCGCGGAGCAGGTCGAGCAGGTGCTGGGAGTCCGACTCGTTGAGCGCGGCGGTCGGCTCGTCGAGGATGAGCAGCTTGACCGACTTGTTGAGCGCCTTGGCGATCTCGACGAGCTGCTGCTTGCCGACGCCGATGTCCTTCACGAGGGTGTCGGGGTCGTCATCGAGGCCGACGCGGGCGAGCAGCTCGACGGCGCGGTTCTTGGCGGCGATCCAGTCGATCGCGATCCCCTTGCGCGGCTCGTTGCCGAGGAAGATGTTCTCCGTGATCGAGAGCAGCGGGATGAGCGCGAGCTCCTGGTGGATGATCACGATGCCGGCGTTCTCGCTCTGGCGGATGTTGCTGAACCGCACCTCGGCGCCCTGGTACAGGATCTCGCCGTCGTAGCTGCCGTACGGGTAGACGCCCGAGAGGACCTTCATCAGGGTCGACTTGCCGGCGCCGTTCTCACCGCAGATGGCGTGGATCTCTCCCGCCCGGACTTTCAGGGTGACGTTCTCGAGTGCCTTAACACCGGGGAACTCCTTGGTGATGGATCGCATCTCCAGGATTGTCGGCTCGTTGTTTCCTGCCAACTCCACAGTTTGACCTCCGCGTCATCGGTCTGCACCGGGTTGTTCTGGTGCGACCTGCATCGGAAAACCTAATCCGCGAATCCCTTGGCGTCAAATAGTAAACGCAAGCCTGTGAAGATCGTGACCTTGCTGAAACCTTGGAATATGTCCGGGAGCCGCACAAATACAGGCGAAGCCCGGATTTCCGCGGCGCCCGTGTATCTTTGTGAGGTGCAAAGCCGCAACCCAACGCCGGGTTCACAGACTTCATTACGCGAAGCCAACCGCGCGCGTATCGTCGAGTCGCTGATGCACCACGGGCACTTGACCCAGGTCGAGCTCGCCGGGTCGACGGGCCTCTCCCCCGCCACGGTGTCCAACATCGTCAAGGAGCTCGCGGCATCGGGCGTGCTCAACACCTCCGTGACCTCGCGCAGCGGCCGCCGCGCCACGGAGGTCACCCTCGCGCGCAAGCTCGGCCTCGTCGCCGGGTTCCACTTCTCCAGCCGCCACCTCCGCGTCGCGATCTCCGACGTCGGCCGCACTGTCGTCGCGGAGAACCACGTGCCCCTCGCCCTCGACCACCGGCACGACCGGGAGCTCGACCGCGCCACCCTTCTTCTGAGCGACATGCTCGAGTCGGTCAACGCCACCTTCTCCGACCTGCTCGCCGTCGGCATCGGGCTCCCCGCGCCGATCGACGCGCAGACCGGCATGATCGCAACGCCCGGGCTCCTGCGGGGCTGGGAGAACGTGCGCGTCGCGGAGGTCATGCAGAACCGCATCGAGGTGCCCGTCTTCGTGGACAACGAGGCGAACCTGGGCGGCCTCGCCGAAGTCCGGTCCGGCGCCGCCCGCGGAGCCCGGGGCGCCGTCTACATCAGGGTCGGCCACGGCGTCAGCGCCGGGCTCGTCATCAACGGCGCCATCTACCGCGGCGTCACCGGCAAGGCCGGGCAGATCGGCCACGTCACGATCGACGAGAACGGCCCCATCTGCCGCTGCGGCAGCCGCGGGTGCCTCGACACCCTGGCCGGCGGGCCCGCCCTGCTCGAGCTGTTCCGGGACGACCCGGGCATGCAGCGCCTGCGCGACCTGCTCGTGCGCGCCGACTCCGGCGATGCGAGCGCCCGCCGCGTCATCGCGGACGCCGGACGGCACATCGGTATTGCAGCGGCAAGCCTCTGCAACCTCTTCGACCCTGAACGGCTCGTGATCGGAGGCGAGCTGGCGCAGGCCGGCGAGATCCTCCTCGCCCCCATGAGGCACGCCCTCGAGCGCTCGGCGCTCGCGGGCGCGGAGGGCGTTCCCGAGATCGTGCAGGGCGAGCTCGGCGAGAGGGCGGAGCTCCTCGGAGCGCTCGCGCTCGCGATCGAGAACGTCGGGCTCGAAGCCGACGTGCGCGGTATCCGTTGAAGCACCATCTCCCCTGTCCACAGCAACACTCGAGCCACCAACGAAGGCGGTCCCAGTGAGAGGCACCCGAATGAAGTCCAGGATCGCGGCAGTCGTCATGCTCGCGATACTCGCGTCCGCGGCACTGGCCGCCTGCTCCACCGGCACCGGCGCCGTGAAGATCGCACTGCTGCTCCCCGAGTCCAAGACCGCGCGCTACGAGGCGTTCGACCGACCGTTCTTCGAGCAGCGGATCAAGGAGCTCGGCAACTACGACGTGCTCTACTCGAACGCGGACCAGGATGCGGCGAAGCAGCAGTCCCAGGCCGAGGCCGCCCTGGCGTCCGGGGTGAAGGTGCTCGTGCTCGACCCGGTGGACTCCTCGGCCGCGGCCAGCATCGTCGCCGCGGCGAATGCCCAGGGCATCCCGGTCATCGCCTACGACCGCATCGTCAACGGCGGGCAGCTCGCCTACTACGTGTCCTTCGACAACGAGAACATCGGCGAGCTGCAGGGCAAGGCCCTGGTGGACAAGCTGGATGCCGACGGCGCGAGCGGGGGCATCCTCATGGTCAACGGCTCGCCCACCGACGGGAACGCCGGGCAGTTCAAGTCCGGCGCCCACAGCCAGATCGACGCGAGCAACTACCCCGTGCTCGCCGACTTCGACTCCCCGGACTGGAGCCCCGACAAGGCGCAGGACTGGGTGGCCGGCCAGATCACGCAGTTCGGCGGGCGCATCGCCGGCGTCTACGCGGCCAACGACGGCACGGCGGGCGGTGCGATCGCGGCCCTCAAGGCGGCGAACGTCTCGCCATTGCCGATCGTCACCGGCCAGGACGCCGAGCTCGCGGGCATCCAGCGCATCGTCTCCGGCGACCAGTACATGACCATCTACAAGGCGATGAAGCAGCAGGCGACGCTCGCGGCGGAGGTCGCGGTCAAGCTCGCGAAGGGCGAGGCCGTCACCGGCGACATCGAGGTGAACGGCGCCCCGGCGACGCTGCTGCCCGCCGTCGTCGTCACTATCGACAACATCATGGACACGGTGGTGAAGGATGGGATCTACACGGTGGCCGAGATCTGCACGCCCGAGTATGCAGCTGCCTGTGCCGCAGCGGGAATCAACTAGGACCGAATGAACACCACCACGAAGAGCCGCACGGCGGAGCAGCTGCTCTCGCTGCGCGGCATCACCAAGCGGTTCGGCGCCGTGCGCGCCCTGAGCGGCGTCGACCTCGACGTGTACGCCGGCGAGGTCGTCGCGATCGTGGGCGACAACGGCGCGGGAAAGTCCACGCTCGTGAAGATCCTCGCGGGAGTGCACCCGCAGGACGGCGGGACCATCTCCTTCGGGGGCGTTCCCACGAGCATCCCGACCCCCACCGACTCGCGCGACCTCGGCATCGCCACCGTCTACCAGGACCTCTCGCTGTGCGACAACCTGGACGTGGTCAGCAACCTGTGGCTCGGCCGCGAGCTGCGCAAGGGCGGCGCGCTCGACGAGGTCGAGATGGAGCAGCGGTCGTGGACGCTGCTGCGGGAGCTGAGCGCGCGCATCCCCTCGGTCCGCATCCCGGTGGCCTCGCTCTCGGGCGGGCAGCGGCAGACCGTCGCCATCGCGCGCTCCCTCATCGGGGAGCCGAGCGTCGTGATCCTCGACGAGCCGACCGCCGCACTCGGCGTGGCCCAGACGGCGGAGGTGCTGAACCTCATCGAGCGGCTGCGCGAGCGCGGGCTCGGCGTCATCCTCATCAGCCACAACATCGCCGACGTCCAGGCGGTCGCCGACCGCATCGTCGTGCTGCGGCTGGGCCGCAACAACGGGGACTTCAGGGTTGCGGATGTCACGAGCGAGATGATCATCGCGGCCATCACCGGTGCCAGCGACAACTCGGTCAGCCGCCGTGCTGCGCTGCAGGAGGAGAGCGACTCATGACCGACGCCACGAAACCCGCTGCCCCGCTCAAGCTCGACCAGCAGGACGAGCGCCTGGTCCGCTACACGGGCGTGCGCGGCGCGGCGCGCGACTTCGCCCAGCGCGTGCGCGGCGGAGACCTCGGCTCGCTCCCCGTGGTGCTCGGGCTCGTCGTCATCTGGGCGGTGTTCCAGATCCTCAACCCGAACTTCCTCTCGAGCACCAACCTCGTGAACCTCACGATGCAGAGCGCCGCCGTCGGCACGATCTCCATCGGCATCGTGCTCGTGCTCCTGCTCGGCGAGATCGACCTCTCCGTCGGCTCGGTGAGCGGACTCTCCTCCGCGATCCTCGCCGTCGGCTTCGTGCAGCTGGGGCTCCCCCTCCCGCTCGTGCTGCTCGCGTCCCTCGTGGCGGGCGTGCTCGCGGGGCTCGCGTTCGGATTCCTGCGGACGCTCTTCGGCGTGCCCAGCTTCGTCATCACGCTCGGCGGGCTGCTGGGCATCCTCGGGCTGCAGCTGTTCGTGCTCGGGAAGACCAAGTCGATCAACATCCCCTTCGACTCGGTGATCGTGCAGTTCGGGCAGCAGTGGTTCCTGCCCGCGTGGTCGAGCTACACGCTCGTCGCGATCGCGGTGCTGGTCTTCGCGTGGAACTCGCTCGCCCTCTCCCGCCGCCGCGAGTCGGCGGGGCTCTCGGCGCTGCCGGTGAGCATCATCGCGATCCGCAGCGGCGGGCTGCTCGTGCTCCTCGGCGTCGCGGCCTGGTACCTCAATCTGTCCCGCGGCGTGGGCGCTCCGTTCGCCCTGTTCCTCGTGCTCGTCGTGATCATGCACTTCTTCCTCACCCGCACACGGTGGGGGCGCTCGGTGTTCGCCGTGGGCGGCAACGTCGAGGCGGCCCGGCGGGCGGGCATCCGGGTCAACCGCGTGTATATCTCGGTCTTCGTACTGTGCTCGCTCTTCGCGGCGCTCGGCGGACTGATGGCGGCCGCGCGGGCGGCCTCTGCGAACTCGTCGAGCGGCGGCGGCGACACCAACCTCAACGCGATCGCGGCTGCCGTGATCGGCGGCACGTCGCTGTTCGGCGGCCGCGGCTCGGCCTTCTCGGCCGTGCTCGGGATCGTCGTGATCATGTCGATCAACTCGGGGCTCGCGCTGCTCTTCCTGGAGTCGTACGTGCAGTACATCGTGACCGGGGCCGTGCTCCTGCTCGCGGTCGTGATCGACTCGCTCTCCCGCCGGTCGCGCGCCGCCGCCGGTCGCGCGTAGGAGCGGCCGCGCCGCCGCCGGTCGCGCCGCCGCCTGCCGCGCCGCCGAGGGTCGGCAATCGGCTGTTCCCACCGCGCGCGAAGGGCCGATTGCCGGACTTCACCTTCGCGGGGGGCCGGCTCAGGTGCCGGGGCCGCGGCTCAGTCAGCGGGGGGGGCCGGCTCGGGTGCCGGGGCCGCGGCTCAGCTGGCGGGCGGGGCCGCCGTGGAGCTGCGCACGATGAGGCGCGTGGGGATCGGCGTCGACTCGGCGGCGGCATCCGGCTCCTCGAGGGCGATCAGCACGCGCTGCATCGTGAGCGCGCCCAGCGCCGCGAAGTCCTGGGAGACGGTCGTGAGCGGCGGAGAGTAGTAGGCCGCCTCCGGCACGTCGTCGAACCCCACAACGCTCACGTCGGACGGCACGGCCAGGCCGCGCTCGCCCAGCGCCGACATGAGTCCCAGGGCCATCTGGTCGTTCGCGGCGAACACGGCAGTCGCGCCGGTCAGCTCCATGCCGAACCTGTGCCCGCTCCCGGCGGTCCAGTCCCCGTGGCCGGGCTCCGTCGCCACCAGCTGCGCCGCCGCGAGCTCGTCGCGCCATCCCCGCAGCCGCTCTATGGCGTCCGGCGCTGCCGGCGGGCCGGCCAGGTGGGCGATGTTCCGATGCCCGAGCTCGACGAGATGGCGTACCGCTGCTCTGGCACCGCGGTACTGGTCGATCGAGGTCACCAGCTGGCCGCGCCGCTGGCCCGCCGCGACGGCGATGACCGGCACTCCCGTGTCGAGCCCGCGCACGGCGTCGAGCACCGCGACATCGGCCACGATGAGCACGATCGCCTCCACGCGCTGGCTGAGCAGCGATTCGATGAAGGGGCGGATGGAGCTGGCATCCGCCTTGACGGACGTGACGCTCACCACGCCGTACCGCGCGTCCCGGGCCGCATCGCTGAAGTGCAGCGCGATCGAGGACGGACCGAAGTCTGCACTGCTGGGCGCGATGAGCCCGATCATCCGGGTTCGCTTGGTGACGAGGGCCCTCGCCGCCGGCGAGGGGCTGTAGCGCAACTGGGTTATCGCCTGCTCTACCCGCAGCCGTGTAGCGGGACGCACGCTGGGGATGTCGTTGAGCACGCGCGAGACCGTCTGGTGGGAGACGCCGGCCAGGCGCGCGACATCGAAGATGTTCGCCACGCGCGCCGGCTTGTCCGCGCTGGTCATCGTGCTCCTAGCCTCATTCGTCGCTGTCCGCCCTGGCGACAATGGCAAGGAGCATCTCGATTGTCACTGTATCCGGGTCGAGCGTAGCGACGATCTCGCGATCCCTCAGAACGATGATGCGCTGCCCCACCCGCAGCACCTCCTCGAGCTCCGCCGAGATGAAGACGATCGCCATCCCGGTGCTGGCCAGCTCGGTGATCAGGCGCTGGATCTCCACCTTCGCACCCACATCGATACCGCGCGTGGGCTCGTCGAGGATGAGCAGCCGCGGTGCCAGCGCCAGTAGGCGC
The DNA here is from genome assembly GCF_058809925.1 of Rhodoglobus sp. GW821-FHT12B09. Classification (NCBI taxonomy): domain Bacteria; kingdom Bacillati; phylum Actinomycetota; class Actinomycetes; order Micrococcales; family Microbacteriaceae; genus Rhodoglobus; species Rhodoglobus sp. GW821-FHT12B09. The sequence continues at coordinate 104,478 of NZ_JBXATB010000009.1, read as the reverse complement.
GCGAGCATCACCTTCTGCTGATTGCCCCCGGAGAGCACGCCGGCCGGCCGCTCCGGATCGGCGGGCCGGATGTCGAGCGCCTCGATCCAGCTGGCGCTGAGCTCGTCCTGCCGCGCGCGCGGGATCTTCCGGAACCAGCCCCGCTCGGCCTGCAGCGCGAGGACGATGTTCTCGCGCACCGAGAGCTCGCCGATGATGCCCTCCGTCTTCCTGCTCTCCGAGGAGTAGGCGACACCGGCGCGGAGGGCGTGGCGCGGGTCGGCGAAGCGCACCGGCTCGCCGTCGATGGCGAGCTCCCCGGCGTCAGGCCGGTCCACACCGGAGAGCAGTCGGGCGAGCTCCGTGCGCCCCGAGCCCAGCAGACCCGCCACTCCGAGGAGCTCCCCCTCGAACACCTCGACGTCGGTAGGCAGGAGCCGGGACCGCTTGCCGATCCCGCGCGCGGAGGCGAAGGGCTGCGCGCCCGCCGGGTCCGCGTCCGCCGCGGGCCGTGACTCGAGCACGTCGAGCGCCGCCGCCTCCTTGCCCAGCATCTTCTGGACCAGGTCGATCCTCAGCAGTTCGGTCGTCAGGTACTCGCCGACGCGCTGGCCGTTGCGCAGCACCGTGATGCGATCGCAGATCTCGTACACCTGCTCGAGGAAGTGGGAGACGAAGAGGATCGCGACGCCCTGCGACTTCAGTTCGCGGATGACCCGGAACAGCTCCGCCACCTCGTCCTGGTCGAGGCTCGAGGTCGGCTCGTCCAGCACGAGCACCTTGAGGTCGGTCGAGATCGCTCGGGCGATCGCGACGAGCTGCTGGGTCGCGAGGGAGTGGCTGGAGAGGGGAGACCGCGGGTCGACGGCGATTCCCAGCGCGTCGAGTGCGGCCGCGGCCTCGGCACGGGTCCGCCGCCAGTCGATGGTCCCGAGTCGCCGCGGCTCCCGGCCCAGCATGATGTTCTCGGCCACCGACAGGTTGGGCAGGAGGTCGATCTCCTGGTAGACCGTGCTGATCCCCGCGCGCTGGGCAGCGGCCGGGGTCGCGAAGGCCACGCGCTCCCCGCCGAGGCGCACGGCGCCGGAGTCGAGGCGGATCGCGCCGGTGATGGCCTTGATCAGCGTGGACTTGCCGGCGCCGTTCTCCCCCATCAGGGAGTGCACCTCGCCGGGGAACATCCGGAAGTCCACGTTGTCGAGCGCGGTGTCTCCGGCGAAGCGGAGGCTCGCGCCCACCACCTCGACCACCGGAGCAGCGTCCATCTGCGACCTCGCGTTCCTGAGCTCTACCTCGAGCGTTAGTGAGCCTAGTAGCTCATCTCAGCGTCGCCCGGCCCGGGAGACGATCAGGCGCTGCACGACCACGAACGCCAGCAGGAGGACCCCGATCGTGATGCGGGTCCACGACTGGTCGACGCCCATGAAGCTGATCGCCGTCTTGATGACGCCGTAGACGAGCACGCCCACGAGCGAGCCCACCACGTACCCGCTTCCGCCGGTCAGCAGCGTGCCGCCGATCACGACCGCGGCGATCGTGTCCAGCTCAGTCCCGATACCGTTCAGGCTGTAGCCCGCGGCGGTGTACGAGGTGAACAGCAGCCCCGCGACACCCGCGAGCGCGCCGCTGATCACGTAGACCAGGACCTTGGTGCGCGCCACCGGCAGGCCCATGAGCCGCGCCGACTGCTCGCTGCCGCCGACCGCGTACACGGTGCGCCCGAACCGCGTGTAGCCGAGCACCCATGCCGCCACCACCACGACCGCGAGCGCGATGATGACGGTGGCCGTGATGTACCAGCCCCCGCCGCCGAGCTTCGTCGACTGCAGGCCGAGAACCCACTCGTCGGTCACCTTGATCGCCCTCGGCGCCAGAACGTAGCAGAGCCCCCTCGCGAGGAACATCCCGACGAGGGAGGCGATGAACGGCTGCACGTTGAAGTACTGGACGAGCACCCCGATGATGACGCCGAACACGGCGCCCGCCGCGATCATGATCGGGATGACGACGGCCGACGGCACCCCGATCGAGAGCAGCGACGCCGCGAGCACGCCGGTGAAGGCCATCACGGCGCCGACGGACAGGTCGATGCCCCCGGAGAGGATGACGAAGGTCATTCCGGCGGCGAGGACGATGAGGTAGGCGTTGTCGACGAGCAGGGACGACAGCACGCCCGGCGTCACGAACCGTCCGAAATACGCCTGCGATGCGGCGAACATGATGACGAGGAGGGCGACGGCAGCCAGCACCGGCACCCACGACAACCGGGAGATGACGGCCCGGCGCCAGGCCGGGGCGGTCTCGTGCGCGGCCGGGGCCTCTCGCTCCGTGGTGATGGTCATGATGCAGTCCGCTCGATCGAGGGCGAGTCCGGCACCGGGGCCCGCCGTGTGGGTGGCCGAAGGCCTGCCAGCCAGGCCCGCACCCGCGGGGACTGGGAGAGGCACACGATGATCACGACGATGGCCTTGAACACCGGAGTGACGGCCGGCGGGACCCCGAGGAACGTGATGGTCGACGTCAGCGTCTGGATGGTGAACACCCCGACCACGGTGCCGGCGAGTGTGAACTTGCCGCCCGCGAGGGAGGTGCCGCCCAGCACGACCGCGAGGATGGCGTCGAGCTCGATGTTCACCCCCGCGGCATTCGCGTCGGCCGCCATGATGTTCGAGCTGTAGAGCACGCCCGCGACACCGGCGAGCAACCCGCTGAGGCCGTAGAGGCTCCACACGATGCCGCGCGATCGGACCCCCGCCAGCCGGCTGGCGGCGGGGTTGATGCCCACCGACTCGGTGAGCACTCCCAGCGCCGTGCGCCGCACGAGCAGGCTGACGACCACGATGGCCACCAGGGAGACGAGGAACTCGAACGGGAACCCGAACACGTAGCCGCCGGCGATCGCCTTGTAGGGCGTGCTGTTGATCGTGGTGATGAAGCCGCCGGTGATGAGCAGGGCGATTCCCCGGCCCGCGAGCATCAGGACCAGTGTGGCGATGATGGGCTGGATGCCGAGGACGGCGACCAGGAAGCCGTTCCACAGTCCGAAGGCGAGGGTGAGCCCGACCCCGGCGAGGATGGCCACGATCACGGTCCCCAGGCTGTCGGGGCTCGGGGAGTCGGCGATGATCGTCAAGGCCACGGCGCCCGAGATCGCCATCTGCGCCCCGACGGAGAGGTCGATCCCCCTCGTCCCGATCACCAGGCACATGCCGAGGGCGACCAGCATGAGCGGTGCGCTGTTGCGCAGGATGTCGATGAGCGACCCGTAGAACTGCCCGTTCTGCACGGTGATGCTCAGGAAGCTCGGGCGGGAGATGAAGTTGATCGCGACGAGCGCCACGAGGGCGCCCACCGGCCACATGATCCGGTTCTTGAGAACCTTCGTCAGTGTCGATCTCATGCTGCGCCCTCCTTGGCGATCAGTGCGACTATGTCATCAATCCCGGTCTCGGGAGTGTTGTCAAGCTCTGCGATCTTGCGACGGTCGCGCATGACCACGATGCGCTGGGAGAGGCGCAGCACCTCGTCCAGCTCCGACGAGATGAAGATCACACCCAGGCCCCCCTCGGCGAGCCCGGCCACGAGCCGCTGGATCTCGGCTTTCGCGCCGATGTCGATGCCGCGGGTCGGCTCATCCAGGATCAGCAGCTGCGGCGCGGTGGCGAGCCAGCGGGCGAGGAGCACCTTCTGCTGGTTGCCGCCCGACAGGTTGCGGACGAGCGCGGCAGGGTTGTTGGGCCGGATGCTCAGCGATTCCATGTACCCGGCGACGATGCTGTCCTGCTGGGCTGCGCCGACCTTGCGCAGCCACCCCCGCTTGGCCTGGATCCCCAGCACGATGTTCTCGGCCACGGTCAGGTCGCCGATGATGCCCTCCTCCCGGCGGTCCTCGGAGGAGAAGGCGATCCGGTTGTCGACCGCCGCGCGGGGGTTGGTGAGGCGCGTGGACGTTCCGCGCACCTGGGTGCTGCCACGGTCGGCGTGGTCGGCCCCGTAGATCAGGCGTGCGAGCTCGGTGCGGCCGGATCCCAGGAGTCCGGCGAGCCCCACCACCTCGCCGTCGAACACCTCGAGGTCGACGGGCTCGATACTGCCCTTGCGACCGAGCGCGAGCACCTTGAGGATGGGCTCGCCCGACCGGTCCACTGCGCGATTGGCCGCGCGGCCGATCGAGTCGAGCTCGGCGAGCTCGCGGCCCAGCATCTTAGAGATGAGCTGCTGCCTGTCGAGCTCGGCCACCCCGTACTCGCCCTCGAGGCGCCCGTTGCGCAGGACGGTCATCCGGTCGGAGATCTCGTAGACCTGATCGAGGAAGTGCGACACGAAGAGAATGGCGACGCCGCGGTCGCGAAGCCTGCGCATGACGGCGAAGAGCTGCTCGACCTCTGAGCGGTCGAGACTGGAGGTGGGCTCATCCAGAACCAGCACGCGGCAGTCGACGACCACGGCGCGGCTGATCGCGACGAGCTGCTGGACGGCGAGGGAGTGGACGGCCAGCGGCGAGCGGGGATCGATGTCGAGCCCCAGCTCGCGGAGGTAGGTGCGGGCCCGGTCGTGGGTCGCGCGCCAGTTGATCCCCAGCGGTCCGCGCACCTCGTTGCCGAGCATGACGTTCTCGCCCACGCTGAGGTTGGCGCAGAGGTTGACCTCTTGGTAGACCGTAGCGACTCCGGCGGCCTGCGCGTCGGCCGTGCCGGCGAAGGTCGTCCTCACGCCGGCCACCTCTATGGTTCCGGCGTCGACCGGGTAAACGCCGGTCAGGGCCTTGATGAGGGTCGACTTGCCGGCGCCGTTCTCTCCGAGGAGGGAGTGGATCTCGCCGCCCCGGAGGGAGAGGCTCACGCCGTCCAGCGCTTTCACGCCCGGGAACTCGATGGAGATGCCGCTCATCTCGACGACCACGCTGTTGTCGACCACTGTCCGGATTCTTCTCTACTGAGCGGCCCCGGAGGGCCGCTGACGAACGGGGAACCGGCGGGGCGATGAGTATCGCCCCGCCGGCGTGCGGCCTGGGCCGCGAGGGATCAGTACTTGCGGTCGGGCAGCGCGGCCTTTGCGGCAGCCTGGTCGAACTCGCCGTCCACACCGTAGATCTTCTTCTCCACGGTCTTGCCCGCGATGACGTCCTTCACGACCTGCGCGACGGTGTCACCGAGGAGCGGGTTGCACTCCACGATGTAGTTGAACTCGCCGTTGGCCAGTGCCGTCATGCCGTCCTTCGTGGCGTCGATCGAGACGATCTGGATGTCCTTGCCGGGCACCAGGCCGGCGGCCTTGATGGCGTCGAGGGCGCCGAGGCCCATGTCGTCATTCTGGGCGAACAGGAGGTTGATCGTCTTGCCGTACTTCTGGAGGAAGCCCTCCATGACGGTCTTGCCATCGGCCCGCGTGAAGTTGCCGGTCTGCGAGTCGAGGGTCGTGATCGACGTGCCCTCGATGGACTTGCTGAATCCGGTGGCGCGGTCGATGGCGGGCGACGAGCCGGTGGTGCCCTCCAGCACGACCATGTTCGTCGGGGTGTCGCCGAAGGTCTTGGCTGCCCAGGCGCCCGCGGTCTCTCCCTCCTTCTCGAAGTCGTCGCCGATCCAGGCGGCGTAGAGGCTCGGGTCGGCGTCGATCGTGCGGTCCTCGAGGACGACGGGGATGCCGGCGTCCTTCGCCTCCTGCAGGACGTCGTCCCAGCCCGTGGTCACCACCGCGGCGATGACGATCGCGTCGACGCCCTGGTTGATGAAGCTGTGGACCGCGGCGATCTGGTTCTCGGGCTTGTTGTCCGCTGCGTTGAAGATCAGCTTGAAGCCGTTCTCCTCCGAGAAGGCGGTCTTCATCGACTCGGTGTTGGCCGCGCGCCATCCGCTCTCAGAGCCGGTCTGCGCGAATCCGACGGTGATCAGGTCAGACCCGCCGCCGCCTTCGCCAGCACCGCCGCTCGCGGCACAGCCGGACAGTGTGAGAGCAATGGCCCCCACAACCACGAAACCGCTCAGAAACTTCTTCATTCCCTAAACCTCCTTGTCTGGGGCCCGGCCGGAGCCGACCTGCGTCCACGCTGCCTCAGTGCAGGTGACAGCCAATGTTAGCCTTCACATTCCGCATCACAGCAAGACGGCTACGGTAACGATTGGATAACGGCGTGGGTCAAGATCCCTGATATTCCGGTGTTCCCTGTGCGGAGAAATGACGTCAGCCAGTCATGTGAGGGATCACATTGATGAAACTGGCAGTGAGCGTCCGCTGTCCGAAATGACGGAAGCACCGACATCCGGAGCCCGCTTCTCGCGTCTCACAGGCCGAGACGGGCGGCGCCCCCGGCCACGTCGGGAGGGAGTGCCGGGGTTGGCGGAAGCTCGGCAGCGGGCGGGCCGCGCGCACCCCGGAGCGCGCGAGGGCCCGGCCGCCGAGGCGACCGGGCCCTGTGGGGTGCAGCTTCTAGCGGCCGCCCGCGCGGCGCTTGTTGAACACGTCGAAGGCCACCGCGAACAGCAGCACGAGGCCCTTGACCGCCTGCTGCCACTCGATGCCGATGCCGAGGATCGACATGCCGTTGTTGAGCACTCCGATGATGAGACCGCCGATGATGGCGCCGCCGATGGTGCCGACGCCGCCCTGCACCGCCGCGCCGCCGATGAAGGCCGCGGAGATCGCCTCGAGCTCGAAGCCGTCACCGGCCTTCGGGCCCGCGAGGTTGAGGCGCGCGGTGAAGACCAGGCCCGCGAGCGCCGCGAGCACGCCCATGTTCACGAAGATGAAGAAGTCGACCTGGCGGGTCTTGACGCCCGACAGCTCGGCCGCGTGGCGGTTGCCGCCGATCGCGTAGATGTGGCGGCCGAAGACGCTGCGGTTGGTGACGATGCCGTAGACCATCACGAGCACCGCGAGCACGATCAGGGTCACCGGGATGCCCTTGAAGCTGGCCAGCGCGAGGGCGAATGCCCCGACTCCCACCGTCACGAGAACGATCTTGCCGACGAACCAGCCGAGCGGCTCGACCTCCTGGCCGTAGCTCTGGCGCCCGTTGCGGGTGCGCACGCTCTGCACGATGAAGCCGATCACGGCGATCGCCGCGAGGCCCATCGTCAGCGGGTCTATCGCGAACTCCCCGAAGACGTTCGTCAAGAACCCGTTGCCGAGCGCCCGGTACTCCGCCGGGAACGAGCCGATGTTCGCGTTGCCGAGCACCACGAGCGCGAGCCCTCGGAAGATGAGCATGCCCGCCAGCGTCACGATGAACGCCGGTATGCCCACGTACGCTATCCAGAACCCCTGCCACGCTCCGACCAGGGCGCCGATGAGCAGCGACAGGATGATCGCGATCCACCACGGCAGCTCCATCTTCACCGCGAAGACGCCGGAGACCGCCCCGATGAACGCCGCGACCGACCCGACCGAGAGGTCGATGTGGCCGGCGACGATCACCATGACCATGCCGATCGCGAGGATCAGGATGTAGCCGTTCTGCACGATCAGGTTCGAGATGTTCTGCGGCCGCAGCAGGATGCCGTTCGTCAGGATCGAGAACAGCACGACCACGGCGATGAGGGCGATGAAGATGCCGTTCTTGCCGAGGTCCGTGACGATGTGGCTGATCGACGAGGTCAGCCGGGACGGCGCGGGGCCGACCTTCTCGACGAGCTCGCTGTCGTTGTTGGTCATGTTCGTGCTCCTTGGTGGGGTCGTGTGCGGCCCGCTCAGCGGGGCGATTCCATGGTCATGAGTTTGAGAACGGCTTCGGGGGATGCCTCGGCGATCGGCAGCTCGCCGGTGATCCGCCCCTCGGAGAGGGCGTAGATCCGGTCGCAGATGCCGAGCAGCTCCGGCAGCTCCGAGGAGATGACGATGACGCCCTTCCCCTCGGCCGCGAGCCGGTTGATGATGGTGTAGATCTCGTACTTCGCACCGACGTCGATGCCGCGGGTCGGCTCATCCAGGATCAGCACGTCGGGGTCGGAGTAGATCCACTTGCTCAGCACGACCTTCTGCTGGTTGCCGCCGGAGAGCTTGCCGGTCTTCGACAGCACCGACGGCGCCTTGATGTTGAGCTCCTTGCGGTACTTGTTGGCGACCTCGAACTCCTCGTTGTCGTTGACGAGCCCGGCGCGCGCGAGCTTGCGCAGGGAGGCCATCGAGATGTTCCGCTTGATGTCCTCGATGAGGTTGAGGCCGTACATCTTGCGGTCCTCGGTGGCGTAGGCGATGCCGTTGTCGATCGCCTCGGCGACGCTGCGGGTCTGGATCTCCTTGCCGTTCTTGAAGACCCGGCCCGAGATGCGGCTGCCGTAGCTGCGGCCGAACAGGCTCATCGCGAACTCGGTGCGGCCGGCGCCCATGAGCCCCGCGATGCCGACGATCTCGCCGCGGCGCACCGACAGGTTCACGTTGTCGACCATGACGCGGCTGGAGTCCTGCGGGTGGTGGGCCGTCCAGTTCTCGACCCGCAGGATCTCCTCGCCGATGTGCGGCGTGTGGTCCGGGTAGCGGTGCTCGAGGTCGCGGCCGACCATGTCCTTGATGATGCGCTCTTCCGTGACGTCCGTCCGGGAGATCGTCTCGATGGTCTTGCCGTCGCGCAGGATCGTCACCGAGTCGGCGATCTTCTTGATCTCGTTGAGCTTGTGGCTGATGATGATCGACGTGATGCCCTGCTCCTTGAGGTGCAGGATCAGGTCGAGCAGGTGGTCGGAGTCCTCGTCATTGAGGGCGGCCGTGGGCTCGTCGAGGATGAGCAGCTTGACCTTCTTGGAGAGGGCCTTGGCGATCTCGACGAGCTGCTGCTTGCCGACGCCCAAGTCGAGGATCTTGGTGGTCGGGTTCTCCCGGAGGCCGACACGGGCGAGCAGCGTGGATGCCTCGCTGTTGGCCTTGTTCCAGTCGATGAGGCCGAACGCGCCCTTGACCTCGTTGTTGAGGAAGATGTTCTCGGCGATCGAGAGATAGGGGCTCAGCGCGAGCTCCTGGTGGATGATGACGATGCCCTTGGCCTCGGAGTCGCGGATGTCGCGGAACCCGACGACCTCGTTCTCGAAGACGATGTCCCCGTCGTAGCTGCCGTGCGGGTAGACGCCGGAGAGCACCTTCATCAGGGTGGACTTGCCCGCACCGTTCTCGCCGCAGATGGCGTGGATCTCGCCGCGGGCTACTTCGAGGGTCACGTCCTGGAGTGCCTTCACGCCCGGGAACGTCTTGGTGATGGAACGCATTTCCAGGATGTTGGTGGTCACGGGCTTTCTCCGGCTTCCTTGTCGAACGGCTTGTGTGGAGCGTAGTGCTTGAGAGCCGGTGGCGGAGAGGGCTTGCCTCCCCGCCACCGGCGTGGTGCTTATGCCAAACGGCGCTGGTTAGAGGCCGATCTCGGCAGCGGTCCAGTAGCCCGTGTCAACGAGGGCTTCCTTCACGTTGTCCTTGACGACCTGCACCGGCTGGAGCAGGTACGACGGAACGATGAGCTTGCCGTTGTCGTACGTGGTGGTGTCGTTGATCTCCGGCTCGTCTCCACCGAGGACGGCGATCGCCATGGCCGCAGCGACCTTGGCGAGCTCGCGGGTGTCCTTGAAGATGGTGGCGTACTGCTCACCGGCGAGGATCGCCTTGACCGAGTCGACCTCGGCGTCCTGGCCCGAGATGATGGGCCACTCGTCGCCCACCGTGTAGCCGGCGTCCGTCAGCGCGGAGATGATTCCACGCGACAGGCCGTCGTACGGGGAGAGAACAGCGTTGACCTTGCTGCCGTCCGAGTAGGTCGACGTGAGGATGTCCTCCATGCGGCTCTGGGCGACTTCGCCGTCCCAGCGCAGCGTTGCCACTGCGGTGAAGTCGGTCTGGCCGCTCTTGACGACGAGCGTTCCGTCATCGATCAGCGGCTGGAGCACGTCCATGGCGCCGTTGAAGAAGAACGTCGCGTTGTTGTCGTCAGGCGAACCGGCGAACAGCTCGATGTTGAACGGGCCCTTGGGCGCGTCCGCGATCGCGGTGCCGTCGAGCTCCGTCAGGCCGAGGCCGTTGAGGAGCGTCCAGGCCTGCTGCTGTCCGACGAGGAAGTTGTCGAACGTCGCGTAGTAGTTGACGTTCTCCGAGTCGCGGATCAGGCGGTCGTAGGCGATGACGGGGATGTCGCCGTCCGCGGCCTCCTGCAGCACGTTGGTGAGCGTCGTACCGTCGATCGCGGCGATGATCAGGGCCTTGGCGCCCTTGGTGATCATGTTCTCGACCTGGCTGACCTGGGTGGGGATGTCGTCCTCGGCGTACTGCAGGTCGACCGTGAAGCCCTGGGCCTCGAGGGTCTCCTTCAGTGCCTTGCCGTCCGCGATCCAGCGCTCGGACGACTTCGTCGGCATGGCAACGCCGATGAGGCCGCCTTCGCCGCCGCCCTCGCCGCTTCCGGTGTCGGCAGCCGGGGCGCAGGCCGCGAGGCCGACAACCATGGCTCCAGCAGCAACGAGCGAGAGAATGCTTCTCTTCTTCACTGTGTTTCCTTTCGTGTGGACGTCATTGTCAGTTGTGGTGCGTGTAGTCGGGCCTCGTCCATGAAGGCCTGACCTCTTCCGGGAAGGAATCCCGGGAAGCTTGGGTGCTGCGGTGGAACAGCGCGTCGATGGCGTCGTCCTGGATCGCCAGGAGCGGGCCGGCCTGTCGCGCGATGTGAACCGTGCGCGCGGCATCCTCGACCATCACTGCCGACCTGACCGCGTCCTTGGCGGTCGCGCCGATCGTGAACGGGCCGTGGTTGCGCATGAGCACGGCCGAGGAGCGGTGGTCGGCCAGCGTCGACACGATGCCGCGGCCGATCGAGTCGTCGCCGATGATCGCGAAGGGCCCCACCGGGACGGGCCCGCCGAACTCGCCGGCCATCGCGGTCGTGGCGCACGGGATCTCCTCGCCGCGGGCGGCCCAGGCCGTCGCGTAGGTGGAGTGCGTGTGCACCACCCCGCCGACCTCGGGCATGTTCCGGTACACATAGGCGTGGGCGGCCGTGTCGCTGGACGGCGTGCGCTCAGAACCGGGGGTGTCGGGGATGACCGCGCCGTCGAGGTCGCAGACGATCATGTTCTCCGGGCGCAGGTCGTCGTAGGAGACACCGCTGGGCTTGATCACGAAGACGTCGGCACCGGGCACGCGGGCGGAGACGTTCCCGCCGGTCCACACCACGAGGCCGTTGCGCACCAGTTCGGCGTGCAGCGCCGCAACCTCATCGCGAGTGCGGGCGACAGCGACCTCGATCGCCGGGCTGAGCGAGCTCACACCGGGAAGGTCACTCGTGCCGGGCATGAGACTCCATCGTCTGTGTGTGAGCTGGGGCTGCTGCAATCAGGATGTGACCGTTTCACATCTGCGATCAGGTTACACGCGAAACGGTCACATCTGTCAAGCGGGAGAGGTCACCAAACAGTCACGATCACACGGACGGTGCCGCGGTGGACCGCCTGACCACGAGCTCGGGCACGATCGTGTCGTAGGCGACCGTGCCGCCCTGCAGCTCCGTGAGCAGCAGTGACACGGCCCTCCGGCCGATCTCCGTGAAGTTCTGGCGCACCGTGGTCAGCGGCGGGTAGAAGTGCGCGGCCTCCGGGATGTCGTCGAAGCCGACGACGCTGATGTCCCCGGGGACGGAGAGCCCCGAGTCCCAGCAGGCGTGCATGAAGCCGAGCGCCATCTGGTCGTTGCTCGCGAAGAGTGCGGTGAAGTCTCTGAACTTCAGCAGCTCGAGGCCGGCGTAGTAGCCGAAGTGGCTGCTCCAGTCGCCGAGGATCGGCGCCCGGGTGCGCAGGTCGCTCTCGTTGATCGCGTCGAGGTAGCCCTGCATCCTCGCCTCGGCCTCGATCCAGTCCTGCGGCCCGGAGATGTGCATGATCTCGGTGTGCCCGAGGTCGATGAGGTGCTGGGTCGCCATCCGCGCCCCCGCGACCTGGTCCACCGACATGCTGTTGTGCCCGCCGACGTCGGCGTTCTGCAGCGTCACATAGGGGACGGTGATCTCGAGCTCGCGGATCGCCTCCAGCACCCGCACCTGCGGGGCGATCACGACGAGGGCCTCGACCGCCTGCGTCTGGAGCTGCTCGAGTGCAGCCTTGATCGAGGTGTGCTCGGTGGAGGCGAGGCTCGTGACGCTGATGCGGTAGCCGGCCTCGCGCGCCGCGTGCTCGATCGCCGTCACACTCGTCGTCGGGCCGTAGTGCGCGTTCTGCGAGGTCAGGACGCCGATGGTGCGCGACCGGCTCGTGACGAGGGCGCGCGCCGCCTGGTTGGGCCGGTAGCCGATCTCGCTGATGACCTCGAGGACGCGCTCCTTGGTGGAGGGCCGGATGCTCGGGTGCTCGTTGAGCACGCGGGAGACGGTCTGGTACGAGACCCCCGCGAGCCGTGCGACGTCACGGATGTTCGGCGCGCGGACTTTCTCTGGCTCCATGTGGGTGGTCCGCGCTCCATTGCTTGTGTACGTTCACATTAGTGGTCCTATTATGCACGCGGACCACCGCCGCGACGCTCAGAGGCTCTGGGCGAGACGGTAGTAGGCGGCGTTCCACTTCACTTCGCGCTGGAAGTCGCGCAGCGTGGTGCCCTCGTCGATGACGAGCAGCTCCGTGCCCGCCATCTCGGCGAAGTCGCGGAACACGTCGACGCCGACCGCCGTCGTCATGACCGTGTGGTGGGCGGCGCCCGCGGTGAGCCAGGCGGCGGCGGATGTCGCGAAGTCCGGTGCGGGCTTCCACACCGCCCGGCCGACCGGGAGGTTGGGCATCGGGGCGTCGAGAGGAACATTCTCGACGACGTTCGCGACGAGCCGGAACCTGTCGCGCATGTCGCTCATCGCGACGACGACGGCGGGGCCGGAGTCGGCGGTGAATACCAGGCGCACCGGGTCGTCCTTGCCGCCGATCCCGAGCGGGTGGATCTCCAGGCTCGCGCGCTCCGAGCTGAGGGACGGGCTCACCTCGAGCATGTGCGCACCGAGGATCTTCTCCTCGCCGGCGACGAGATGGTACGTGTAGTCCTCCATGAGGGAGGCGCCGCCGGGCAGGCCGGCCCCCATGACGGAGGCGACCCGCACCAGGACCGCGGTCTTCCAGTCGCCCTCGGCACCGAAGCCGTAGCCGTCGGCCATGAGCCGCTGTACGGCGAGGCCGGGAAGCTGCTTGAGCGCGCCCAGATCCTCGAAGCTCGTCGTGAACGCGGTGAACCCGCCTGCCTCGAGGAACGACCGCAGGCCGAGCTCGATAGCGGCTCCGTCCCGCAGGGACTGGTGCCGCTCGCCGTCGACGAGCAGTTCGGGCACGACGTCGTACGACTCGAGGTACTCCGCCACGAGCGCGTCGACGTCGGCGTCCGACGCGGCGGCCACCGCATCCGCCAGCTCGTTGACGCCCCAGGTGTTGACCTGCACGCCGAAGCGGATCTCGGCCTCGGTCTTGTCGCCCTCGGTCACGGCGACGTAGCGCATGTTGTCGCCGAAGCGCGCGAGCTTCATGTTCTGCGCGGCGTCCCACCCGGCAGCCGCACGAGTCCAGGTGGCGACCTGGTCGATCACCGCGGGGTTGGAGACGTGGCCGACCACGGTCTTGCGGGCGATGCTCATCCTGCTGAGGATGTAGCCGTGCTCGCGGTCGCCGTGGGCCGCCTGGTTGAGGTTCATGAAGTCGAAGTCGATCTCGTCCCAGGGCAGCGCGACGTTCGCCTGGGTGTGCAGGTGCAGCAGCGGCTTGCTGAGCGCGCCGAGCCCGTGGATCCACATCTTCGACGGGCTGAAGGTGTGCATCCAGGTGATGACCCCGATCACCGAGTCGTCGCTGTTCGCGTCGATCATTGCTCGGCGGATCGCGTCACTGCTGGTCAGGACGGGCTTCCACACGACGGTGACCGGGATGGCCGACGCCCCCGCCAGCGCGGCGGCCACCTCCTGCGACTGCTCGGCCACCTGGCGGAGGGTCTCCTCCCCGTAGAGGCCCTGGCTGCCGGTGAGGAACCAGACCTGCTTGGTCGTGAGGTCGGGGATGATGCTCGTGCCCATGGGGACTCCTTCGTCAGATCGCTTGTGCCGCGGTGCGCTCGATGGCGAGGCCCGCGCGGTAGGTGCCGAGGTACGACGCGAAGCCCGCGACGTCGTCCGAGTAGGGCTCCACGACGGTGAACGTCGCGCCGCGGAAGACCTCGGTGTGCAGGTAGTCGGCGAGCGAATGCCCGCCGCCGGAGACGGAGTACGCGGCGAGCACGGCCATGCCCCACGGCCCGCCCTCCGAGGCGGTCTCCGCAATCGACACCGGGGTGCGGAGAGCCGCGGCCAGGAACCGCTGCGCCACTCCGGCCGTGCGGAAGATGCCGCCGTGCGCGAACATCCTGTCGAGCTCCACGCCCTCCTCGTCGAGAACTGCCATGCCGAGGCTCAGGCTGGCGAAGACGCCGTACAGCTGGGCGCGCATGAAGTTGGCGAGGGTGAAGCTGCTCTCGCTCGTGCGCACGACGAGGGGGCGCCCTTCGTCGAGGCCGGCGATCGGCTCGCCGGCGAGCTGGTTGTAGGCGAGGATGCCGCCCGCATCCGCCTCGCCCTCGAGCGCCTCCCGGAAGAGCGCGGCGTACGCGGCGTCGGAGGTGATCGGCGCGCCCGCGGCATCCGCGAACCGGCGGAAGACCGACACCCACGCGGCGAGCTCGCTCGCGCCGTTGTTGCAGTGGACCATGGCGACCGGGTCGCCTGCAGGGGTGGTCACCACGTCGAGCTCGTCGTGCACCGTCGCGAGCGGCCGCTCGAGCACCACCATCGCGAAGATGCTCGTGCCGGCGCTGACGTTGCCGGCCCGGGGAGCCACCGAGTTCGTCGCGACCATGCCGGTACCGGCGTCGCCCTCGGGCGGGCACAGCGGAACGCCGGCCTGCAGCGCGCCGGTCGGGTCGAGCAGCGCCGCGCCCTCGGCGGTCAGTGCGCCGGCGGGCTGTCCGGCCAGCAGGACCTCGGGCAGGAGGCCGGGAAGGCGCAGCCCGGGTGCCAGCCGCTCGAAGGCCTCGAGCATCCCGCTGTCGTAGCCGCCGGCGGCTATCGGGAACATGCCGGATGCATCGCCCACGCCCAGCACCTTCGAGCCGGTGAGCTTCCAGTGCACGTAGCCGGCGAGAGTCGTGAGGAAGCTGATGTCGCCGACGTGCGGCTCGTCGTCGAGCACCGCCTGGTACAGGTGCGCGATCGACCAGCGCAGCGGGATGTTCGCACCGAACGCGCTCGTGAGCGCAGCCGCGGCGGGCCCCGTGGAGGTGTTGCGCCACGTGCGGAAGGGCACGAGCAGCTCGCCCTCGGCGTCGAAGGCGAGGTAGCCGTGCATCATCGCCGAGACGCCGATCGCGCCGAACGAGGACGGCTTCTCGGGGAGGGCGGCCACGAGTGCCGCGTAGGCCGCCTGGACGCCGGCCCAGACGTCCTCGAGCGAGTAGCTCCAGCGGCCGTCGACGAGCTGGTTCTCCCACTCGTGCTCGCCGACCGCGAGCACGCGCGACGGATCGTCCGCGTCCACGAGGCAGGCCTTGATGCGGGTCGAGCCCAGCTCGATGCCGAGTGCGGTGGCCGTCACTGCCCGTACACGTTCTGGTAGCGGTCGAACAGCCTGTCGATGGCGTCCTGCGGGATCGGGATGAGCGGGCCGGCCTGCCGCGCGATGTGCACGGTGCGCGCGACATCCTCGACCATGACCGCAGCCTTGACCGCGTCCTTCGCGGAGGCGCCGATTGTGAACGGGCCGTGGTTCTGCATCAGCGCGGCGCGCGAGCGGTGGTCGGTGAGAGTCTCCACGACGCCGCGGCCGATGGAGTCGTCCCCGATGATTGCGAACGGCCCGACCGGGATCGGACCGCCGAACTCGTCAGCCATGGCGGTGATCACGCACGGGATCTCCTCCCCGCGGGCGGCCCAGGCCGTCGCGTAGGTGGAGTGGGTGTGCACGACACCGCCCACCCGCGGCATGTTCCGGTAGATGTACGCGTGCGCCGCGGTGTCACTCGACGGCGAGCTGTCGCTGCCGGGGGTGCCGGGCACCACGTGGCCGTCTAGGTCGCAGAGGATCATGTTCTCGGGAGCGAGGTCGTCGTAGGAGACCCCGGACGGCTTGATCACGAACAGGTCCGCCCCGGGGACGCGGCCGGAGACGTTGCCTCCGGTCCACACCACGAGCCCGTACCTGACGAGTTCTGAGTGAAGCGCGGCAACATCGTGCCGGACTGTGGCGATGGAGGCCTCGACGTCGAGGCTGAAGCTGGTCACGGTGCGATGTTACCGGTCACATCGAACAGCCGCAAGAACGGCCGGCCGGTCACCGCGGAGGCGCGGTGGATGCCCGCACCACGAGCTCGGGCTCGAGGAGGGTGCGCTGCGGCACGTCACCGTCGTCCAGGGCGGCGAGCAGCGTCGCGACGCTCAGGGTCCCCAGGGCGTGGAAGTCCTGCCGCACGGTCGTGAGCGGGGGCAGGAAGTGCCGCGCATCCGGAACGTCGTCGAAGCCCACCACGCTCACGTCCTCCGGCACCCGGATGCCCCGCTCGTGGAACGCGTGGATGAGCCCGAGCGCCATCTGGTCGTTCGCCGCGAACACGGCGGTGAAGTCGGGCTCGACAGTGCTGCCGAACGCGTAGCCCGAGTCGGAGCTCCAGTCCCCCACCGCCGACTCCCGGTGCGGCAGGCCGGCGCGCTCGAGGTGGTCGTGCCACTCGCGATCGCGCGCGCGGGCGTCCAGCCAGTCCTGGGGCCCCGACAGGTGCAGGATGCTCCGGTGCCCGAGGTCGATGAGGTGCTGCGCCGCGAGCGCCGCGCCCTGCTTCTGGTCGACCGAGACCGTGAAGAAGTCGTCCTCCGGCTCCGCCTTCACCACGAGGGTCGGGATGCCGTTCGACACCTCCCGCAGCAGGTCGATCGACGAGGTGCGCGGCGTGATCAGGCACAGGGCGTCGATGCCGATCGCGACGAGGCTGAGGAGCGCGTCGTGCGCGGTGACCGAGCGGTCCGCGGAGACCGCCACCGACGACACGGTGTAGCCGCGGTCGTGCGCGGCGTCCTCGATGGCCCGGAGCGTGCTGCCGGGGCCGTACTCGACCACGCTGTCCACCACGACTCCGATGCGGTTGGTCTTGCGGGAGGCGAGGGCCCGCGCTGCGCTGTTCGGGGTGTAGTTGAGCTGCCGCATCGCCTCGAGCACGCGCTCCCGGGTGGCGGGGGCGATGCTCTCGCTCGCGTTGAGGACGCGCGACACCGTCATGTGCGAGACCCCGGCCAGCGTCGCGACCTGACGGATGTTGGGCCTGCCTCCGCCGGTCGCCGCGCTCATGCCCTGAATCCTAGTGAGCTACCCTCGGCGCAATCGCTTCACGGCGGTCACCACGACCGCGGCCACCGCCAGCACCGCGGGGATGAGCAGGTGCGCGCCCGCCAGCACGAGCAGCCCCGCGACGAGCACGACGGAGACCACGGCCATCCACCAGCCCAGCGAGAAGCGCTCGAGCAGCCGCACGGCCGCGGCCATGCCGAGCGCGTAGACCGCGACCATCGAGCTCGTGTGGATGAGGATGAACGGCTCGAGCTGCAGCCCCGTGGCCACCATCGCCGCGAAGTACACGAGGGCGATCACGGCCCACAGCGCGAGCGCGCGGCGCGGCACAGCCCCCGCCTCGGCCCCCTTCGCGAACCACCGCGGCAGGTGGCCGTCGCGGCCGAGCGACGCGGCGAGGTTGGCGAACGCCGGGATGTACGCGTTGAGCACCCCCACGGCGACGACCGCGGCGATCACGGCGACGACGATCGGCCCCGCACCGGGGACGGTCACGCTGACGAGGTCGATGAGCGGCACCAGGCTGTCGGGATGCCCCGACCCCAGCACCCCCACGGTGACCACCTGCAGCGCGAGGTACGAGAGGCCGACCACCACGATGGCGATGCCCGTCGCGATCGGGATCGTGCGGCGCGGATCGCGGAACTCCCCCGCGATGTGCGTCACCGCCTCCCAGCCCGCGAAGGCCCAGACGAACAGGCTGATCGCGAGGCCGACGCCCGCCCAGCCGTTCGGCAGGAAGGGCGTGAAGTTGGCCGCGTCCGAGGCGGGCGCGGAGACCACGACGACCCCGATGACGACGACGAGCAGCAGGGCGGTGAGCCCGAGCTGGATGCGCCCCGTGAGCCGGAGCCCGAACGCGTTGACGATGAGCGGCACGACGAGGAACGCGAGGCCGATCCACGGCACGGAGGACCGCGGGGCGCCGATGGCCGCGGCCACGTACTCGCCGCCGAGGATCGCGACGACGGGCGCGCCGAAGCTCACCCCGAAGAAGAACCAGTACCCGCTCATCCGGGCCGCGGTGGGCCCGAGCGCGAGGCGCACGAACGTCGCCACCCCGCCCGCGTCGGGGTAGCGAGCGGCGAGCGCCGCGAAGGTCCCGGCGAGCGGGATCGAGGCGACGAGCACGGCCAGCACGGCCACGATCGACGCCGGCCCGGCGGCATCCGCGGCAAGACCGGGGAGGGCGAGGATGCCCGTGCCGAGCACCGCCGCGATGTACAGGGCGGAGGCCTGCCCGAGGCCGAGCCGCCCGGTGTGGGCTTCCGTAGTCACCCGTCAATCTTGGCGGGGGCTCCCGACGCTGTCGCGCGACAAACGGACAGCGCGCTACGAGTTCACGCCAGCGGCTTCGTGAGGTCGTAGAACCGCGTGCCCTCGATGGTCACCTGTTGGAAGTTGCCGACCACCCAGCCCGAGATGAGCGACGACGAGTTGGAGCCGCCGTTGGACCGCCCCAGGGTGCCGACGATGTACCAGTGGATGCGCCCGTCCGCGACGTACCGCTGGAACTGCTCGAGCGTCGGCGAGGGGTCGCTGCCGTTGAAGCCGCCGATCGGCATGACCGGCAATCCCGTCGCGAGCTGGTAGCCCGCGGCCTGGTTCGAGCCCATCGCCGCTGCGAGCCACGTGTAGTCGGTGCCGTCCACCGCGAGGGTGCTCGCGAGCGAGGGGCTCACCTGCGCCGCGTCGAGCAGACCGCCGCCCTGGGCGCCGTGCACCGTGAAGGGCGCCAGCGGGCTGGCCGGCCCGCCGATGCCCGAGCTCCCCGGCGACGAGGGCCCGGCCATCACGACCGAGCCGGTGTGCGGCACGGCCAGCGTGACGAGCGTGAAGGCGAGCGGCCCGAGGAGCACCGCGGCGAGCGAGACGGATGCCACGGCGCGCGCCCGCGCCCGGCCGCCGCGCGCGAGCAGCAGCACCGTGCCCGCGATCCCGAGCGCGAGGACTGCCCACCGCAGCCAGGGCAGCCAGGAGCCGGAGCGCAGCAGCAGCTCGAACGCCCAGGCCGCCGTCCCCGCGACGAGCACGGCCATCACGATGCGCGCCCAGCGCGTGCGGCGCCGCGACCACAGCAGCCCCGCGCCGATGGCGAACGTTCCCGCGAGGGCGGGGGCCAGTGCCACCGTGTAGTACGCGTGGAAGATGCCCGCCATGAAGCTGAAGGCGAGGGCCGTGACGACGAGCGTTCCGCCGAGCAGCAGGGTGGTCGCGCGCGCGGTCGAGGTGCGCGGCAGGCGGCGCATGAGCCACAGGGCGGCGCCGAGTCCCGCGAGGGCGGCGAACATGAGCCACGTCACCTGCGCGCCGAAGTCTCCGCTGAAGAGGCGGTCGAGGCCGGTGTATCCCCAGTGCGAGCCTGCCGTGGGGCTCGTCACACTGCCCGTCTCGTGACCGGTGAGGCGGCCGAGCCCGTTGTAGCCGAACGTGAGCTCCAGGAAGTCGTTGACCTGCGAGCCGCCGATGTACGGGCGCGCGCCCGCCGGCACGAGCTCGACGATCGCGACCCACCAGCCCGCGCTCACGATCACCGCGCCGAGCGCGCCGAAGAGGTGGCCGAACCGCACCCGGAGGGAGCGCGGCGACGCGTACAGGTACACGCCCGCGAGCACCGGCAGGACGAGGAAGGCCTGCAGCTGCTTGGTGAGGAAGCCGAGGCCGACCATCGCACCCGCGAGCAGCACCCAGCGGAGCCTGCCGCTCTCGATGCCGCGCAGCGTGAAGTACACCGAGAGGGTGAGGAGAAGCACGAGCAGGGCGTCCGGGTTGTTGAACCGGAACATGAGCGCGGCGACCGGGGTCAGAGCGAGGGTGAGGCCCGCCAGCAGGGCGGTGCCCGCCGGGAACCGGCGCCGCACGATGAGGTAGAGCACGGCGACGGTCGCGACGCCCATGAGCGCCTCGGGCAGCAGGATGGCGAACGGGGTGAGGCCGAGCAGTCGCACCGACAGCGACATGAGCCACAGGCTGGCCGGCGGCTTGTCGACGGTGATCGAGTTGGCCGCGTCCGAGGAGCCGTAGAAGAAGGCCTCCCAGTTGACGGATCCGGCCTGCACAGCGGCCGAGTAGAAGGAGTTCGCCCAGCCGCTCACCGAGAGGTTGACGAGGTAGAGCAGCGCCGTGAGGGCGAGCAGGCCGATGAACGCGGGCCGCTCCCAGCCGATCGTCGACTGCACCTGGCGGATTCTCGTCAGCGTGGCGCTGAGCGGGCTCGACAGGCTCAGTCCGCGAGTCGCGGTCACGAGCTCAGTACCCGGTCGCGCGAGGTGACCACGCGGCTCGGTGCCTCGACGGGAGCGTGGGCTGCGCGGTGGCGGAACACCCAGAGCCGCAGCGCGAGGAACCGCATGACCGTGGCTGCGAGGTTCGCGGCCGTGAGGATGAGCAGCTCGTGGTGCGGGCCCGCGGCCGGCAGGTAGTGGTGCAGCACGGCGAGCGAGCCCGCCGTCATGCCCCACGCGACGCCGAACACGACCAGCCCCTGCACGTGGTGCTTGAGCGCGCCCTGCGGCCCGCGCACGCGGAACGTGAAGCGGCGGTTGGCCCAGGTGTTCGCGATGGCGGTCACGAGCAGCGCGAGGAAGTTGGCGGCCTGCTCGGGCACGGCGAACTGCAGGGCGAAGTAGAGGCCGGCGTAGGCGAGGGTCGAGATGCCGCCGATGATGCCGAAGCGGATGACCTGGCCGAAGAAGCTCGGCGGCCGGGCCGGGGCGAACGGCTGCCGGCCGAGCTCCGCGTAGACATCCTCGAGCGGTATCCGCCCGGAGAGGATCGAGCGCCACACTCGCACGAGCCCGCGCAGGTCGGCAGTGGCCGTCGCGACGATGTCGACGCTCGAGTTCTCGTCGTCGATCCAGTCGACGGGCACCTCGTGGATGCGCAGGCCGGCGCGCTCGCCGATGATCAGCAGCTCGGTGTCGAAGAACCAGCCGGTGTCCTCGACGAGGGGCAGCACGCGCTGCGCGACATCCCGCCGCATCGCCTTGAAGCCGCACTGCGCGTCGCTGAAGGTCACGCCCATCGCGCTGCGCAGCAGGAGGTTGTAGCTGCGCGAGACGAACTCGCGCTTGGCGCCGCGCACCACTCGCGAGCCACGGCCCAGGCGCGTGCCGATCGCGATGTCCGAGTGGCCGGAGAGCAGCGGCGCGACGAGCGGCGGGAGGGCCCGCAGGTCGGTGGAGAGGTCGACGTCGACATACGCGACCACCTCCGCCTCCGACTCGAGCCACGCGCGCTTGAGGGCGCGGCCGCGGCCCTTCTCCTCCAGGTGGAGCAGGACGACGCCGGGAAGCTCGGCGGCCAGGCCCGCGGCGATCGCGGCCGTGGCATCCGTGCTCGCATTGTCGGCGATCGTGATGCGCCACGGCTCATCGAACTGCTCGGCCAGGGTCGCGTGCAGGACGCGCACGCTCCGCTCGAGCGATTCTTGCTCGTTGTAGACGGGGACGACCACGTCGAGGCGCAGTCCGTCAGGAGTTCTCACTCCGCTGACTGTGGACCTGCAGTCTGGGCCCCAGCCGCTACCGCGCTGGGAGTTGGCTGAGCTACAGCCGGTCGAGCGCTCCGAGCACGTCGGACGCGAGGTCGGCGGCATCCTCGATGCCCACCGACAGGCGCACGACGTTCTCCGGCACCTCGAGATCTGTGCCGCGCACGGACGCGTGGGTCATGTCCGACGGGTAGCAGACGAGCGACTCGACGCCGCCGAGCGACTCCGCGAGCTGGAAGAGCTGCATCGACTCCGCGAACGCCTTCGCCGGGCCGACACCGCCCTTGACCGCGACGGAGATCATGCCGCCGAACGCCTTCATCTGCTTCGCGGCGATGTCGTGGCCCGGGTGGTCGGGCAGCCCCGGGTAGTACACGGCGTCGAGCTTGGGGTGGCCGACCAGCTTCTCCGCGATCGACTGCGCGTTCGAGGAGTGGCGGTCGAGCCGCACGGCCAGGGTCTTGATGCCGCGCACCGTGAGCCAGGCGTCCATCGGGCCGGAGACCGCGCCGACGCCGAACTGCAGGAACCCGACCTTCTCGGCGAGCTCCTCGCTGTTCACGATCACGGCGCCGCCGAGCACGTCCGAGTGGCCGCCGAGGTACTTGGTCGTCGAGTGCACGACGACGTCGGCGCCGAGCGACAGCGGCTGCTGGAGGTACGGCGACGCGAACGTGTTGTCGACGACGACGAGGATGCCCGTCTCCTTGGCGATCGCGACGAGTGCAGCGATATCGCTGATCTTCATCAGGGGGTTGCTCGGAGTCTCGATCCACAGCACCTTCGTGGCGTCGGGCCGGATCGCCGCGCGCACCGCGTCGAGGTCGCTCATGTTCACCGTCGAGAGTGAGACGCCCCAGGGGATGAACACGCGGCTGACGAGTCGGTGCGTGCCGCCGTAGACGTCGTTGCCCATGACGATGTGGTCGCCGGGCCCCAGCACAGAGCGCAGCAGCGTGTCCTCCGCGGCGAGGCCGGACGCGAAGCTGAAAGCCTTGAGCCCGCCCTCGAGGGAGGCGAGCAGCTCCTGCAGCGAGTCGCGGGTGGGGTTGCCGCCGCGCGCGTACTCGTAGCCGCCGCGGAAGCCGCCGATGCCGTCCTGCACGAACGTGGAGGTGAGGTAGACCGGGGGCACGACGGCGCCGGTGGTGGGGTCGAACTCCTGCCCGGCGTGGATGGCGCGGGTGGGGAAGGCGTACTGCTCGGAGGGCACTGTGGTCATTTCTATTCGGAGAGGAACGTCAGCAGGTCGTGCCGCGTCAGGACTGCGGCGGGCTTGCCGTCGTTGGTGACCAGGAGCGCGTCCGTGCTTGCCAGGGCGGTGCGCGCGGCGCTGAGCGACTCGTGCACACCGATCAAACCGAGCGGCTGGCCGACGAATTCCCGGATGGCGTCCGTCATCTTCGCGCCGCCGCTGAACACGGCCTCGAGCAGGGAGCGCTCGTCGATCGCGCCGATCACCTCGCCCATCACCACCGGCGGTTCGGCCGTGAGCACGGGCATCTGCGACACCTCGTACTTGCTCATGATCTCGATCGCGTCGCGGACCGTGTCGGTGGGGTGCACGTGGACGAGGTCGGGCAGCTCGCCGGACTTCGTCTTGATCACGTCGCCGACCGTGCGCTCCTCGGTGTCCGAGAGGAACCCGTAGCTGCGCATCCACTTGTCGTTGAATACCTTGCCCAGGTAGCCGCGGCCGCCGTCCGGCAGGAGGATGACCATGACGTCGTCGGGCCCGAGCTTCGCCGCGGCCTTGAGGCCGGATGCCACGGCCAGCCCGCTGGAGCCGCCGACGAGCAGCCCCTCCTCGCGCGCCAGCCGGCGGGTGAAGTCGAACGACTCGGCGTCGGAGCTCGCGATGATCTCGTCGACCACGGACGGGTCGTAGGCCGTCGGCCAGAAGTCTTCGCCGACGCCCTCGACGAGGTAGGGGCGGCCGGTGCCCCCGGAGTACACGGAGCCCTCGGGGTCGGCGCCGATCACGACCACCGAGCCGCCCGACACCTCCTTGAGGTACTTGCCGACACCGCTGATGGTGCCGCCGGTGCCGACGCCCGCCACGAAGTGCGTGACCTTGCCCTCGGTGTCGGCCCAGATCTCGGGGCCGGTGGTCTCGTAGTGGCTGAGCGGGCCGTTGGGGTTCGAGTACTGGTTCGGCTTGAACGCGCCCGGGATCTCCCGTGCCAGCCGGTCGGAGACCGAGTAGTACGACTCGGGGCTCGACGGCTCCACGGCCGTCGGGGTGACGACTATCTCGGCGCCGTACGCGAGGAGCACGTTGCGCTTGTCCTCCCCCACCTTGTCGGGAAGCACGAACACGCAGCGGTAGCCGCGCTGCTGCGCGACCAGGGCGAGGCCGATGCCCGTGTTGCCGCTCGTGGGCTCCACGATCGTGCCGCCCGGCTTCAAGAGCCCCTTGGCCTCCGCGTCGTCGATGATGCGCGTGGCGATGCGGTCCTTCGACGAGCCGCCGGGGTTCAGATACTCGACCTTGACGAGCACCGTCGCCGCGATTCCCTCGGTCACGCGGTTGAGCCGCACGAGCGGGGTGTTGCCGACCAGGTCGATGACGGTGTTTGCGTACTTCATGGTCCCGCAAATCTACCAGCGGCCCGATTCGTATGACTTGGGCGGCGTTCACACCGCTTTCCGAGCCTTTTGCCGCCATGATTGAGGCGACAACCTTTCTCCGAGCCGACAGGATTGCCGTGCCCGACCCCTCGAAACCCACAGTCAAGCAGCAGCGCGATATCCGCAGAGCGGAGAAGGTCGCGCAGATGCAGAAGCAGATGGCCCGCCAGAAGCGCAATCAGCGCATCGGCCTGATCGGCGGCATCGTCGGCGGCGTGCTCGTGCTGGCCCTGATCGTGACCTTCGTCATCGTCGGCTCCACGCCCAAGCCCGACCCGAGCGCGATCGACATCAAGGGCCTCAAGACCTTCGGCACGCTCACCGCCACCCACGTCGACGGCACCGTCGACTACAAGGCGGAGTACGACATGGACCCGCCGGCCGGCGGCAACCACAACGCCACGTGGCTGAACTGCGGCGTCTACACCGAGCCGGTGCCCAACGAGAACGCGGTGCACGACCTCGAGCACGGCGCCGTGTGGATCACCTACGACCCCGACGCCCTGAGCGCCGACGAGATCTCCAAGCTGCAGAGCGACGCGCCCTCCACGTACGCGGTGGTCTCGCCCTACCCGGGGCTCCCCGCGCCCGTCGTCATCTCGGCGTGGTCGGCCCAGGTGCAGCTCGACGGGGTCGACGACCCGCGCCTCCAGCAGTTCATCACGAAGTTCTGGAAGGCGGCCACCGCTCCCGAGCCCGGCGCGCCCTGCACCGGCGGCCTCGACGGTCCGGGCAAGATCGCCTGATCCCGGTGACCGACGGTGGCGGGGACGTCGTAGCGCGCGAAGCGGGCCACGACCCCGGTCGGCGTGCCCGGCTCGCCGTGGCGGCGGTGCTCACGGCGCTGCTGCTGGTCGCGGCATCCCTCGTCATCGGCCGCCTGAGCGCGCCCGGCGATAGCAGCCCGCTCGACCGCAGCGTCGAGGCCGGGTTCGCGCGCGACATGCAGACTCACCACAACCAGGCGGTGGATCTCGCGCTGATCGTGCGAGACCTCACCGACGATCCGGATGTCCGCACCCTCGCTTACGACATCGCGACGTCGCAGGCGCAGCAGTCGGGGCAGATGTACGGCTGGCTGGCGGACTGGGGCCTCTCGCAGGCGCCGTCCGAGCCCTCGATGACGTGGATGACCCGCCCGACGCTCGCCGGCGGGAGCGGCCACGGCATGAGCATGGACCCGACGGCCCCCGGCGCGACCATGCCCGGGCTCGCGACCGCGGAGCAGATCGCGTCCCTCAAGGCCGCCACCGGGGTCGAGGCGGAGAGGATCTTCCTCACCCTCATGATCGCCCACCACCAGGGCGGCGTCGAGATGGCGCAGGCCGTGCTCGACCGCAGCCGCAACCGCGTGGTCGTCGACCTCGCGACGAGCATCGTGAACGCGCAGACCAGCGAGATCGCCGTGATGCAGCAGATGCTCGCGGCGCGGTCCTAGGGCGGTTGCGTACCGGGCGCCCCGGCGCGCTGCCCCATGCGGAGGTTTCGGGCCCATGCGGTAGCCGCGGGGGCAGCATGGTGCCGAAAGCTCCGCGCGAGCATCCCGCCGGCCGATTGCGGGCTGAGTAGCGCGGCTAGGCGATGAGGCGCGAGCCCGCCGGCACGTCCACGCCCGCGGCGCTGAGGGCGGCGTAGGCGAGCGTGCGGCGGTTGTCGATCTCCTGGCCGATGTCGCGGGCGAGCTTGGGGCGGGACTTCACGAGTCCGTCGAGCACCCCGACCGGGATGAACAGCACGGCGAGATCGCTCGTCGCCGTGATCCGCGCGGAGACGCCCTGGCGGGTAAGGGCCGTGAGGCCGATCACGTCGTCGCGGTCGAGGGTGGCGAAGCGCACCTCGGCACCGGCCTCGACGGGGGTGGCGAGCTGGGCGGTGCCCTCCACGATGTAGCGCATCCCGTCGGGCACGGTGAGGGGGCGCTGCACAACCTCTCCCTCTCCCCAGCGCTCGAGGCGCGCCTGGGGTGCGACGACCAGCACGTCCTCGGCGGTCAGGTACAGGGCCGGCGCCACGCGGCGCACCGCGGCCTCGACCTTGGCCGGGGTGTTGTAGTTGTCGGTGAGGTCGCCGTCGAGGTGCAGGTCGGCCCGGCGGGCCGCGTACCACAGGCGCTTGCGGAAGATGCCGATCGACGTCGCGTTGTCGGCCGGGCTGTTGATCGCGACCTCGACCTCGTACTTCGCCTTCGGCATGGGCGTGATCGTCGCCGGCTCTCCCGGCACAGCCGCGGGCAGGTCGGCGGCGACCCGCGTGCACACGTCGATCACATCCTGTGGGGCGTCGTCCGTCGAGAACTTCACGACGATGTCGAACTCGAACGGCGTGGGCTTGCGGCTGAGGTTGAGGAACGCGGACTGCGCGAGCGACGCCGTCGGCATCACCAGCACGCCGCGCGACGTCTTGATGTGCACGGCGCGCCAGTTGACCTCGACGATCCGGCCGCGCGTGCCGTTGACCTCGAGCCAGTCGCCCAGCTGGAACGGCTGCTCGAACAGCAGCAGAAGCCCGGTCACGATTGAGCCGACCGCGTTCTGCAGCGACAGCCCTATCACGATGGATCCGACACCGAGCGCGGCGAACAGCCCGCCGACGTCCGCGTCCCACACCGCCGAGAACAGCACGGCGAGGCAGACGAGGATCAGGATGATCCGGACGATGTCCACGAAGATCGACGGGATCTTGCTGCGCCACGTGCCCTCCTTCGCCGTCACGAAGAGGGCGAAGTTGAGGGTGTTGAGGAGGACCAGGATCACGAGGAACCCGAACACCGTGGCGACCACGCGCGTCCAGGTCAGCTCGATGTTCGCGTACTGCGCCTGGCTCAGGAGCAGGAGCAGCGCGCCTACCGGTGCGACGTAGTTGCGCAGGAGCAGGATGATGCGGGTCGCCCGGCTCCCGCGCCGCTCGAGCATGCTCTGCACCTCGGTGAGTACGAGCAGTACAACGGGGAGGCCGATGACGACGCCGACCGCCGGCCAGAACCAGGGCTGGAGCCAGAACTCGCTCACGCCTCGACCCCGGCGTGCACGTCGTCCGGGTCGACGCGCCACACCTTCTGCGGGCCCGCGGCGGTGTTGACGAACCCCCAGTCGCGCACATGGACGGTGTCGGGCATCCGGTCGACGACCTGCTGGGTGAGGAAGATGCCGGAGTCGCGATTCGTGCCCTGCAGCTGGAACGCCAGGTTCACGGCGTCGCCCCACAGGTCGTAGGCGATGTGGGCTTGCCCGACGAGGCCGCTCGTGACGGTGCCGGTGTCGATGCCGGCCCGGATGCTCAGCGCCGCGCCGTGCTTGCCGCCGTAGCGCTCGGCGATGCGCTCGAGCTCCATCGCGAAGTCGACCATGCGGCGCGCGTTGTCAACGCGCGGGATGGTCAGTCCGCAGCTGGCGAGGTACCCCGAGCGGGTGGTGCGCACGCGCTCCACGCCGTACTTGTCGGCGGCGTCGTCGAACGCGCGGATGATCTCGTTCAGCTTCTCGAGCGCCTCCTCCGAGGGCATCCCGCGGCTGAACGCCTCGAAGCCGACGATGTCCGCGAACAGCACGGACACCTCCTGGTGGTCGAGCACGATCGTCCGCGCGCCCTCCTTGTACTTCTTCACCAGGGGCTCGGGCATGAGGGAGAGCAGCAGCCGCTCGTTCTCCGCCTGCTGCTCCTCGAGCAGCAGGGCCTTCACCTGCAGGCTCCGGCTCATGTCGTTGAACGCGGAGCCGACGTCGGCGAGCTCGTCGCTCGTGCCCGCGTCCACCTGCACGCCCTGCTCGCCCGCGGCGATCCTGCGGGCGGCGTCGCGGAGGCGGCGCAGCGGCCGCACGATGACTCCGGCGATGATGAGCGAGAGCAGTGATACGACGAGCACGATGATCGCGGACGACAGCACGAGGTTGCGCGTGAACACGTCGACGGGCGCGAACGCCTCGGAGCTGTCGATCTCCGCGACAATCACCCAGTCCAGCCCGTTGAGGTCGAGCGGCGCGTAGGCGGCGATCGTCTCGCTGCCGAGGTAGCCGATCGCGAGGGTGGTGCCGGTCTGGCCCTCGGCGGCGTCGCTGACCGCGCTCGTCCGCACCGGCTGCACCAGCAGGGTGTTCTGGGTCGCGACCGCCTGTCGCGCGGCCTCCGGCGGGGTGCCGGCCGCGATGGCGAGCCGCTCGTAGTCGTCCGGGTGCTCGATGAGATCGCGGGATGCCGACCGCATGAGGTTGTCCTCAGCACCGACGATGTACGTCTCGCCGGTCGCGCCGAGGCCGCTCGACTCCCAGTCCCCGCCGCCGGTCATGACCTGGTTGATGGAGTCCACGGGCAGCTCGACGGCGAGCGCGCCCACGATCGTGCCGTCGACCGCGACCGGGGTGACGCCCCAGGCCGCGGGCACGCCGAGGGACGGCGGATAGGCGGCGAAGTCGGTGAAGACCACGGTGTCCGCGACATTGCCCGTGAGCGCCTGGGCGTAGGCGGTCGCGAGGTTGGTGCGGTGCAGCGGTCCGGTGTCGAGGTTGGTGCCGAGGTCGACGCCCTTGTACGCGGAGTAGACGACGTTGCCCTGGGTGTCGAGCAACAGCACGTCCTCGTAGTGGAAGAGCTGCGTCATCCGGCGGAAGTAGTCGTGGTACTGCGCGTGCGCCTCGGACCAGGCGCTGCCGTCCCCCGCGTCGTCGACGGCGAGCGCCGCGTCGAAGTCGGCGGGCGGCACCGTGTAGTGCAGCTCGAGGTAGGCCTGGGCGGGGTTGGTCGGCACGAGGGTGGACGCGTCGACAGTCTGGCCGGTCGCCTCCGCGAGCTTCGGGCCGAAGGTCTGCGTGTAGTACTGCTCGAGCGCGGTGCGCTCGTCGTCGGTCAGCTCGCCCTGGTCGAGCTCGGCGAAGCCTGCAGCGAACGCCTGGACCGCCTCGCGCACGCTCTCGCCGCGCGCGTTCAGCAGCAGGGTGCTCTCGATCGTGTCGAACAGCTCGCGCATCTCGCGCGCGCGGGAGTCGCGCACCTCGATCAGCCGGCTGAACGCGGCCTCCCGCAGGGACTCGCGCCCGTTCACGTACCCGATCAGTCCCACGACGACGCTCGAGGCGACGCTCACCAGCAGCAGCATGATGAGCAGGATCGACCGGATGCTCAGCCCCGCCCTGGTTCCGGGGCTGGGCAGCACGATCGAGCCCTGCGCAGGCGGGGCGGGCTGGGTTGACACGGGTTCACTTTAGCCACCCGGGTGGGCTACTGCACCTGCTGCGCGTAGAGGGAGGAGTACATGCCGCCGGCCGCGAGCAGCTCGGCGTGCGTCCCGTGCTCGACGACCTTGCCTGCGACGACCACGAAGATCACGTCCGCGTCCACCACGGTGGAGAGCCGGTGCGCCACGGCGATCGTCGTGCGGCCCCGCGAGGCGGTATCCAGGGCCTCCTGCACCACCCGCTCGGAGATGGAGTCCAGCGCGCTCGTCGCCTCGTCGAGGATCAGCACGGCCGGGTCCTTGAGCAGTACCCGCGCGATCGCGATGCGCTGCTTCTCGCCGCCCGAGAGCCGGTACCCCCGCTCCCCCACGACCGTGTCGTAGCCGTCGGGGAACGACACGATGGTGTCGTGGATGTTCGCCGCCTTCGCCGCCGCCACGAGCTCGTCGGCCGTGGCGCCCGGCTTCGCGTAGCGGAGGTTGTCGCCGATGGTCGCGTGGAACAGGTACGTCTCCTGGCTCACGATGCCGATGTTGCGCACCAGCGAGTCCGCCTCGAGCGAGCGCACATCGTCGCCGGCGAACAGCACCCGGCCGTCGGTCACGTCGTGCAGCCTCGGGATGAGGTAGCTCACCGTCGTCTTGCCCGCGCCGGAGGGTCCCACGAAGGCGGCGAACTGCCCCGCCTCGATCGTGAAGGAGACGCCCTTGAGCGTTGCGGGGCTGTCGGCCGGGGCATCCGGATACCTGAAGACCACGTCGTCGAACTCGATGCGGCCCAGCTGCTCCGGCCGCACCGCGTGCGCGTCGGGGCGGTCGGTGATCGCCGGCACCAGGTCGAGGTACTCGAAGATGCGGGCGAACAGCGCGGACGAGGTCTGCAGGTCGAGCGCCACGCGCAGCAGCCCGAGCAGCGGGAACATGAGGCGCGCCTGCACCGTGGTGAAGGCGACGATCGTGCCGGCCGTGACATCCACCCCGCCCGTGATCAGGTAGGCGGCGACGATGTAGATGACCGCCGGGATGATCGACAGGAAGATGTTGACCATCGCGAAGAACCACTGGCCGCTCATCTGCTGGCGCACCTGCAGCGAGATCTGGTTCTGGTTCTCGGCGTCGTAGCGAGCCGTCTCGGCCTGCTGCTGGTTGAAGCTCTTCGCGAGCAGGATGCCGCTGACGCTCAGCGCCTCCTGCGTGATCGCGGTCATGTCGCTCAGCGACTCCTGCGTCTTGGTGGCGATGCGCGCGCGCACCTGGCCGACCCTGCGCTGAGCGATGACGAGGACCGGCAGCAGGATGACCGCCACCACCGTCAGCTGCCAGCTCAGCACGAGCATGCTCACGAACGCCGCGATGACGGTCACGGTGTTGCCGATCACGCTCGAGATCGTGTTGCTCAGCACCCCGGCGACCCCGCCGACGTCGTTCTGCAGCCGCGACTGGATCACGCCCGTCTTGGTGCGCGTGAAGAACGCGAGCTCCATCGCCTGGAGATGGCCGAACAGCCGGATCCGCAGGGCCCCCATGACCTTGTTGCCGACGTTGGCCGTCAGCCAGGTCTGCCACACGCCCATCGCCGCGGAGACGACCAGCAGCACGACGATCGCCGTGACGAGCTCCGCGAGCACCGGGATGTTCGGACCGCCGGCCGGGAAGAGGCCCTTGTCGAACAGCTCCTTCGTGATGAGCGGGGGCAGCACGCTGATGCCCGCGCTGATGAGCACGAGGATGATCGTGGTCGTGAGCGCCCGGCGGTGGGGTGCGAACAGCTGTGCGATGCGCTTGAGCAGGTCGGGGATCTTGGGCGCCGTCGCGTTCGCGGCCCGCTGCGCCGCCGCGTCGCCGCCGCCCATCATGCGGCCGCCCCCGCCGCGCATTCCACTCATTGCTTCACCCTACGACGCCCCCGCGGGTTGAGTAGGCCGCCCCCGGCCCGCGGGTTGAGTAGGCCGCCCGCGGCCCGCGGGTTGAGTAGGCCGCCCCCAACCCGCGGGTTGAGTAGGCCGCCCGCGGCCGTATCGAAACCGCTCACCCGCGGACGCTGGTTTCGATACGCGCGCCAGAGCGCACTACTCAACCCGCTGGCTGGCTAGCTAGCCCTTCGTGGAACCCGCGAGCAGGCCGCGGACGAAGAACCGCTGCAGCGCGAAGAACACGATGAGCGGAACGATCATGGCCACGAAGGCACCGGCCGTGAGCAGGTACCAGTCCTGGCCGCGGTTGCCGGTGATCTCGCGCAGCACCTTCGTGATCGGCCCGACTGCGCCGTCCGCGAAGACGAGGGCGACGAGCAGGTCGTTCCACACCCAGAGGAACTGGAAGATCGCGAAGGACGCGATCGCGGGCATGGCCAGCGGCAGCACGATGCGGAAGAAGGTCTGGCCGTGGCCGGCACCGTCCACCCTGGCCGCCTCGATCAGCTCGTGGGGGATCTCGCTGATGAAGTTGTGCAGCAGGAAGATCGCGAGCGGCAGGGCGAAGATCGTGTGCGCGATCCAGATCTGGCCGTACGAGTTGCCGCCCGCGCCGAGGCCGTCGAAGATCTCGACGCCGCCGATCTTGAGCCCGCGGGAGAACAGGCTCAGCAGCGGCACGAGCGCCATCTGGATCGGGACCACCTGCAGCGCGAACACCCCGATGAAGAGGATGTTGCGCCCCTTGAACGGGATCCACGCGAAGGCGTAGGCCGCCAGGGAGGCGATCACGAGCGGGAAGATCGACGCGGGGATGGTGATGGCGATCGAGTTGATGAACGCCTGACCCAGGCTGACGGTCGTCGCCTCGCCGCCGAGCACCGCCTGGTAGTTGCTGATCGTGAACCCGGGGTTGGCGAAGATGGTCCACCAGCCGCTCGTGTTGATCAGCTCCGGCGGGCGGAACGAGGTGATGAGCAGGCCGAGGGTGGGCGTGGTCCACAGGATCGCGATGATGATCGCGGCCGTCGTGGCGCCCTTGCTCGTGAGCTTGTTCTTGGTGTTGCGCACGAGCGAGCGCTCGAGGGCCTTCTCGCCACGGGCGAGCTGCTTCTTGGTCTTGACGTCGATCGGCAGGTCGATCGGGGTGACGGCGCTCATCGGATCTCCTTCTGGAGGCGCATCTGGCGGACGTTGAAGATGATGATCGGCAGCACGAGGATGAACAGGATCACGGCGAAGGCCGAGGCACGGCCCTCCTCGAGCTTCTGCGCGTACACCGCGTTGGCGAGGACGTTCGTGCCGTTGGCGCCGCCGGTCATGGTCTGGACTATGTCGAAGACCTTGAGCGAGGCTATGGAGATCGTCGTCAGCACCACGATGAGCGAGCTGCGGATTCCCGGAACTGTGACGTTGGTGAAGCGCTGCCACGCATTCGTACCATCCAGCTGCGCGGCCTCCATCTGCTCCGCTGGCACGCCCTTGATCGCCGCCGAGAGCACCACCATGGCGAATCCGGTCTGGACCCAGATGAGGATGACCATGAGGAAGAGGTTGTTCCAGGGCGCCACGTTGATGAAGTCGACAGGTTGCCCTCCGAAGAAGGTGATGATGCCGTTGAGCAAGCCGATCTGCGGCTCCCCAGCCTGGTTCGCGTCGTAGACGAACTTCCAGATGATGGAGGCGCCCACGAACGAGATGGCCATCGGCATGAAGACCAGCGCCTTCAGCAGCTTCTCACCGCGTGCCTTGT
The DNA here is from genome assembly GCF_058809925.1 of Rhodoglobus sp. GW821-FHT12B09. NCBI lineage: Bacteria > Bacillati > Actinomycetota > Actinomycetes > Micrococcales > Microbacteriaceae > Rhodoglobus > Rhodoglobus sp. GW821-FHT12B09. The sequence continues at coordinate 71,252 of NZ_JBXATB010000009.1, read as the reverse complement.
CGACGAACACCGCGTACGCGAGGCCGGCGATCGTCGAGAACGCGGGGACGACGAGCACCCAGATGACGGTGTTGAGGATCGCGACCCGGTTGCTCTCCTGCCCGAACACGAACATGAAGTTGTCGAAGCCCACGAACCGGGAGCCGCGCGAGTTCATGAACGCCTTGAAGAAGGTGGCGATGGTCGGGTACACGAGGCCGATGAGCAGCAGCACGACTGCGGGGCTCAGGAAGCCGATGAGCTGGAACAGGTAGCCCGCCCCCTGCTTCGACCGGTAGTCGAGCAGGAAGAACAGGGCGCCGAGCACGGCCGCCGCGATGGCCGCCGCCCAGATCGACCCGAGGGCGAAGAAGATGGCCACCGGTGCGAGCACGCAGACCAGCAGCCGGATGACAGTGTAGAGGCGTCCGCTACGAGGAGCTATCTCGATGAAGAAGATCAGAAGGCCGGCCACCGCGACGAACGCGATGAGCACGAGCGGGATCTGCGCGAACGGGGGAAGCGTGGCGAGCCATTTCAGGAACCCTGACATGGACATCCTTTCGAGTACGACGGTGGACTCGGAGCATTTTCGAGACTAGGGGGAAGAGAGGGCCGGCGGAAGATCTCCGCCGGCCCTCACTGCTACTGCTGTACTACTCGGACGGCCAGGTGGCGTCGATCTCGCTGAGAACGTCGTCCGTGGACTTGCCGTTGATCCAGTCGACCATGCCGGTCCAGAAGGAGCCGGAACCGACCACGCCGGGCATCAGGTCAGATGCGTCGAAGCGGAAGGTGGTCTTCGGGTCCTGCAGCACCTTGATGGCCTGCTGCAGGATGGGGCTGGAGGCGCTGGCCGGGTCGAGGCCCTTGTTGGCCGAGATCACGCCGCCGAGCTTGACGCGGCTGTTGGCCCAGTCTGCGCTCGAGAGGTACTCCTGCACCTTGATGGTGTCGGCGTCGTTCGAGAAGGCGGCGACGATCTCGCCACCACCCGTGACGGCGGGGGCACCGGCGGTCTCACCCGGGAGGATGAAGGCCCAGATGTCGGCGTCCGGGCCGACCGTGGCGTTGCCGTTGGCCGGGTCCTGGATGAAGCCGTCGTAGAACGAGGCCTGGTGGTGCAGCGCGCACGATCCGTCGCCGAGGGCGCGGGCCGGGTCACCGAACGGCGTGGTGTTGATCGACTTGACGTCGCCGAAGCCCGCGTTCACGTAGTCCGGGTTCAGCAGGATCTCGCCCACCGAGTCGAACGCCGACTTGATGGCCGGGTCGGTGAAGGGGATGTCGTGGCTTACCCACTTGTCGTAGGTCTCCGGGCCGGCCTGGCGCAGGACGAGGTCCTCCACCCAGTCGGTGCCGGGCCAGCCGGTGGCCGCGTCAGAGCCGAAGCCCGCGCACCACGGCGCCTTGCCGGTCTTCTCCTGGATCGTCTTGGTGAGGTCGAGCAGCTCCTGCCACGTGGTGGGAACCTCAACGCCCCACTCCTTGAACTGTGAAGGGGAGTACCAGACGAAGCCCTTGACGCTCGCCATCAGCGGAGCGCCGTACAGCGTGCCGTCGACGGTCGCGTAGCCGGCCCAGTCCTTCGACCAGTTGTCGGCGACGTTCTTGGCGACGCCCTCGGGCGCCGGCTGGATCAGGTCGCGCGACGCGAGGTCGCCCATGAGGCCGGGCTGCGGGAAGATCGCGAGGTCAGGAGCGGTACCGCCCTGAGCCCGCGTGCTGATCTGAGCCTCGAACTCCTTGGTGCCTTCGTACTGGATGTCGATGTTGTTGGCCTTCTCCCAGTCCGCCCAGGACTGCTCGAGGAGTTTGGCCTCGGTGTCCTGGATGGTGCCGGTGATGGTCACGACGCCATCGGCCTCGCCCGCATCCCCTGGGCCTGAGCCGCCGCCGGCGTCGCCCGAGCAGCCCGCGAGTGCGAGCCCTGCGACGGCGAGTACGGCCAGTGGTGCTGCGAATCGGCGGTGCACTGTGAAACTCATACTTTCCTCCTCATTGAGGTCGCCGCGCGGCACGGTCTTCGAGCCACGCGGTTGGTGATTGCAAGGTCGGATACCGCACCGTTTCGGGAACCGGTTCCACGTCACAAGCTAAGGCAACACCACGGCCAATGCAAGCGCTTGGCATGAACTGTTGTCTATCGAGTCCCAGACGTGACCTACTTTGATGGGAGCGCTCCCAAAAAGTCCGCAAGGTGGAGGACACGAGAGTTGTGGAACCGGTTCCACAGCGCTGAGTTCCGAGCTATGCTGTGCACCGTCCACTCATCGGCGAAGGGAGATGCATGAGCGCGCTCAGCGACGTCGCCCGCATCGCCCAAGTCTCCAAGGCCACCGCCTCTCGCGCGCTGAGCGGCAACGGGTACGTCTCCGCCGAGACCCGGGACCGGGTGGTCGCGGCAGCAGCCACTATCGGGTACGTCGTCTCCTCCACCGCGGCGAGCCTCGTGACGGGGCGCACCCGCAACGTCGGCGTGGTCATCCCGCACATCAACCGCTGGTACTTCGGCGACGTGCTCGAGGGAATCGAGTCGGCCCTCATCGCGGCGGGCTACGACCTCACCCTCTACCGGCTGAGCGCGGATGCCGCCGAGCGCCGCCGCGTCTTCGAGTACTTCCTCGTCCGCAAGCGGGTGGACGCCGTCATCGCGGTCGGCATCGAGCTCACGCCGCACGAGGTCGAGCTGCTCGGATCCCTCGCCAAGCCGATCGTCGGCATCGGCGGCCCGATCGCGGGCATCACCACGCTCAGCATCGACGACGTCGCCGCCGCCGCGCTCGTCACCGAGCACCTCATCAGCCTCGGCCACACGAGCATCATGCACTTCGGCGGCGACCAGGGCCGCGAGATGGACTTCCGGGTGCACACGCAGCGGCTGACAGGCTTCACTCGGGCGATGGATGCCGCGGGCCTCCCCGTGGGCGACAACGCGTTCCGGCCGACCGAGCTCTCCATGCCGGGCGGCTACGAGCTCGCCCTCGCCGTGCTCGCCGACCCGCGCACTCGGCCCACGGCGGTCGTCGCCGGGTCGGACGAGGTCGCGATCGGAACCATCGTCGCCGCCCGCCAGCTCGGCATCCACGTGCCGGCGCAGCTGTCGGTGGTCGGCATCGACGGGCACGAGCTCGCGCCGATGTTCGGGCTCACGACACTGGCCCAGGACCCGGGCGCGCAGGGCACCTCCGCGGTGGAGCTGGTCATGGCCGAGCTCGACCAGGAGAGTGCGCCCGAGTCACGAGGCTGGACGCCCTACCCGGTGCGCCTCGAGGTGCGCTCGAGCACGACCGCGCCGCTACAGGCGGGTTGAGTAGAGCGCTCTGGCGCTCGTATCGAAACCGCCGCAGGCGGGTTGAGTAGAGCGCTCTGGCGCTCGTATCGAAACCCGGTCACCACTGGCTTCGATACGCGCCCTAGAGGGCGCCACCCAACCAGCGAAAGTTCGAGAACCCGGCCGGCGGTCCGAAAAGTCCGCCGGCCGAGCCCTCTGGGGTCAGACCTCGCGCGCCCCCGAACGGCGCCGGACGAGGCTGATCCCGACAAGCACGAGACCGAACTGCAGGAACCCGAGTCCCGCCAACGTCGGCGTCATTGTGCTTGCGCCTGTGTATGCGAGCGTGGGCAGATCGCACAGTGTCAGCAGGATGGATCCGGTGGCCGTGAGCGTCTTCGTCGCGTTGGCCACCGTGATGGTGTAGTCACGGCCTACGGGCACGCCGGTGTACTGGAGGGACGCGGTGGGCGTCGCTCCCGTCACCTGCTGGTCGGGCACGCCGGGAACGGGCTGGCCGTCGGCGGTCCGCGTCACCGAGACCGTGTAGGTCTGGCCCGCGATCAGCTTGGCCACGTCGACGGTGATCGTCGAGGTCGTGAAGACCGTGCAGGTGGGCTGCGTGAGGACGAGCTTCGGGTTGCCGGGGCAGTCCGTCAGCGTGATGTCGTTCGCGGCGACCGGCAGGGCAGCTCCCGCCGCGGCCTTCGCGAGCGGAGTCACGTCGGAGACGACGACACGGTACGTGAGACTCGGCTTCAACCCCGTGTAGACGAACACGCCGGGCGTCGCGTCGGTCGGGTCGAAGGTCTGCGAGACCGGCTGGCCCGCGACCGGCAGGCCGTTCTGGGTCAGCACGACCGTGTAGTTGCGGCCCACCGAGAAGTCGGTCACGGTCGCGGTCAGCGAGCCGGAACCGCCGGGCACCGTGCACTGGGTGGCCGTGAGGTCCACCACCTGCTGCGTCGGGCACGGCTTGATGGTCGTCGTTGTCGAGGCGGTGAAGCCGGCGGATGCCGGGTCCGTCGTGTCGGTCACCGTGAGCGTGTACGTTCCGGGCGCCAGGTTGAACAGCGTCGTCGTCCAGGTCGAGGACTTCGTGGGGCTGAGCGTCTCGCTGTAGACGGTGGTCGCGCCGCTCACGATGGTGATCGAGTAGGAGCGGTCCGGCACCAGCTGGGAGATGCTCGACACCATCGAGGCGTCGGAGACTCCGGTGGTCGACGTGCACTGGGTCGGGTCGAGCACGGGCTCCGGCGTGTTCGGGCACGGGAGGAACGAGGCGGGGTTGCTCTCCTTCGAGGCGCCGTCCGCGACATCCGTGACTCTGACCAAGTAGGTGCCCGAGGGCGCCGTCGCGAAGCTGTACGAGAACGTCGCGCCGCTGGCCGTGAAGGGCACCTCGGTCGGTGCGCCGCCCGCGCTGTTGATGAGGGCGAGCACGTAGTCGCGGCCGACCACGAGGCCGGACACCGTCACGCCGAACGCGCCGCTGCCGCCCACCGTCGTGCACTGGCCGATGGTGACCGTGAAGTCCGGCGGCTGCGGGCAGCCGATCGCGTGCACGGTGTCGGAGTCGGAGAGGCCGCTGGTCGTATCCACGAGCACGGCGGTGTAGTCGTAGCCGGGGTCGAGGCCGCTCCACGACGCCGTGGTGGTCTGGATCGCCGCGGGGCCGCTGTCGTAGCCGTTCGTGCCCGTGAGCTGCACCGTGTAGGCGTGCGAGGCGTCGAGCGGGCCGATCACGGCGTTGACCGTGGTGAGGTCGCCGGCGTGGATGCACGTGCTGGCGGTGACGCCGATGTCGGGCGTCGAGCAGCCCGCGGTGGTGTCGGACCAGCTGTAGTCCCACCTGTCGGCATCGTTGGGGTCGTTGTCGTCCGCCGCGTCGATCGTCGCGGTATACGTCCACGCGGCGCTCGGGTCGGGGAACATGAACCACTCGTCGAAGGACTTGCCGAAGGTGCGGTTCTCCACCCGGTCGGAGCCGTCGGGGTTGCCGCCCACGATCGTGACCGTCACCGTGTTCGCGAGGGCCTCGTTGTAGTCCCAGGCCTGCACGTGAACGCCGGTGCAGTCGGCGTTGATGGCCGGGGTGTGCGCCTGTGCGGAGGAGACCGCTGCCACGGCGATGCCGGAGCCGGCGATGAGCGCGAGAGCGAGGCCCGCGGCGACGGCGATGCCGCCTCGCCGGCGGCGGCCGGTCGAGCTGTTGAAGCGCGCAGGGCGCAGCGAACGGAGTCGGGCGAATAAAGGCTGCATCGGGTATGCCGCTTTCGGGTAAGCAACTTCGCGCCACCTGTGAGCCGTCGCGGTAGGGCGCGTCGGTCCAGCGTGAAGCTGATCGGGTATGCCCGCGCGATCGGGGGAGGCGTGAGCAGTCCCCATTATGGGGGGCGCGCTCAACCGCGCGCAACTGAATGCGGCTCCGCATCGGGGGACAAATTTAAATTTTCCGCGGTACACCCCAAACAGGGGTAGGAAAGACTCCGAACCCGTAAAGTCGCCTGCACGGCGTGGAAGGGGGCTCGAGATCCGCGAGCTGTACACCGCAGGCGAGGAGTCGTCGATGGACGGCCTCCTCGCCCTTGCTGCGTCCGACGGTGGGCGCGACGTCCTCCTGCGCGCCCTGCGCATCTCGTGGACGACGCTCGTCGCCATGGAGGGAGCGTCACTCCGCGGCCTTCTGGACGGCCTCGCGCCCGAGCTGTGGGACGGCGATCCGTGGCTCGTCGGCGCCTACGCGGCGACCTGGCGGTCGATCGGCTCGCCCAGTCGCTCCGCGGCTCTCCCCTATTTCGACGCGGCTTTTGCCGGCTTCACGGATGCCACCCCCGTCGCCGCGCGCGTCGGCATCGAGTTGCACTACTCGGCCTCCCTGCGCTCGCTCGGCAGGCTGCGCGAGGCCCTCGACTCTGCCGACCGGGCCGCGGCCCTCGTCTCTCCCGACACGACCATGCCGCTGGCCTGGCGCATCCGGTTCGGCGCGAAGACCGCTCTGCAGCGCGGCATCGCCCTCTACCACCTCGGCGATTTCGACTCGGCGAAGACGGAACTGCGCACGGCGGCCGGGCTCGCCGACGGCAACCTCCTCCGCGCCGAGCGCGTGGAGTGCTACTCCGCGCTCGCGATGCTCGAGTACTCCCTCGGCGAGTTCGAGCTCTCGGCGGGGTACGTTTCGCTTGCGCGCGAGGCATCCGGCGCCGACGCCCTGCTGACCAGCCCGTTCGGTGCCGCCGCCCTCGTTGCGGAGCTGCTGGTCGCGGTGGAGCAGAACCGGCTGGCGGACGCCACGGCACTCGCGCCCGTCGTCGCCGAAGCCGCGGAGCGCTCGGACTGGGAGCCGCTCGGCTACTACGCGCGGGCCGCCATCTCGATCATCAGCGAACGCTACGTGGAGGGGCTGGACCTGCTGCGCCAGTGCCTGCAGTCCTGGCGGAAATGGGACCCGCCGGGGTTCATCGTGACCGTCTCGGAAGGGCTGCGGGCGACCCTGCTCCTGCGGCTCGGCCAGCGCGACATCGCGTGGGACATCCTCGGCGGCCTCGAGCCGACCCAGCACCACGCCAACTGCCCCGGCCGCTTCATCGCCCATCTCCGGTTCGTCACCGGCGATGCGGCGGGCACCCTCGCTGCTCTCGCGGACTGCGTCGCGCTCGGCGACTCGCACTCGAGCCGCACCCTCGTCGACGTGCAGCTGCTGCTGGCCGCCGCGCACTACCGCCTCGGCAACACCGTTCTCGCCGACCTGTCGTTCGACCGCGGGCTCATCCTCGCGGTGCGCAACGGCATGCGCCTGCCGTTCCGGCTGGTGCCCAACGAGGACATGCGCGGGATGCTCGAGCGCGCGTCGCACCGGCCGCAGCCCGGTGCCGTGCACGACCTGATCGCCAATGTCGGCGACTGGGGTACCGACGGCCATGACGACGGGCTCATGCAGCTGAGCCTCCGGGAGCGGGAGATCGTGCGCGCGCTACTGCGCGGCAGCACCGTCAGCGAGATGGCGGACGAGCTGTTCATCTCGGTGAACACGGTCAAATCGCACCTCAAGAGCGTGTACCGGAAGCTGGGAGTGGGCTCCCGTCAGGCGGCGATACAGCGCGCCAGGGAGCTCGGCCTGCAGCTGTAGATCACCCATCGCTCACCCCCCAATCACCCGTTAACTATTTGTCCGCCTTTGGGGGGACTGGTTAGCTATAGCTCGACATACCCGAGTGTAGGCAGCAACCCGTCGCCGAGCTGCCTCTTAGTACGACGATGAGGACCTGATCCCGAGTCGTCGAGGCGGCACAACAAAGGGGCACCCGATTGGTTACCGGGTGCCCCTTTCCCTCTTTGGTGCGCGCCTTGAACCAGAACGCCCCCGGGCTCGCGGGCGAGCATCCGGGGGCGTTGCAGGTGTTGCGGAAGTTACTTGAGGGTAACCGTCGCGCCGGCCTCTTCGAGAACGGCCTTGGCCTTCTCGGCGGTCTCCTTGTTCGCGCCCTCGAGCACGACACCGGGAGCGCCGTCAACGAGTGCCTTCGCCTCGCCGAGACCGAGGCTCGTGAGGGTGCGCACCTCCTTGATGACCTGGATCTTCTTGTCGCCGGCGGCCTCGAGAACGACGTCGAACGAGTCCTTCTCCTCGACCTCTTCGGCAGCGGCGCCACCGCCGGCAGCAGCCGGTCCGGCAACGGCTACGGGGGCGGCGGCGGTGACCTCGAAGGTCTCCTCGAACTTCTTGACGAACTCGCTCAGCTCGATGAGCGTGAGCTCCTTGAACGCCTCGATCAGCTGGTCACTGGTCAGCTTTGCCATGATGTGTCTCCTTTAGAACTTGTTAGTTGGACTGCTTCTCGCGCAGCGCGTCGACCGTGCGAACGGCCTGGGCGAGCGGTGCGTTGAACAGGTATGCGGCGCCGAACAGCGAGGCCTTGGCGGCACCCGCGAACTTCGCGAGCAGCACCTCCCGGGTCTCAAGGTCGGCGAGCTTCGTTACCTCTGCAGCGGAGAGCGGGTTACCGTCGAAGTAACCGCCCTTGACCACGAGCAGAGGGTTTGCCTTGGCAAAGTCACGCAGGCTCTTAGCGACGGTGACAGGGTCACCGTGCACGAACGCGATCGCGGACGGACCCACGAGCTCCTCGTCGAACGACGAGATGCCCGCAGCGTTTGCCGCGATCTTGGTCAGCGTGTTCTTCACCACGGCGTATGTTGCGTTCTCACTGATCGACTGCCGCAGCGTCTTGAGCTGGGCAACGGTGAGTCCGCGATACTCGGTGAGCAGTACAGCGGTCGAGTCGCGGAACAAGCCCGTCAACTCGGCGACTGATGCTTCCTTGTTCGCCATGGTGCTCCCTAATGGTTGGATGTCATGGCCATCGACAACCCGGGGCAATAAAAATGCTCCGGCCTTGGAGGACGGAGCAAAGGAAATCTGCTTCATTCACCTGCGCGGGGTTTACACCTTGCGGATACCAGCGGTCTTTGGCCTCCGTAAGACTAGGTGATCGGGGGATGCCCCGCAACTTCGGCCTCGCCGGCCTCCGCGCTCGCCGCCTTCCGGCGCCGCCACAGCAGCGGCACGAGCAGCGCGAGCGCCACGACGAGGGCGCCGCCGACGATCGTCGCGACGGAGAGCGCCGACCCGAGGTCCGCGGCCTTCTCGGCAGCAGGCTGGGCCGAGGCGGCCGTGATGTCCGACTGGTAGTCCGCGAGCGGTGTCTCGCCCGAGATGCCCGAGGTGCCCACGACGAGCGGGGTCAGCGCGGGCGGCGCGAGCACGAACCAGGCGCCGCGCGGCTCGTCCCCGACGAGCCAGGCGTCCGCGGGGAGATCGGCCAGCCCTTCGGCGAACGCCGGGTCCACCACGAAGTCGGCGAGCTGCGGGCGCACCGTGGCGGGGTTGATCCAGATGACAGCCACCCCGATGGCCTTGCCGCCGACGCTCACCGGGGCCGCCCACTGGTTGACGAGCTCGACCGGCTCGTCGGTAGTCCCGCCCGCGAGCCACTCCGGGCTGAAGGCGAACACACGGGCGACCGCGCCCGTCTCGGTGGTGTCGTCGAACTCGATACCGCCGCCGTCGGCGCCCGGGCCGAAGAAGTCGTCGAGACTCGCGATGAGGCCGTCGGGGGCCGTCACGAAGGCCGCGACCTCCAGCGGCACGGAGCCCTCGGACGCGTGCGCCGGTGCGCCGAGCCCCACGACCAGCGCGGCCGCGGCGAACAGTGCGGCCGGTACTCTCACGGCTCCAGTGTGCCACCCTCCCGGCCTGGCCACGCGTCGGCCGCAGCGCCGCCGGCGCCGCCCGCCCGGCCCCGCCCGCCCGGCCCGCCCACGCCCCGCCCGCCCATGCGGACCTTTTGACGCCATGCGGCGTCCGCGGGGGCAGCACGGTGCCGAAACCTCCGCATGGGCGGGCGGTGTGGCTGCCGGGCCGGGCCGGGGGGCGGGCTGCGGGGGCCGGCAGGGGCCGGGCCGAGACTGCGGGGGCCGGGCGGGGCCGGGGCCCCGGGCGCCTCAGCGGTGCAGCACGACGCGGAACACCGTGCGACCGGGCGCGCTCTCCACCTCGGCGCGGCCGCCGTGCGCCTCGACCACGGCGTTGACGATCGCGAGTCCGAGGCCGGTGCTGCCCGAGGCGCGCGAGCGCGAGCCATCCCCTCGCACGAAGCGCTCGAAGATCGTCGGCACGAGGCCGGGGTCGATGCCGGGGCCCGTGTCCGCGACCTCGATGACGACGTCAGAGCCGCTCGTCGTGAGGGAGGTGGTGACGAGCGTTCCCGCGGGCGTGTGCGTGCTCGCGTTGGCGAGCTGGTTGGCGACGACCTGGTGCAGTTTCGAGGCGTCCCCCTGCACGAGCACGGGCTCGTCCGGCAGGTCAAGCGCCCAGGTGTGGTCGAGCCCGGATGCCCGTGCGTCGCTCACGGCGTCGACAAGCAGCCGCCCGAGGTCGACGTCGAGGGTCTCGAGCGGGTTGTGCTCATCGAGCCGCGCGAGCAGCAGCAGGTCCTCCACGAGGGCGGTCATGCGCACCGATTCGGATTCGACACGGCCGATGGCGTGCACGACGTCCTCGGGCAGATCGTGGTTCCCGCGCCGCGTGAGCTCGGCGTAGCCGCGGATCGATGCCAGCGGCGTGCGCAGCTCGTGGCTCGCGTCCGCGACGAAGGTGCGCACTTTGTTCTCGCTCGCCTGCCGCGCCTCCAGCGCGGAGGCGACGTGCCCGAGCAAGCGGTTCAGGGCGGATCCGACCGCGCCGACCTCAGTGGCGGGGTCGGCGTCCGCCTCCGGAACCCGCACGGCGAGCGCGACCTCGCCCCGGTCGAGCGGCAGCTCGGAGACGCGCGTGGCGGTGGCCGCCACCCGCTCGAGCGGCCGGAGGGCAGCGCGCACTACAAGCACGCCCGCGACCGCCGCCGCGGCGACCCCGAACAGGCCGATGCCCGCGACGAGGGCGCTGAGCTGCAGTACGGTCGCCTGCACATCCGCCAGGGAGAGCCCGATCACGAGGGAGTCGCCGTCGTTCGACGGCTCCTGCACGACGACCCGGTAGGTGCCGAGGCCCTCTCCGAGGTCGGCGTTGTGGGGCATCCCGTCCGCGGGCAGCGCCAGGATGACGGCGAGCTGCGCGGTATCGAGGCTCTCCGCGGTGGCGCCGTCACCGAGAACGGCAGCCTGCGACCCGCCTCCGCCGATAGTGCCGGCGAGCGTGCCGGTCCGCTGGCCCGGGAGGTTCAGAAGGGCGGCAGGGGGCGGGCGGTTGCCCGGGAAGCCCGGCTGGCCCTCGCCCGGGCCGTCGAACGCGTCCTGCGAGCGGCTCGTCGCGGCGAGCAGCTGCGTGTCGAGCCGCGCCACGAGGAAGCCCTGAAGCGCGAGCACGCTCGCCACGCCGATCACCACCGTGACCGCGGCGAGCAGGGCGACGATGCCGAGCACCAGTCGCCTGCGCAGGGTGAGGCGATGGGTCATCCCGCCGGCTTCAGCACGTAGCCGAACCCCCGCACCGTGTGGATCATCGCCGGCCCGAGGGAGTCGATCTTCTTGCGCAGGTAGGAGATGTAGATCTCGACGACGCTCGAGCGGCCGCCGAAGTCGTAGCTCCACACCCGGTCGAGGATCTGCGCCTTGCTCAGCACCCGGCGGGGGTTGCGCATGAGGAAGCGCAGCAGCTCGAACTCGGTCGCGGTCAGCTCGATGATCTGGCCGGCTCGGCGCACCTCGTAGCTGTCCTCGTCGAGGCTGAGGTCGCCGACCTCGATCACCGACTCCTCGGCGGCCGACACGGTGAGGCTCGAGCGCCGGATGAGCGCGCGCAGGCGCGCCACGAGCTCCTCGAGGCTGAACGGCTTGGTGACGTAGTCGTCGCCGCCCACGGTGAGGCCGGCGACACGGTCGTCCACGGAGTCCTTCGCGGTGAGGAACAGGATCGGCACCTGGATGCCGTCGGCCCGCAGTCGCGACAGGACGGTGAGCCCGTCGAGGTCGGGCAGCATGATGTCGAGCACGACCACGTCAGGCCGGAAGTCGCGGATGACGGTGAGCGCCTTCTGGCCGTCCGAGGCGAGGCGCACGTCCCAGCCCTCGTACCGCAGCGCCATCGAGAGCAAGTCGGTCAGCGAGTCCTCGTCGTCGACGACCACCGCGCGCACCGGGCTGCCGTCGGCACGGGTGAGCCTCGGCGGGGCAGACGGGGCCGGAGTGTGCAGCGAATCGGTCATGGTCCTCATTATTCGGAGGTTCCTATGAGCTGTCTGTGAGTGGTGTCCGTTTCGATACAGCATTTCCCCAGCTTCGCCATACGAGGGCCATAGCCGCCGTCCCTAGCTTCACAGGCATCATCAACCCGTCCTGAGGAGTTCCATGTTCGGCACCTATCTCTTACGAGAGCTCACCCACCGGCGAAAGCAGACGGCGATCATCGCCATCGGCATGGCCCTGGCGATCGCTCTCGTCATCATCGTCAACGCGGTCTCCGCGGGCGTCAAGGATGCCCAGTCCGAGGTCTTGGCATCGATCTACGGCGTCGGCACCGACGTGACCGTGACCCAGGCTCCCGAGGCGCCCACCCAGGGCGCGGGCGGCCAGGGCGGCCCGCCCGCGTTCGACTTCGGCGCCGGTGACGGCCAGACCGCCGACGGCTCGACGATCCTGGCGCAGGAGCGGCTCGATGCCGCCCGCGGCACCGCGACCTTCGACGCCAGCACGCTCGACACCGTTCTCGCCGTCGACAACGTCTCCGCCGCGACCGCGACGCTCTCCCTCCAGAACACGAGCTTCAGCGGCGAGACCCCGGACTTCTCCCAGCAGGGTGACGGCAGCCTCCCCGCGGGCCCGCCCGCCGGCGGCCCCGATGGCGCGGGCGGCAGCTCGTTCAACGTCAACTCGTTCACGGTCGAGGGCATCGACGTCGCGGGGCAGGCGGTGGGCCCGCTCACCTCCGCGACTCTCGCCGACGGCCGCACGTTCACGGCGGACGACGCCGGCTCCGACGTGGTGGTGCTCGACTCCGACTACGCCACCAGCGCCGACCTCGCGGTGGGCGGCACGCTGTCGATCGGCGGCACCGACTTCGAGATCATCGGGCTCGTGGCATCCGGGGGCTCCAACTCCTACATCCCGCTCGACGTTGCGCAGTCGCTCTCCGGGCTCGACGGCCAGGTGAGCTCGGTCTACGTGCAGGCCGGCTCGTCGAGCGATATCCCGCAGGTGCAGGCCGACATCGAGACCGCGCTGCCGGATGCCACGGTCAGCACCCAGGCGGACCTCGCCGCGAGTGTCTCCGGGTCGCTCTCGACGGCCTCCGGCCTCGTGTCGAACCTCGGCACCTGGCTGTCGGTCCTCGTGCTGGCGGCTGCCTTCCTGATTGCGATCCTGTTCACGATCTCGGGAGTCACCCGCAGGACCCGCGAGTTCGGCACGCTCAAGGCGATCGGCTGGAGCAACCGCCGGATCGTCGGGCAGGTCGCGGGTGAGAGCCTCGTGCAGGGCGCGATCGGCGGTGTGCTCGGCGTGGCCGTGGGTCTCGTCGGCATCCTCGTCGTCAACCTGATCGCGCCGACCCTGAGCGCTTCGGCGGCTGTCCAGGAGCCCGCGGGCTTCGGCGGCGATCGCCCGGGCGGGTTCGGCGGCCCGGGGCCCCAGACGGCAGCGGCGACCACCGACATCACCCTGCACGCGCCCGTCACGGTGGCGGTGATCCTCCTCGCGGTGGGTCTCGCGATCCTCGGCGGCATCCTCGCCGGAGCCGTGGGCGGGTGGCGCGCCGCGCGCCTGCGCCCGGCCGAAGCACTCCGCAGCGTGGCCTAGAGAAGACGAAGGACGAATCACATGTACGAACTGACGAACGTCACCAAGCGCTACGAGCAGTCGCGGCGCACCATCACGGCGCTCGACAACGTCACGCTGTCCATCCCCGACGGCCAGATGGTCGCCATCCAGGGGCCGACGGGCGGCGGCAAGTCGACGCTGCTGCAGATGCTCGGAGCGCTCGAGCGGCCGTCCAAGGGCTCGGTGATGCTCGGGCCCGCCGAGCTCTCCGCCCTGCCGGACTCGGCGCTCGCGGGCATCCGGGCGCGGGAGGTGGGGTTCGTGTTCCAGGGCTTCAACCTCATCCCGACGCTCAGCGCCCAGGAGAACGTCGAGACGGCGCTCGCCCCGCTCGGGCTGCCGGGCGACCAGCGCCGCGCGCGCGCGGCAGCGGCCCTCGAGAGCGTCGGGCTCGGCGACCGTGCCGGCCACCGCCCCGCGGAGCTCTCGGGCGGCCAGCAGCAGCGCGTGGCGATCGCACGGGCGCTCGTGAAGGAGCCGGACGTGCTCCTTGCCGACGAGCCCACCGGCAGCCTCGACGAGGAGACCCGTGACGAGATCATGGACCTGCTCGAGGGCATCTGGCGCGACCGCGGCCTCACGCTCATCGTGGTCACCCACGACTCGGCTGTGGCGAAGCGGGCCGAGCGGCGCCTGCACATCAAGCAGGGCAAGGTCACCGAGAAGAAGTAGTCAGAGCGTCGGCTCGCGGGGGTCCCAGCCGTCCGGCAGGGCCTCCGCGAGCGGCATCGTGCTCTGCACGTCCACCCACTCGCCGCGCTCGGCGGCCTCGACGGTCGAGACCATCACGTCGAGCACGTGGAACGCCTGCTGGCCGGACGCCCGCTCCACCACTCCCCCGCGGATCGCCCGTGCGAGCTCGACCACGCCCGTGCCCCGGCCGGTGCCGGAGACCGTGCCGATCGTCTCGGCCTCGGCGGCCCCGTCCCGCCACAGCGCCAGGTCGCCGTCGAACGCGTTGGGGTCGGGCAGCACGAGGGTCCCGGCCGTTCCCGCGATCTCGAGGAAGCCCGTGCGGCGGATGCTCGACTGGAAGCTGAACACGGCCTGCGCCGAGGCGCCGCCCTCGAACTCGAGCAGGGCGCTCACGTGCGTGGGAACCTCCACCGGGAACTCCTCGCCCGCGCGCGGCCCGGACCCGATCACGCGGGTGGCCCGCGACGTCGACGCCGTCGCCGAGACCCGCGCGACCGGGCCGAGGCTCTGCACGAGCGCCGTCACGTAGTACGGCCCCATATCGAAGAGCGGGCCCGCGCCCTTCGCGTAGAGGAAGTCGGGTGCGGGATGCCACGACTCCGGCCCCGGCGCCTGGAACAGTGCGAGTGCCGTGAGCGGAGTCCCGATGCCGCCCCCGTCGATGATCCGCTTGGCGGCCTGCAGCCCGGCGCCGAGGAACGTGTCGGGTGCCGTCGCCACCCGGAGCCCCCGCGCGTCCGCCTCCCGGAGCAGGGCGGAGCCGCTCTCGCGATCGAGGGCGAACGGCTTCTCCGACCACACGTTCTTGCCCGCGGCGAGCGCGAGCATCGCGACCTCCACGTGCACGGCGGGAATGGTCAGGTTCACAACGATCTCGATGCCGTCATGGGCGAGCAGCTCCTCGGTGGAGCCGCTGCCCGGAATGCCGTGCTTCTCGGCCTGCGCCCGGGCCCGGTCGAGGTCGAGGTCGGCGACGAAGAGCACCTCGACGTCGGGAAAGGCCGTGAGGTTGTCGAGGTACTGCGCGCTGATGACGCCGGCGCCGATCACTCCGACGCCGACGCGGCCCGACCCGGTCACAGGTGCTCGCCGTGGGCGGTGAGGAACTGCACGCTGCGCGCGAGGGCGTCGAACACGTCGCCGGCGTAGTCGTCGAGCTCGACGACGCGGACGGCGCCGGGCGCCGCGGCGAGGACGTCGAGCACGGGCATCCTGCCGTCGCCCACCGCCACCTGGCCCAGGTCGTCGCGGCTGATGTCGCCGTCCTTCACGTGGATGAACCGCACCCTGTCGCCGAGCCGCGCGAGCAGCTCCGGCGCCGAGGCACCGGCGACCTGCGCCCAGTAGGTGTCGACCTCGAGCACGACCGCGGGGTCGAGGTTGTCGGCGAACGCCTCGAGGGCGGTGGCGCCGTCGAGCGGGCCGAACTCCCACCAGTGGTTGTGGTAGCCGATGGTGATCCCCTCGTCGGCGGCGAGGCGGGCGAGCTGGTTGAACTGGTCGGCGAGCAGCACGACGCTGTCGGAGTCGCCCCACACCTCCGCGCTGACGGCCGGCTCGATGACGGTAGTGATCCCCAGCCGGCGGGCCGCCTGGATCACGGGAACCGGGTCGCGGCCGATCAGCCCCGCGTGCGTGGAGGCCGGTACGAGTCCGAAGCGCGGGAGGAACTCGGCGTAGGTGTCGACATGGTCGACGAGGCCGAAGAGCTCGACCGTGGTGAATCCGAGGCCCGCGAGCCGCTCGAGCGCGACGGCCGGGTCGGCGAGCAGCGCCTCCCGCACGGTGTAGAGCTGGACGGAGAGGGCGGCACTCGCGATGGTCTGCACGCTAACGACTCTAGGCCGACTTCTGTCGAGCGACGAGCAAAAGTTTTCCCGGCGTGATTTACTTGCGCCATGAGTGAGACGCAGCGGGTCGGAACAGGGCCGTGGGGGGCCAGCGAGCTCTTCCAACTGCTGCGCGACGGCCAGCCCTACACGCGCGCCGACCTCGCCGAGCGCGCGGGCCTCGCACGGTCCACGGTCGGCCTGCGGGTGGACGAGCTCCTGGGCCTCGGGCTCATCGCCCCCGTGGGCGAGGCCGCCTCCAGCGGCGGCCGGCCGCCCTCCCAGTTCGCCCTCAACCCGGGCGCGCGGCTCGTGCTCGCCGTCGACTGCGGCGCGAGCCACCAGACGGTGGTGATCAGCGACCTCGCCTCGAACATCCTCGCCACCGACCTCCAGCGGCGCCCGATCTCGGACGGCCCGGAGCGCGTGCTCGAGCACGCCGTGGAGACGGCGCGCAGGCTGCTCGCCTCCATCGGCCGCAGCGAGAGCGACCTGATCGCCGCGGGCATCGGCCTGCCCGGGCCCGTCGAGCACGCGACCGGCCGGCCCGTGAAACCGCCGATCATGCCCGGCTGGGACGGCTTCGACGTCCCCGGCTGGATGATGGCGAGCCTGGGCATCCCGGCGCTCGTCGACAACGACGTGAACATCATGGCCATCGGCGAGCACGCTGTGGCCTTCCCGACCACGCAGGACCTCCTGTTCGTCAAGGTCGCCACCGGCATCGGCTCCGGCATCTTCTCGGGCGGCACCCTCCAGCGCGGGGCGCAGGGCACCGCGGGCGACCTCGGCCATGTGCGCATCTCGCGCGGCGACGGGGTGCGCTGCGACTGCGGCAACGAGGGATGCCTCGAAGCCATGGCCTCGGGCCCGGCCATCGCCCGGCAGCTCAGGGAGCAGGGCGTGGAGGTCACGTCGGCCGCCGAGGTGCTCGAGCTCGTCGCCGCGGGGAACGAGACCGCCATCGCCGCCGTCCGCCAGGCCGGCCGCGACATCGGCGAGGTGCTGACCACGTGCGTGAGCCTCATCAACCCGTCCGTGATCGTCATCGGCGGCTCGATGGCGAACGCGGGCGAGCACCTCATCGCCGGGATCCACGACGTCGTCTACGCGCGCTCGATGCCGATCGCGACCTCCTCGCTCTCGATAGTCCTCTCCGCCGCGGGCGAGGTCGCGGGCGTCATCGGCGCGAGCGTCCTCGCGAGCGAGCACGCCCTCTCCCCGCAGTCCGTCGAGGCGCTGCTCGCAAGCTGAGCCCGCGGTCCTATACTCGGGCGATGCTGGAGACTTCGTTCGCTGAACCAGAGGACGGCACCGCCTATGCGCTGCTAGACGAGTCTGGCAACTTCAGCGGGCATCGTCTTACCGTGGGTGCCGCGCTCACTGAGAACCTCCGTGAGCTCAACGCAGCTGTAGTTAACCTCCACGAAGTTCAGCGAGAGTCACCACAACTGGATGGTCTGCGCAGCTTTCGGAAGTTTATGAAGACCGGTTTTCACCACGCTGAGGACCCTCAAGAGATTCAGAATCTGTTCTTAGACACCCTCTCTCGCCTTCCTGGCTTCAGATGCTTCTTGTCCACGTCAGAGCGGGTGCGGCTCCCTGCCCTCAATGACAACGAGCGCGCTTTGGTGCTCTACGGCTCCATTCTTCCGGACATAATTTCCAACGTCCGTGGGCGCTCGCTCCACTTCCTTTTCGAGGAAAACGAGGGCCTCAAGACGCACTTCGGTCGACTAGTCGAAAAGAGCCTGCGGGCCTCAAGACAGCAGTCCCAAGGCCGAAAGCTCCCGGAGATTCAGTATTCGATTGTCGCGAAGACCGAAGTTCCATCGCTCGCGATCATCGACTACAGCATGGCTGTCGTATCGCAGTGGATTGGTCAGGGAAAACTCAGCACAGATCGCACTCTGTGGGTCTACAGGAATTACTTGTACGTGGAGAAGAATCTGGCTCTTGTTCTGGACTTCGATCACGGATTGCGGTCCAATCGAGCGAATCGAACTTTTCATTGAGGGGTACTATGAGGGCGGAAGCGAGGCGGACTCATTGTGTGCGTGATTCCGCGCCCGGCGTGCAAATAGTTCAAGCTTCGGAGCCGCCTCGCTTTCTTCAGGCGCAAACTTGATAAGCGCCCGCCGCTTTGCCTCCGAAATCCTCACGGATCTTGATGCGGTGGCTTCACTCGCCGAGGACGTGGAGGCGGGGAGGAGATTTACTCGATCCCTGATACGCAAACGCGATGGATCCTCGAGGACTATTTTCAAGCCCGACCTTCTGCTGTCAATGGCGTTGAAAAAAGCAAGTGAGGTGTTCAGGTCATCTCCATACGTGGCCCCGCGACACGTGCATGGATTTGTGCGGGGCCGGTCCACAGTAACGAATGCACGGGTCCACTTGAATAAGCCTTGTGTTGTCCGCATGGACTTAAGTCAGTTCTTCGAATCGGTGAGAGCAGACCGAGTTCGCGACTCGCTCGAAGCGCTTGGATTGGCGCCCGATGCGGCTCACCTTGCCACTCGGCTCATGACAGTTGACGGGCACCTTCCGGTCGGTTTCGCTACAAGTCCGTTCCTCTCTAACATCGCCTTTCTTCCCACTGACAGAGCGCTTTCCGATCTGGCATCAGAACTGAATGTGTCGCTTACCCGATACGCGGACGATCTGATTTTCTCTGGCGACTTCGTCCCCGACCTCCCCGAGAGGGTTGCTTCGTTGCTTTCAGACAACGGCTGGGTGGTGAATTCTGAGAAGACCATGGTGATGCGTCGCGGTGGGAAACAGTACGTGACTGGCCTCTCGGTCTCTGACCCGAACTATCCCCGTATTCCGGTGCGACTAAAGAGGCAGATGCGCTGGAAGATCCACTACATCGAGAAGTACGGCTACGACGTGTATATGAGTCAATTCCACGGCGAGGATGTGAATGATCACCCGCGGCGTCTGCTCGGATACGCGCGATACATCGCCGGCGTGGAGCCTGCCGTCGGCTTGGATCTCCTTTCTCGTTTGAATGAACAACTCGACGACTCCTGGTACCACAAAGATGATGACGCCTATTGGGAAGATTGGCTCTCAGACTTCGGAACCTAGCCGACCGGCTCCTGCAGCTGATGGGTCGCCGGATCTCTCGCTAGAAGCAGCCTCGCGGCAAGTACCGACCCGAACACGACGAGCCAGGCGATCGCGAGTGTCGTCGCGACGAACTCGAGCTGGCTCCCGAACGCCACCTGGAAGCGGAACAGCGAGAACAGCCCGCCCGTGCCCGCGATGACCGCCACCGCGATGCCGGTGGCGCGGGAGAAGATCGCGAGCACCCGGTGGTTCTGGGCGAACGACGACTGAAGCATCGCCCAGCAGGCGGCCGCGAACGCGAGGACCGCGGCGAGCGTGTGCAGGAAGTCCTGCAGGTTGAACGTGTCGCCGTAGGGCAGGGGGCATCCGGCGGTGCAGGTCACCTGGGAGGCGAACAGGAAGAGTCCGCACGCGATCCACAGCGAGACCGCCGGCGCCCACGCCCGGAGGATGCGCGCCTTCGACCGCACCCGGCGGCCCGCCCAGGCGATGGCGCTCCCGCCCACCACGATGAGCAGCAGGGCCACCTGGAACCACTTCGCCGTCGGCATCCCCTCCGCCCCCAGCTCGCTCACGTACAGGGCGCGCGGTATCGACAGCCTGGCGGCCCAGATGATGACGAGTGCCACCACCACGAGCACGCACCCGCCGAGGGATGCCACGAGCTCAGCCCTGCGCAAGGGGACCCCGCAGTACCGCCCACTGCAGGAGCATGATGGTCTTCGCGTCCGCAATGCGCCCGTCGTCGACCATCGCGAGCGCCTCGTCGATGGAGAGCTCCACGACCGTGATCTGCTCTCCTTCTTCGGCGAGCCCGCCGCCCGCGCTCCGGCGCGTCTCGGCGCTGTAGGGCGCCGCGTAGAAGTGCAGCCTCTCCGTCACCGAGCCCGGGCTCATGTACACGTCGAACACGTGGGTAACCTCGCCCACCTCGTGGCCGGTCTCCTCGATCGCCTCCCGGCGGATGGCGGTCTCAGGGTCGTCGTCGTCGAGCAGGCCGGCGGCCGTCTCGAGCAGCATGCCGTCGGGGTGCCCGTTCACGTACACGGGGTAGCGGAACTGCGAGGTCAGCAGCACGGTGCGCCGCTCGGGATCGTAGAGCAGGATGGTGGCGCCGTTGCCGCGGTCGTAGGTCTCGCGCGACTGGGTGCTCCACGTGCCGTCATCACCCTGGTAGTCGAACGTCGTGGAGTGGAGGCGGTACCAGTTGTCGCTCAGGAGCCGGACATCAGTCACCCGCACCCGCGGATTGGAGTCGGGCGGGGTCTCGGCGGGCACCATCGAAGAATAGCCGCGGCTGAGAGTTTGCAGCGAAGTGACACCGCCGTAACAGCGCCGACTCATTGCGGCCCTTTACTGTGAGCATGACCACGATGCGAGCAAGCATCATCGACAGGACCGGGGGGCCGGACGTCCTGCACATCGCCGACGTGGAACGCCCCGTGAAGGTCAACGCGGAGTTCCTCGTCAAGGTGGTGGCCGCGGGCGTCAACCCCATCGACGCGAAGTCGCGCTCCGGCGCGGGCGCCTCCGGTGCGTTCGGTGACTACCCGATCATCCTCGGCAACGACTTCAGCGGCATCGTCATGGAATCGTCGTACGACGCGCACCCGATCAAGCCCGGCGACGAGGTCTACGGCATGACCATGGTGCCGCGCTTCGGGGGCACCTACGCGGAGTACATCACCGTGCCGGCCACCTGCATCGCCCGCAAGCCGCGCTCGCTCGCGCACGTCGAGGCTGCCGGGGTGCCGCTCGCCGCACTCACCGCGTGGGGAGCCGTCGTCGACGTGGCCAAGGCCCACGAGGGCCAGGTCATGCTCATCCACGCCGGGTCGGGCGGGGTCGGCCACTTCGCCATCCAGTTCGCCACGTTCTTCGGGGCGCGCGTGATCACCACCGGCTCCACGCGCAACTCGAGCTGGTTGCGCGAACTGGGCGCCGCGGAGGTCATCGACTACTCGACAACGCGGTTCGAGGATGCCGTGCACAACGTCGACGTCGTGATCGACCTCATCGGCAACGCCAAGGACGACACCGGTACCCGCTCCCTCGCCACCCTCAAGCCGGGCGGCCTCCTCGTCAACGTCCCGACGGGGAGCTGGCCGACGCTCGCGGAGGACGCGGCCGCGGCCGGGGTCCGGGCGTCCGGCTACCGGGTGCCCGCCGACGGCTCCACGCTGGCCGTGATCTCGCGGCTGCTCGAGTCCGGCGACGTGCGCGTCTTCGTCGACCAGGTCTTCGACCTCGACCGGGCCTCCGAGGCGCACGCCGCCCTCGAGACGGGCCACACGCGCGGGAAGATCGTGCTGAAAGTCAGTGACGGCTAGATAACGTTTGCATAACGGTGGCGGATAGCGCATGATATCCAGACCCGATATCACCGCCTCTCACAGGCACGACGAGAGGAGCCCCTCATGGTTCCCTTCCGTCGAATCGCTCAGGTCACCCTGACCCTCGCCGTCGTCGTCTCCCTCACCGCCATCGCGCCGCCGCCCTCCGGCACCCGGGTCACCGACAACGCGATCCTCGCCGAGCACTACCCCGCCGCGCGGATCCCCGCCTTCGTCGCCGTCCACCAGGGCCTCGCCGCCGAGGCCCTCGACCGCGACCCGGCCGTCGTCGCGGACTGGTGGCGCTCGCTGCCCGCGCGCGACCGGCTCCGGATGCCCGGGCAGATGCCCGACGTCATCGGCAACCTCGCCGGGGTGGACTACGCCTCGCGCGACCGGTCGAACCGGCTCGAGCTCGACCGCCAGCTCGCCGAGCTCACCGGCCTCGCGGACCACCGGCAGATGACCGCGCTCGAGGAGGCCCGGCTTGCCGCCCTCACGGCCATCCAGGGCGCCCTGGCCGCGGCCTCGTCATCCGTGCCGCGCTTCCTCGTCGAGCTGACCACCGACGAGCCGCCGCTCGCCGCGATCTCCGTCGGCAACCTCGACACGGCGCGGCTCGTGACCTTCGCGGTTCCCGGGATGGGCACCTACACGACGGACATGCAGCTGTGGACGCGCGCCGCGAAGAACATCTACGACGCGCAGTCGGCGGCGGGCGCGTTCGGCCAGGCCGTCGTGGCGTGGGTGGGCTACCGCACACCGCCCGTGGGCATCGAGGCCACCCGGGATGCGTACGCCGACCGGGGCGCCGTACTGCTCGAGCGCGACATACTCGGGCTGCGGGCATCCCGAGCCGACGGCACCCAGCCGACCGTGAACATCGTCGCCCACTCCTACGGGGCGACCACCGCGGCGAAGGCGCTGCGGACGGATCTCGACGTGCGCTCGTTCGTCATGCTCGGGTCAGCCGGTGTCGACCCGACGCTCGGCAATGCAGCAGGGCTCTCCGCGGAGCTGGTGTTCACCGGCGAGGCCTCCGACGACCTGGAGGCGCGCTGGGGGCGCGCGGACCGGATCGACCCCGGTGAGCCCGCCTTCGGGGCGCTGCACCTCGGCGTGGACGGCGATGCGGCGGCGGACCTCCTCGGCGTGACGGGCCACGCCCCGATCATCCACTCGCCGTGGAACGACGACCCGGCCTCGCCCGCGTGGACGAAGTACGCCGACGCCGACGTGCGCGCGCAGCTCTACAAGAGCCATATGGCGTCCTTCGGCTACCTCGACGTCGGGACGGAGTCGCTCACGAACGTGGGCACCGCCACGACGCCGCCACGGGAGCGCGGCCGGGGCTAGAGGGCAAGCAGCCTGACGTAGTCGTCCTCGTAGCGCTCGCCGACGAGGAAGCGCTTCGTACCGGCCAGGGCGAACCCCTGCTTCTCGTAGAAGCGGTTGGCGCGGGCGTTCTCCTGGTTGACGCCGAGCCACACGGAGACGGCGCCGCGGTCGCGCGCGGAGTCCACCGACGCGGCGACGAGCTGCGCGGCGAGTCCGCCCCCGTGGAAGCCCTCGCGAACGTAGACCTTGCTGAGCTCGGCGGTGGGGCGCACGGTGACGGCGGCCGCGACATCCGGATCTGCCGGCTCGCCGAAGACGACCATCGTGTAGCCCGCGGGCTCCCCGCCCACCTCCGCGAGGAACAGTGCGCGATCGGGGTCGGCCAGGTAACCGTCGAAGGAGGTTTCCGTCAGGTTGGCGGCGATGAACGCCGCGATCGCCTCGGGCGTGGTGTGCGGCGGGCACGCGAGCGGGAAGGTCTCGGCGGCCACCGCGGCCAGTCGCGCCGCGTCACCGGGGGTCGCACGCCCGACCGTGGCAAATGCAGGAGTGGGAGCGCTCCCGGATGTCGCGGGTGCCGTGTTCTCGGGGGTGGCGTTCATGGACTCCTGCATTTCGTACAGTTCGGGCGGTTGGCGGGGATGCAGAAAGGGGCCGACCGAAGTCGACCCCTCTGCTGTGTGCGTGCGTGGTTACAGCGCGTTGACGTCGAGCGGGATGCCCGGGCCGAAGGTCGTGGAGACCGTGCCCTTGGTGATGTAGCGGCCCTTCGACGAGCTCGGCTTGGAGCGGACGACCTCGTCGATCGCCGCCTTGATGTTCTCGCTGAGCTGGTCCTGCGAGAAGCCCGCCTTGCCGACCACGAAGTGGACGTTGGCGTGCTTGTCGACGCGGAACTCGATCTTTCCGCCCTTGATCTCGGACACGGCCTTGGCGGTGTCCTGCGTCACGGTGCCGGTCTTCGGGTTGGGCATGAGGCCGCGGGGGCCGAGCACCTTGCCGAGACGGCCGACCTGGCCCATGAGCTCGGGGGTGGAGACCGCCGAGTCGAACGCGGTGTAGCCACCGGCGACCTTCTCGATGAGCTCAGCGCCACCGACCTCGTCGGCGCCGGCGGCGAGGGCCGCCTCGGCCGCGGGGCCCGTTGCGAACACGATGACGCGGGCGGTCTTGCCTGTGCCGTGGGGCAGGATGACCGTGCCGCGGACCATCTGGTCGGCCTTGCGCGGGTCCACACCGAGCTTGAGCGCGACCTCGACGGTGGAGTCGAACTTCTTCGACCCGGTCTCCTTCGCGACGGCGACGGCCTCGGAGGGGCTGTAGAACTTGCCCTCTTCGATCTTCTCGGCGGCGGCCTTGTATGCCTTTGAGTTCTTGGACATTATGCCTCCACCGTGATTCCCATCGAACGGGCGGTGCCCGCGATGATCTTCATTGCACCCTCGACGTCGTTCGCGTTGAGGTCGACCATCTTCTGCTCGGCGATGGCGCGAACCTGGTCCTTGGTGAGCTTGGCCACCTTGACCGTGTGCGGCGTGGGCGAGCCCTTGCCGACGCCGGCAGCCTTCTTGATGAGCTCCGCGGCGGGCGGGGTCTTGAGGATGAACGTGAAGGAGCGGTCTTCGTAGACCGTGATCTCCACGGGGATGACGTTGCCGCGCTGCGACTCGGTCGCGGCGTTGTACGCCTTGCAGAACTCCATGATGTTCACGCCGTGCTGACCCAGCGCAGGCCCGATGGGCGGTGCGGGGTTGGCGGCGCCGGCCTGGATCTGAAGCTTGATCAGACCCGTAACCTTCTTCTTCGGTGCCATATTCTTCTCTTTTCTGTTCGAACCGGCCCGAGTGGCCGGCTCTCCCGACATCCGGTTGGACGCGGTGGCATGCCCCCACTCACCGCGCGGGCGCGGCGATAGAGGGCAACTAAAGAATCATACGCGAGAGCCGCGCCGGAGCCTAACGGGGCTCAGTGCTCGAGGACGGGCGCGCCAGCCCAGCGCTCGCCCCCGGCGCGCGCCGGCTCGAGGCCGTAGTACTTGGCCGCCCCGGCGCCGCCGAACACCTCGACCTTGTGGCGCACGACGTCGCGCACGGCGTCGAGGGCCGGCGGGTAGATGTCGTGGGGCTCGCGGTGCTTCGGGTCCTGCAGGACTTCCCGCAGCCGCGCGAAGTAGGCGAGCTTCATGTCCGCCGAGATGTTGACCTTGGCCACGCCGCGGGTAACGGACTGGGACACCTCGTCGTCCGGCGCGCCCGAGCCGCCGTGCAGGACGAGCGGCACGGGAGTCGCATCCTTGATCTGGGAGATGAGGTCGAGCTTCAGCTTGGGCGCGACCCCCGCCGGGTAGACGCCGTGGCACGTTCCGACGGCGACGGCGAGGTAGTCGACACCGGTCTCGGCGACGAACTTCGCGGCCTCGTCCGGCGTCGTGTAGACGATATCGGCGAGCTCGGCGGCCGTCTTCGGGTCGCGCGGGCCGATGGTGCCGACCTCGCCCTCCACCGAGACTCCGACGATGTGGGCCGCCTCGACGACCTTGCGGGTGAGCGAGACGTTCTCGTCGTAGGCCAGGAGCGAGCCGTCGATCATGACGGACGTGAATCCCAGCCGGATCGCGCCGATGACCTGCTCGAAAGTGGCACCGTGGTCGAGCTGCACGGCAACCGGGATCGTGGCGGCCCGGGCGATCTCCAGGACGGAGGCCAGGAACTCGTCGCCCATCAGCTCCCACTCCGCGGGGTGGATCGACACGATCATCGGCGAGCCGACGGACTCGCACGCCTCGATCGAGGCGCGGAGCATCCCGTAGTCGCTGATGTTGAACGCGGGTACCGCGAAGCCGTGCTGGTACGCCGGCTCGAGGATCCGCTTTCCGTTGACGAGCATGAGTGTTGTGCCTTTCCTTGTTGCTGGGTAGTGGTGGTGGCGGCGTCAGTTCTTGACGGCGCCGTCGGTCATCCCGCCGACGAACTGGCGCTGGAACAGCATGAAGACCAGGAGGACGGGAAGGCAGCCGAGCACGCTCATCGCCATCATCTCGCTCCACTTGAAGGAGTGCTCCCCCATGAGGAGCTGGATGCCGACGGGCACCGTCCGCATATCCCCGTTCTTCGTGAGGGTGAGGGCGAACAGGTACTCGTTCCACGCCACCATGAACGTGTAGGTGCCCACGGAGACGATGCCCGGGGTCGCGACGGGCACGAGAACCTGCCACAGCGTGCGGAACGTGCCGCCGCCGTCGATCTTGATCGCCTCGTCCAGCTCGCGCGGGATGGTGTTGAAGTACCCGGTCATCATCAGGATCGCGTAGGGGATCGTGGCGACGATGTAGGTGAGGATGAGCGCCCAGTAGGTGTCGTAGAGCCGCAGCACGACGACGAGCCCGAAGTACGGGATGAGCAGGGTGATCGGCGGAACCGCCTGCACCGAGATGATGATCGAGTTCAGCGTCTTCTTGAAGGGGAAGTCGAAGCGGCTGAGGGCGTAGCCCGCCATGATCCCGGCGAAGAGGGTGAAGACCACGACGCCGGCCGATACGATGTAGCTGTTGATGAAGAACCGGACCTTCGAGGGGTCGGTCAGGATCGTCGCGTAGGCGTCCCACGTGAAGACCTCGGGGATCAGGGTCGGCGGGTAGGCGAAGATCTCGGTGTTCGGCTTGAACGAGTTCGAGAGCATCCACAGCACCGGCCCGCCCGCGAAGATCGCACCGAGGAGGAGGCCGACGGTGAGGGTGACCGTGATGGCGACCCGCTTGCTCTTGCGCGACATGTCAGTCCCTCGCCTTCTGGTGGCGCACGTAGACGAGCGCGACGATCATCGAGATGGCGAAGAGGATGACGCCGCTCGTCGATGACAGTGAGAACTCGTACTTGGAGAACGCGAGTTTGTAGGTGTACGTGGCTATGGTCTCGGTGGCATTCACCGGGCCGCCGCCGGTCGCGAGCCACACGATCGAGAACTGCTGCATGTTCCAGATGAAGTCGAGCATCGCCATGGCGATGATGATCGGCTTGAGCTGCGGGATGGTGATGTGGATGAACCGCGAGACGGCGCCCGCCCCGTCCACCTTTGCCGCCTCATAGAGGTCGGACGAGATGCCCTGTAGTCCCGCGAGCAGGCTGATCATGAAGAACGGGTAGCCCGCCCAGATGTTGATGAACACCACGGTGCCGAGGGCCAGGTCGCGGTCAGAGAGCCATTCGACCTTGTGGTCGATGAGGTGCACCGATTCGAGGATGTAGTTGACCACCCCGTTCGGGTTGAGCATCAGCTGCCAGAGGATCACGACGATCGAGGCCGTGAACACCCACGGGAGGATGTAGATGGTGCGGAAGATCGACGAGGCCAGTCGCGGCATGATGGTGCTGTTCAGCATCAGTGCGAACGCGAGGCCGAGCGCCAGGTGGAAGAACACCGACGTGACCGTGAAGATCAGGGTGTTTCCGATGGCCACCTGGAAGACCGGGTCGGTCAGCAGCGTGACGTAGTTGTCGAGGCCGACGAAGACGGGGTTCTTCTCGGTGACGACGTTGCTGAGGAACGAGTAGCCGATCACGAGCACGATCGGGATGGCCATCATCACGGCCATGACGACGAGGGTCGGCGACATGTACCCGTACGAGACCAGGTTGTCGAGCAGGCGCCGACGGCGCTGAGCTGGCGGCCGGGGGATCCCCGGGGGCTTCAGGGGTGCCTGGGTGGCTGACATGGCTTCTTCCTCACGAACGGTGTGGGGTCCGCCCGCGCCTGCGGTGCGGGCGGACCCCCGGACTGACTCTCGGAACTACTTGAGAATCGGCGTCCAGTACTCCTGCAGCGCCTGGGTGGTCTGCTTGACGTCCTGGTCGCCCTCCAGCAGCTTCACGAGGTTCTCGTTGAGGTTGCGGTTCAGGTCGAGCGCCTTCGGCAGGCCCTCGAGCTCGGTGACGAGGTCGCTGCCGCTGTAGACGTCGAACGCCTTCTGGAACAGCTCGTCGCCCTCGACGAAGCCGGGCACGGAGTCCTTGTTGCCGGGGAAGCCCGTCGCCTCGGTCGCGAGCTGCGAGTTCACGTCGGTGCCGAGCAGCCACTGGATGAGCTTCCACGCCTCGGCCTTGTGCTCGCTGTTCTCGGCGATGCCGAGACCCCAGCTGGCGCCGGCGATACCCGGGGTGCCCGTGTAGTCGTCGGTGGTGGGAACCGCGCCGATGGTGAAGTTGAGATCCGGGTTGGCCTCGCGGA
Organism: Rhodoglobus sp. GW821-FHT12B09; assembly: GCF_058809925.1. Taxonomy (NCBI): domain Bacteria; kingdom Bacillati; phylum Actinomycetota; class Actinomycetes; order Micrococcales; family Microbacteriaceae; genus Rhodoglobus; species Rhodoglobus sp. GW821-FHT12B09. The sequence continues at coordinate 43,191 of NZ_JBXATB010000009.1, read as the reverse complement.
TTCCGTTGATGTGGGCGAGCGAGCCGATCATCATCGCGTTGCGGCCCGAGGTGAACTCCTCGACCTTGTTCTCTTCCTTCTGAGTGAACGCACCGGGCGCGACATAGCCGGACTGGTACTGGTCCTGCAGGAAGGCGAGGGTGTCCTCGACGTCCTGGGTCTCGAAGTTGGGCTGGCGGTTGTCGAGGAACCGGCCGCCGGCCGCCCACAGCCAGGCCTGCGAGTCGAAGCCCGCGGGCGACTGCACGTTGATCGGGAGCGACCAGGCGTAGACGTTCTTGCTGGGGTCGGTGACCGCCGCTGCCGCCGCCGTGAACTCGGAGCGGGTGGTGGGGATCTCGTTGACTCCCGCCGCCGAGAGCAGGTCGGTGTTGAAGTACATCGGGTAGACGAAGTTGAGCGCGCGCACCATGTAGGTCGCACCGTCGATCTGGTCGTTGCTGACCAGTTCGGCGGGGTCGAACCCGGCGTCGTCCATCAGGGTGCTGAGGTTCGTGATCGCGCCCTGCGTCTTCAGGTCGTAGACGCTCGCGCCGTTGATGGCGACGATGTCGGCGAGGGTTCCGGTCGCCGCGCCCGCGGTCTGCAGGTCGACGGTCGCGGAGTAGGGGTTCGAGATCAGGTTGACCTTGATCCCGGGGTTCTCCGCCTCGAAGGTGTCCATCATGTCGCGCATGACGCCCTCTTTGAGCTCGACTTCCCACCACTGGCTGAAGTCGATGGTCACGTCACCGCCGGACTCGGGGGAACCCGAAGCTCCACAGCCGCTCAACACCAACGACGCTACGACGCCGATACCGGCGATAGCCATCACACTGCGTTTCATACTGCCTCTCCTCATTGAGATGGACACCGCCCTCGGTCGGGAGCCGTGTGTCCGTGACCCCCGCGGACGGAGATCGTCTGTAGCCACGTTTGCGGCACGTCCTTCACCGTATACGACAGCAAACGAAAGTCAAAGACTTTCTTATCTTGTCTAATTGTCGAATCCCGGGATACCTGAGCTTTCCATTGTCTTCGTTTTGGGAATGGCGGAAGCGATCACCCGCGGGTGATCTGCCGGGTGGCGGCGCAATTCGGCAGCCCTCAGGCGATGATGAGCGAAGCGCCCGAGGCCCGTATGGCGTCCCGCACCGGCTCGGGCATCAGGTCGTCGGTGATCACGGTGTCGAACCCCGACACGTTCATGACCTTGTGGCGGTCGGTGCTGAACCACTTCGTGGAGTCGGCAAGCAGTACGCGTTTGCGCGCCGCGGCCGCGAGGGAGCGCTTTGACTCCGCGATGTCGAACGTGCCCTCGACGACGTCGTGGTCGACGTCCATGCCGCCGGCACCCAGGAAGGCCACGTGGGCGATCTCGCCCTCGAGACCCTGCTGGCGCACCGAGCCCACAGTCGCGGCGATGCGCGGCACCAGGCGACCGCCGAGCAGGCGCACGTCGATGCCCGAGACCTCCATGAGCGCGAGTGCGATGTTGATACCGGGGGTCAGCACCACCAGGTCAGACACCGTCGGCAGCTGGCGCGCCAGGCTGAAGATCGTCGTACCGGAGTCGAGGATGATCGTCATGTCGTCGGTCACGAGACGGGCCGCCGCGGCGCCGATGCGCTGCTTCGCCTCGACCGCCTGCGACACTCGGGCGTCGAACCCGACGATGGGCGCCTCAGGAAGCGTCGCACCGCCGTGCACCCGCTGGACCCGCCCCTGGCTCTCGAGCAGTTCGAGATCGGTGCGAATGGTCACCTCGGAGACGCCGAGGGAGGCGGAGAGGTCTGTCGTGCGCGCGTTCCCGTGCTCGAAGATGATGGCGAGAATCGCCGCACGACGCTCGGATGCGAACACGTGCCGACAATATCACCGCAATCGCATGCATCTGGAACACTCCGGCTTTCGGGTGCTGACAGTTCGCTACGGTGCCATCCTGCGAACCGCCGACTCCATGTCCGCCGCAGCGTCGTCGCCCAGGGGAACCCGCTCGGCGCCGGGCATCGACTCGGCGCTGTCCCACCACCCGGCAGCGACCCCGGCCATCGCCGCGCAGCCGCGCGTCACCGTCTCCTCGACGGTGGACACCGCCATCGGCGCCCGCCCGCGCACCGCCTTCGCGTGCCGCCAGCGCGACGAGCGGAGTCCGCCTCCCGTGAGGACGGTCGCGCCGGTGGCGCCGCTGATCTCGCGCACGATCTCCTGCCCGCGATTGGCGAGCGCGACGTAGAAGTCGATGAGCTCGGCCCACGACGCCGGGGTGGGGGGCAGCCCTCCCGCGCCCCCGTTCTCCAACTCGAGCGACATCGCCTCGTCCAGGACGGTCGGAGTGCTCTCGCGCGGTGCCTCCGCATCGAGGACGGCGCGATCGAGGCCGGCGCCCTCGATGAACGCGCGCATCGCGAGCCCGGGCCGCATCCGCTCCCACACGACGAGGCTCTCTCCCGTCGTCGGCCACACCTCGAACGAGACGTACCGGTCCGCCGCGAGCGCGGCAGCCCGATGCCGCTGGTCGGCGGCGAACTGCGGCTCCATCACGGCGATGATCGCCTCACCCGTGCCCATCGAGTCGCTCACCTCGCCGGGCCGCACTCCGGCACCGACCGACGCGACGGGATGATCGTGGCCGGCGATCACGACCGGCGCTCCGTCAGCGAGCCCGAGCTCGCGGGCAAGGGCCGTCGCCGCGGGCTCGTGATGCCCCGACTCGGCCACGGGAGGGAGCTCGACCCCGCGCAGCCCCGCCGTCTCCCACACGTGCTCGAGGTAGCGGTGCCGGGCGTCGTCGTACACCCCGCTCGTGATCGCGAGCCCCGCCTCCTGCCAGCCGCGGCCCGTCAGCTGCCAGGCGAGCGCCCCGCACAGGCCCAGGAACAGTCCCCGCGGCAACTCGCTGCTCAGGGCCAGGTGGCCGAGCTTGGCGACCGTCGAAGCCACGCGAAGGTGGTTGCCCGTGCTCGTGCGGAGGTCGTCCGCGCCCCACGCGCTCTCCAGCCGCTCCACGATCTCGCCGCCACGCCGGTCATACCACGACGGGAACGCGAGGTCGGCGAGGCCGTCCTCCCCGAGGACGGTGCCGACCTCGCCCATGGAGCTCGCGCCCAGGCCCGCGATCGCCCCCGGGGCGCAGCCGAGATCCCTGATGACGGATGCCGCAGCCTCGAGCATGTCGAGCACGAGGAAGTTGTCGCCCTCGGGGAGGGACTCGACCGGGGTCTCGGCCGAGCTCGCGGCAACGAGCATCCCGTGCCGGTCGTACGCCGCCGCCTTGATTCGGGAGCTGCCGAAATCGAGCCCAACAACCACCTGTTCGTGCACGACGCCTCCTTGACCCAGTCAATCACGACCCTAAAACGAAAACAAAAGAAACCATATTGCATTCATACTGTTATGCTTCTGCATCATCTAGTCGGCGCGCGATCGGGTTGCGCCGTCGTTTACGGAAGGCTCCACGCGGCAATGACCCTCATCACTCTCCGACAGGCCCTCGACCACGCGCGGGCCGGCGGGTACGGCATCGGGGCGTTCAACGTCACGGACATCGAGCAGGTCGAGGCGGTGCTGGATGCCGCTCGGCGCACGAAGTCCCCGGTCATCGTGCAGACGATCGCCGGAGCCTCGGCCTTTGCCTCCGACGAGCTCTACTGGGACCTGCTGCTCCGGGCCGTCGACCACTACCGGGACGTGCCGGTCGTGGTCCACCTCGACCACGGCGCCACCCCCGACATCTGCCGCCGCGCGATCGACGCGGGGTTCTCGAGCGTCATGATCGACGGCAGCATCGACCACGCCACGGGCCGCGCCAACAGCTTCGACGAGAACGTCGCCCTCACGGCCGAGGTCGTCGCCTACGCGCACGAGCGCGGCGTCTCGGTGGAGGGCGAGCTCGGCACGATCGGCGGGTCGAAGGACGGCGCCACCCACGCCGAGATCGTGCTCGCGAACCCGCTCGAGGCGAAGGAGTTCGTCGAGCGCACCGGAGTCGACGCCCTCGCGGTCGCCATCGGAACCTCGCACGGCGCCTACAAGTTCACGAGCGAGCCCGACTCCTCGGTGCTCCACATGGACCTCATCGTCGAGATCGCGAGCATCATCCCCGACACCCACCTCGTGATGCACGGCTCATCCTCGCTGCCGGCCGACCTCCGCGAGATCATCAACTCGCACGGCGGGGCGCTGCCCGAGTCGTGGGGCGTGCCGGAGGAGGAGAAGGCGCGCTCGACCAAGCTCGGCGTCACCAAGATCAACCAGGGCATGGACTCGCACATGGCGTACTCGGCCGCCATGCGCGTGCGCCTCGCGGCCGACCCGCTCGCCGCCGACCCCGCCCCCGCCGCGTCGGCGGGCCGCCAGGCGATGTCGGAGCTCATCTCCGAGCGCATGGGAGTGTTCGGCCAGGCCGGCCACACCGGGGACTACGTGCCGTCGCCGTTCCGCGAGCCGGCGGCCCTCCCGCTGCAGCACTGACCCTGCAGCACTGTTCCTGCAACAGAAGAAGGGCCCGTCGAGATCTCGACGGGCCCTTCTTCGTTTGTGGAACTACAGCTTGGTGACCTGGTCGAACGAGAGCTCGACGGGCGTCTCGCGCTCGAAGAGGGAGACGAGCACGATGAGCTTGCCGCTCTCGGCCTTGATCTCGCTGATCGAGCCGGGCAGGCCCGCGAACGAGCCCTCCTTGATCGTGATGGTCTCGCCGATCTCGAAGTCGATCTCCGCGGGGATGACGCGAGCGGCGCTCTTGCCCTTGGTGCTCGAGCCCTTGGCCGCGGGGGCCTCGACGATCTGCACGAGGCTCTTGAGCATGTTGAACGCCTCGTCGAAGCGCAGCGGGCGCGGGTTGTGGGAGTTGCCCACGAAGCCGGTGACGCCGGGCGTGTGGCGCACGACCGACCAGCTGTCCTCGTTGAGGTCCATGCGCACGAGCACGTAGCCCGGGATGCGCACGCGGTTGACGAGCTTGCGCTGGCCGTTCTTGATCTCGACGACGTCTTCCATCGGCACCTGGACCTCGAAGACGTAGTCCTCCATGGCCATGGACACCTTGCGGTTGTCGATGTTCTGCTTCACGCGCTTCTCGAAGCCGGCGTAGGAGTGGATGACGTACCACTTGCCGGGCTTGCCGCGCAGCTCGTTGCGGAACTCCTCGTAGGGGTCCGCCTCCAGGGCGTCGAGCTCGTCGCCCGGGTCGGGGCCGACGTAGTCGCTGACCTCGGGCTCCTCCGCGGCCTCTTCCTCTGCCTCGATGTCGGCCTCGTCGTCCGTAGCGGCGACGGAGGCGTCGGCCTCGTCGACCGAGTCGATGTCGAGGGCGTCGTCGACGATCGCGTCGGCCTCGGGGTCGATCGCGGCGTCGAGCGCCTCGAGGAGGCCGGCGAGGTCGGAGTCGAGCTCGTCGTCATCGTCCTCGACCACGTGCATTGCCTCGTGCTCGGCGGCGTTCTCAGACTTGTCCTCCGCGGCGAGGGTGTTGCCCGTCTGCGCCTCGTCGTCCTCGGCGGACTGCTCGGCGGCCGTCGCGAGCTCGAAATCGTCGCGGTGGTTCTCAGACACAGAATCTCTTTTCGTTGCATGCGGCACAGGCCGCAGGAGTATGTGGGGCGCTTAGCCCGTGATGGTCGGGTCGCCGAACAGGAAGTTCACGAGCGCGCTGAACCCGAAGTCGAGCCCGGAGACGAGCAGCATCATGATCACGACGAACACGAGCACGACGCCCGTGTAGCTGAACAGCTCCTTGCGCGTGGGGGTGACCACCTTGCGGAGCTCGCCCACCACCTGGCGGAGGAACAGTGCCAGGCGCGCAAAAGGCCCGCGTCGCTGTGCGCGGTCTTTCTTGGCGTTCGCTACGACGTCCTCGCTGGGCTCGTCGATCACTTTTCTGGCCACTCGACTACCTTCTTTTCGTGCATTTGCATGCAGCAGGGCGGACAGGACTTGAACCTGCAACCTGCGGTTTTGGAGACCGCTGCTCTACCAATTGAGCCACCGCCCTTTGCTCTGCGCGTCGCAACAAACTGCACCGCGGGCGCGCAAAAGCTTGGCAGATTTCAACTACCTCCACCAGTGTACGTCATCCCCGGCGAACCCAAAAAGCGCGGCGGGATGCCCCGTCTCAGCACTTTCTCGAAGATTCTTCGGGCGCTCGCGTCATAGCAGCGGCCCTCGCCCGTCTCTTTCGGTAAGCGGAGGCCAACCACCACCGCTGATGAGGACCAACCATCCCCATCGCACAACACAAAAAGCATGGGCATTACGAAGCTGAGATCAGGCAGTATTCGTCGCCTCAATGTTCCCGAGTTGAGATCGATGTAGATCGCACCACAGCTTCCTAATCCCCTCGAAGGATCAGGAAGGTACCAGTCGTGTTCACACAACACATCCCGCGCACTGGAAACCCAGTCGGGAAGTCCCACTCTGTTTTCACTCGCGTCGGCGCCGGAATCGGCACCATCGCTCTCGGGGCGGGCCTCGTGCTCGTCAGCGCACCCGCTGCCAACGCGGCGGAGGTCGCCACCTCCTACGCGCAGGGCCAGTTCCTCTCCGGCACGCTGCTGGGCTCCGACCTGGCCAACGTGGTCGAGCTCGGCCCGGCCGAGGCCCGCAACAACGGCACGCAGCCGCTGCAGACCTCGGACGACCCGCTCGACGCGAGCGTGATCCAGACCGTGAACATCGATTCGCCCGACGGCATCCAGGCGGACCTCGGCGACTTCCTCAACGCCGGCGCGGTCAACCAGTACGCGCAGGCCGACAAGAACGGCGTCTCGCTCGGCGCGAGCGGCGCGATCGGCGACGACGGCGCGATCGGCGCGGGCGCCAGTCAGTCGGGCGCCGCAGGGGACCTCAACCTGGACCTCAACTCCCTCATCGACGGGGGCGTCGACCCGGTGCTGACGAACCTCTCGCTCTCGCTCAAGGCGGCAGCGGCGCAGGCGACCGGAAACCTGAACACGGCCTCCGGGGACTACACGCTCGACGGCGCGGTCCTCTCCCTCACGAGCCCGGCGATCGCCGATCTCGGCGGGAAGGTCGACACGGCCCTCGGCGTCGTGGACACGCAGCTCGCCGAGCTCAGCTCTGACGACGGCGCGCTCGGCCTCGCGGTCGGCGACGTGCTCGATCCCGTGCTCGGGGTCGTCGGCTCCTCGGCCGATGTGTCGATCACCATCGACTCCGACGCGCGCGCCGCAGTGCAGTCGCTCCTGAACGGCGTGTACAGCAGCAACGGCGTCAACGTCAACCTGCAGACCGGCGAGGTGCAGATCGACCTCGCAGCACTGCACGGCGGCAACCTGAACAACCTGCCGGTCAACACCGAGCTGCTCTCTGACGAGATCATCAACTCGGTGCTCACCAACATCACGCAGACGGTCTCCGAACTGGCCGACCAGCTGGTCGACAAGGTCAGCGTCGCGCTCCACAGCGCCAACGTGGGAGTGCACGCGAGCCTCGACCTGCTGAGCCCCCAGGCTGCCAACCAGGTCGAGCAGTGCACTGACACGCAGATCCCGATCATCGGCGATGTGCTCGGCTCCGGCGGCCTCGGCGGCGTGCTGGGCGGGCTCGGCGGTCTCGGCGACGTGACCCAGGGCATCGTGGGCTACACCACGCAGACGGTCTGCAACCTGGTCGACCAGGTGCTGCCCGACCTGCACAGCACGGTGGACGTCGACATCGAGGGATCCGTCGACGGCCTGATCAACGGAAGCGCCACCACGGCGACGGCGAACATCTCGCTCCTGGACGGCACCATCAAGCCCAGCCTGGATGTCAGCGCCATCGTCGGCGGGATCGGTGACGGCCTGCTCGACGGGCTGTTCGACTCCGACGGCGCCATCGCCGACCTGACGCAGGCCCTCAACCTCGGCCTGGTGAAGCCGGCCGTGGACGGCCTGCTCGGTGACAACGGTGTCGGGTTCGCCCTCACCGACCTCCTCTCGGTCCGCGTGAACCTCCAGGAGACCTCGATCGCCAGCCCCATGGGCAGCGCGGTCGCGGCCACCGGGTCGAACTTCACCCAGACCGCCGTGCGGGTCTCGGCCCTGAACGGAGCCGCGACAGTCAACGTCGCCGCGGCCACGGTCGGACCGAACATCACCACCGTCGTGCCCCCGTGCACCACGAACTGCGGGCCCAACCCGCCGTGCGTGACGAACTGCGGGCCCAACCCGCCGTGCGTGACGGGCTGTGGCGGCACCACCACCACGACGAGCCAGCTCGCCTACACGGGTGTGGGAATCGCCACTCTCATCGCCGTCATTCTCGCCCTGTTGGCAGCGGGTGCCTACCTGGCGCGAGAAGGCTACCGACGCAATCACCCTAAGTCCCTCACCTCGGACTAGTCGGTAGTAGCAAGTGGCCGGAGCCGGTCGGTCCCCCAGGACCCGGCTCCGGCCACTTTTCCGGGCCGGAGCCGATCCTCGGGGGAGGAACGGCTCCGGCCCATTCTCGTTAAGATTGAAGCCGTGACCCAGAACCGCATCTCCGCCCGCATCTCCGCCATCGCCGAGTCCGCCACCCTGAAGGTCGACGCCAAGGCGAAGGCGCTCCAGGCCGAGGGCCGCCCGGTCATCAGCTACGCGGCCGGGGAACCCGACTTCCCCACTCCGAAGAACATCGTGGAGGCCGCATCCCGGGCCGTTCTCGACCCCAAGAACTACCGCTACACGCCGGCCGCCGGGCTCCCCGAGCTGCGCGAGGCCATCGCCGCGAAGACGGCCCGTGACAGCGGGTGGGCTGTCGCGGCATCCCAGCTCATCGTCACCAACGGCGGCAAGCAGGCCGTGTACCAGTCGTTCGCGACGATCGTCGACCCGGGCGACGAGGTCATCCTGCCGACCCCGTACTGGACCACCTACCCCGAGGCCGTCAAGCTGGCCGGCGGCGTTCCCGTCGACGTGTTCGCCGGTGCCGACCAGAACTACCTCGTGACCGTCGAGCAGCTCGAGGCCGCGCGCACCGACCGCACCAAGGTGCTGCTCTTCGTCTCGCCGTCGAACCCCACCGGCGCGGTGTACTCGCCCGAGCAGACGAAGGCGATCGGCGAGTGGGCCCTCGAGCACGGCATCTGGGTCATCGCCGACGAGATCTACCAGAACCTGGTGTACGACGGGGTCAAGGCCGTCTCGATCGTGGAGTCCGTGCCCGCACTCGCGGAGCAGACGATCCTCGTGAACGGCGTCGCCAAGAGCTACGCGATGACCGGCTGGCGGCTGGGCTGGATGGTCGGCCCGGCCGACGCCATCAAGGCCGCCGGCAACCTGCAGTCGCACCTGTCGAGCAACGTCTCCAACATCTCGCAGCGCGCCGCGATCGAGGCCCTCACCGGTCCGCAGGACGAGGTGGAGGTCATGCGCCAGTCGTTCGAGCGCCGCCGCAACGTGATCGTGGCCGAGCTCAACAAGATCGACGGCGTCGTGTGCCCGACTCCCGAGGGCGCGTTCTACGTGTACCCGGACGTCACGGGACTGCTGAACCGCCCGTGGGGCGGCATCACCCCGACGACCACGCTCGAGCTCGCGGACCTCATCCTCGATCAGGCAGAGGTCGCCGTGGTCCCGGGCGAGGCGTTCGGCCCCAGCGGCTACCTGCGGCTCTCGTACGCGCTCGGCGACGGGCCGCTGCTCGAGGGCATCCAGCGCCTGCAGAAGCTGTTCGCGCAGGCGGGTTGAGTAAGGCGCTCTGGCGCCTGTATCGAAACCAGGCGGGTTGAGTAAGGCGCTCTGGCGCCTGTATCGAAACCCAGGCGGGTTGAGTAAGGCGCTCTGGCGCCTGTATCGAAACCCCAAGTCGCCCAGCCGGTTTCGATACGGCCGCGGGCGGCCTACTCAACCCGCGAGTAACGAAACCCAGGCGGGTTGAGTAAGGCGCTCTGGCGCCTGTATCGAAACCCCAAGTCGCCCAGCCGGTTTCGATACGGCCGCGGGCGGCCTACTCAACCAGCGAGTGCTTCGTGCGCCTCGGCGAGCACGGCGGCCGCGACGGCATCGAGCACGTCCGACCTGAGGTTCCACTGCTGCCAGTACAGGTCGACCGGGATGCCCCGGCCGTTGTCGAGCGGAACGAGCCGGCCCTCGGCTCGCGCGGCGTGCGCCTGGGCATCCGGCAGCATGCCCCAGCCGAGGCCGAGGAGCACCGCCTGCGCGAAGTCGGCGGACGCCGGGACGAAGTGCCGCGGCGGCTCCGCGCCGGGGGCGACGGAGCGGAGGTAGCGGCCCTGCAGGTCGTCCTTGCGGTCGAAGTCGACGAGCGGGGCGAGGGCGAGGGATGCGGCGTCCGCCCCTCTCGGGAACCACCGGGCCGCGAACGCCGGCGTCGCGACCGGGCGGTAGGTCATCCGGCCGAGGGCGGTGACTGTGCAGCCCGGCACCGGGCTCGCCTGCGAGGTGACCGCCGCCATGACGGCGCCCGACGCGAGCAGGCCCGCCGTGTGCTCCTGGTCGTCGCGGTGCAGATCGACGGTGATGCCGCGCTCCTCGCACACTCGCGCGAGGGCGGGCAGCAGCCAGGTGGACATCGAGTCGGCGTTCACGGCGATCGGGACGGCGAAGGATGCCGCGCCCTCGAGCCCGAGCTGGGCGGCGGTGTCGTGCTCGAGCAGGGCGAGCTGCCGCGCGAGGCGCACGAGCGGCTCGCCGGACTCCGTCGCGCGGATGGGCTTCTCGCGCACGACGAGCACCCGGCCCAGCTGCTGCTCGAGAGCCTTGACCCGCTGGCTCACCGCGGACGGCGTCACTCCGAGAGCGCGTGCGGCCGCGTCGAAGGTGCCGGCATCGATCACCGCGGCCAGGGTCTCGAGCTGCTCGCGCTGGGGCTTCATCATTAGTGATGCTAATGCTGCGTGAGAATTCTTAGCTGGAGTTATGGCGATAGTCGCCCTAGATTCGCTGGGTGATCACTGCTGCCCTCGCTGGCCTCGGACTGGGCTTCTCCCTCATTGTCGCGATCGGCGCGCAGAACGCGTTCGTGCTGCGGCAGGGCCTGCTGCGCCAGCACGTGCTCGTGGTGGTCGCGATCTGCGCGCTCTCCGACATCGTGCTCATCGCGCTCGGCATCGCGGGCGCCGGCGCAGTGTTCACCGCCGTGCCGTGGCTCGTCGAGGTCGTGCGGTGGGCCGGTGCCGCATTCCTGTTCGTGTACGGGCTACTGGCCGCCCGCCGCGCTTGGAAGCCGAAGGTGCTGGAGGCCGCCGACCCGACGAAGGCACCGAGCTCGGTGCTCGCCGTGGCCGGGACCGTGCTCGCGCTCACCTGGCTCAACCCCCACGTGTACCTCGACACACTCGTCCTGCTCGGGTCGGTCGGCAGCACCCACGGCGACGGGCGCTGGGCGTTCGGCGCGGGAGCGGCGGTCGCGAGCATCCTGTGGTTCACGCTCCTCGGCTTCGGCGCGCGCCTGCTCGCGCCCGTGTTCGCGCGGCCGATCGCGTGGCGGGTGCTCGACGGCATCATCGCGGTCGTGATGATCACGCTCGCGGTGCTGCTGCTCGTGGCGCGCTAGAGCGCGTCGCCCATGCGGAGGTTTCGGGCACATGCTGCCTCCGCCGGCTCCGCATGAGTCCGAAACCTCCGCGTCGGCGGCGGGAGCGCGGCGGGGCGGCGGGCCGGGAGCGCGGCGGCGGGAGCGGGGCGGCCGGCCGCGCCTAGAGCAGCTTGCGCGCCGTCGCCCAGACCGTGAGCTCGTAGCGCGACGAGAGCTGCAGTTTGCGCAGCACGGCCGAGACGTGCGTCTCCACGGTCTTGATGGAGATGAACAGCTCCGTCGCGACCTCCTTGTAGGCGTAGCCGCGGGCGATGAGGCGCATCACCTCGCGCTCGCGGGCCGAGAGGCGGTCGAGCTCGTCGCTGGACTCCGCCTGCTCCCCCGCGACCGCGCCGAAGGCGTCGAGCACGAACCCGGCGAGCCGCGGCGAGAACACCGCGTCACCCCCGGCGACCGCGACGGCGGCGCGGCTCACCTCGGCGCCCGAGCTCGCCTTGGTGATGTATCCGCGCGCACCGGCGCGGATCACCCCGACGACGTCCTCCGCGGAGTCCGAGACGCTCAGCGCCAGGAAGCGCACCGAGTCGAGCAGCGCCGAGCTGCGCTGCAGCACCTCCGCCCCGCCGCCGCCCGCACCGCCCGGGAGGTGCACGTCGAGGAGCACCACGTCGGGCCGCAGCTCGGCGATCAGGGCGACAGCCTCGTCGACGGATGCCGCCTCCCCGAGCACCTCGATGGAGCCGTCCAGGTCCGCCCGGAGCCCCGAGCGGAAGATCGAGTGGTCGTCGACGATGATCACGGTGGTCACGGCAGCACCTCCAGGTGCAGGTGGACTTCGGTGCCGACCCCGCCGGCACCCGGGCGCACCGTGGCGGTGCCGCCGGCCCGCGTCATCCGGCCGACAATCGACTCCCGGATGCCCAGCCGGTCGTCGCGCAGTGCATCGAGGTCCACGCCCGGGCCGCGGTCGCGCACGAACACGTCCACGGCGCCCGCGGACGTCTCGAGGTACACGGAGACCTCGCCCCCGGCGTGGCGGGCCGCGTTGAGCATCGCCTCGCGCGAGGCGGCGACGAGCGACGGGATGCCCGCGACCGACTCCCCCGTAGCCACCACCTCGATGCGCGCGGCGTAGTCGAGCTCGATGGCCGCGGCGATGCTGCGGAGCTCGGCCGAGAGGTCGTCCGCCACCGGGAGGTCGCGCTCGAAGAGCCAGTCGCGCAGCTCGCGCTCCTGCGCCCGGGCGATGCGCGCCACCTCGCTCGAAGCCCCCGCGCGGTTCTGGATGAGGGCGAGCGTCTGCAGCACGGAGTCGTGCAGGTGCGCGGCGATCTCGGCGCGCTGCTCCTCCCGCACGCGGGTGGCCCGCTCGCGCATGAGCTCGCTCCACAGGGTGACGACGCGCGGCGCGACGAGCACCGCGATCCCGAGCACGACGACGCCGACCCCGAGCACGGCGTTGAGCGCCGTCGGGCGGGCGAGCAGAACCGCGGCACCCGCGACCAGCAGGAGCGCCGACGACAGCGTGCGCACCCACAGCCCGTAGCCTCGCGAGCGGGAGGGGTCGTGCCGGTCGAAGGCGAGGCTCCACGCGACGGCCGCGCCGCTCGTGAGGGTCGCGGCGGCGAGGCCCACGGTGGTGAGGTTGTCCCCGCGCGCAGCGGAGGCGGCGATCACCACGCCCGTGACGGCGGCGGCAGCGGCCGCCAGGACCGGTGCGACGGGGATGCTCCGGCGCACCTCAGCCGGGTCATCCCCGTCGCCCGCCTCCAGGGGGACGAGCGCCCACAGCCACAGGTACAGCAGCACCCCGGCACCGCCCAGGAGCACAGCGGCCAGCATCACCACGCGCACCCGGAGGACCGGCCAGCCGAGGTGCACGGCGAGCGCCGCGCACACCCCGCCGAGCACCGTGCGGCGCGGGCGCAGCAGGGCTGGGCGGAGGGCGAGAGTGGTCACCACTGAATCCAAGCAGGTTTGGCGGCCCCCGGGCCCGGAGTCAGGGTGCGTTCAGGGTGGTCCCCCATGGCGGGCGGATGCCGCGCCCGGCCACTATCGGAGCATGGCAACCAAGACCGCTCCGCCCGCAGAGGCAGAGACCCCAGCACCGGCCCCCCAGGGCAACCGCTTCTTCGCGTGGATGCGCGGACTCGGCATCACCCGCCAGCCCGGCTGGATCGGCGGTGTCGCCGCCGGGGTCGCCGCGCGGCTCGGCATCGACCCGCTCATCGTGCGGGGCATCATCGTGGTCGTCGCCGTGCTGGGCGGACCGGCCATCCTGCTCTACGCGGCGGCCTGGCTGCTGCTGCCCGACTCGAAGGACAAGATCCACCTCGAGGAGCTGGTCCACGGCCGGCTCGAGTCGCCCATCGCGGGCATCGGCGCCATGGTCCTGCTCTCCCTCCTGCCCATCGCGCAGGGGTTCTGGTACACCGGCGCGCTCTACTGGGGGCAGCCGTCGTGGGGCGAGTCGATCGGCCGCGCGGTGTGGGCCCTCGTCATCCTCGCCGCCATCGTGGCGTTCATCGTGTGGATCGCGCGCCGCTCGAGCGACAGCCGACCCGAGCCGCTGGTGACCCCCGCCACCACGGACGACGGCCCGGACACCATCCCGCAGCCCGTCTCCGTCGCGCCGACGGCCTCGGCTCCGAAAGCACCGCCGGCCGGCGCCCCGGAGGAGGAGGTCGCCGCCTGGCGCGCCCAGCAGGAGGCGTGGAAGGCGGAGCGGGAGGCGTTCCGCTCGAGCCAGGCCGCCGCCGCGCGCGAGACTGCCCGACTGCGGGCGCAGGAGTCGCGGGAGCGCAGCATCGCGGCGGCCGAGCGGTACAGGGAGAAGCACCGGGCCTGGCTCGCCGCCAACCCCCGGGCAGGGGCCGCCTACTCCGCGATCGCCCTCGGTGCCGCCGCCCTCGCGGGCGGCATTGCCGCGATCGCCTCCCCGCTCCGTGAGCAGCCCGTCACGGGCGGGCTCGCCGTTGCCGCGATCGTGCTCGGCCTCGCCATTCTGATCGCGGGGATCATCCGCCGCCGCAGCGGCTTCCTCGCCTTCATGTCCGTGCTGGTCGTCGCGGCGACTCTGGTGAGCGCGGTCATCCCGCCCGATCGCACTCTCGTCCTCGCCAGCTGGGGCATCTCGAATATCGCGCCCGGCCGGTACTTCCAGCCCGTGGGCGAGCTGTACATCTCGCTCGACCCCTCGCTGGGCGACGGCACCATCGACATCGTGCAGGGGGCGGGCAACATCAACGTGCGCCTGATGGAGGGCATCACCGCCCGCATCGAGATCGCCTCCCAACGCGGCGAGGTCTGGCTGTCGGACGACTCCACCCGCGCCTATGCCCCGATCACCGGGCAGGAACTGCGGGACGGCACCTGGTACTCCGACCAGCTCTACGGCACCGGCACCACCCCGACGGTGACGCTGAGGATCACCCAGGGCCCCGGCTCGATCGTCATCCAGGACAGCACGCACGCGCTCACAGAAACGGACCCCAAGCCATGACCGACGACGTCACCACCGACCCGCGCCCCCACGTGCGCGCCGGCTCCATCGCCTGGGGCCTCATCGTGATCGTCACGGCGTCCGCCGTGCTGTGGGTCGCGTACGACCCCGCGCGGCGGGCGGGCGTGACCGACTGGGCGCTGTCGCTCACCCCGGGCGGGCTCGTCGTCATCGGAGTGCTCCTGCTCGGCGGCATCCTGCTGCTCGCGGGCGTGCTCGCGGCGATCCGCCGGGCGCAGCGCCGCAGTTAGTCCCGCATCCGCTTCCGCTTCCGCCTCCGCTTCCGCCTCCGCTTCCGCCTCCGCTTCCGCCTCCGCTTCCGCCTCGTCTTCCGCCTCGTCGAGAGTGCAGTTTGACGGGGTTCATCAGAGAGCACACACCGTCAAACTGCACTATCGGCGAATGGCGGGGGCCGCGCATCCACCGGTCGGTGGATGCCAGGTTCATCCGGTGCACCGCTGCCGGTGGGCGGCGCGGGCGGGCACCATGGGCTCATGACAACTTCAGCCCCGGTCGTGAGCGTTCGCGACCTGCGCAAGTCCTACGGCGCGTTCACCGCGCTCGACGGCGTGAGCTTCGACATCGAGCGCGGCGAGACCTTCGCCCTGCTCGGGCCGAACGGCGCCGGCAAGTCCACCACCATCGAGATCCTCGAGGGCTACCGCGACCGCTCCGGCGGCGAGGCGAGCGTGCTCGGCGTCGACCCCGGCAAGGGCGGCCTCGACTGGAAGGCCAGGCTCGGCATCGTCCTGCAGTCCACGGGCGAGAGCGGCAACGTGACGGTGCGCGAGCAGCTCACCCACTTCGCCGGCTTCTACCCGAACCCGCGCAACGTCGACGACGTGATCGCGGCGGTCGGCCTCGAGGACAAGCAGAAGACCCTCATCCGCAAGCTCTCCGGCGGTCAGCGCCGCCGCGTCGATGTCGCCCTCGGCATCATCGGCCGGCCGGAGCTGCTCTTCCTCGACGAGCCCACCACGGGCTTCGACCCGGAGGCCCGCCGCCAGTTCTGGGACCTCATCGAGCAGCTCAAGCGGGAGGGCACCACGATCCTCCTCACCACCCACTACCTCGACGAGGCCGCGCACCTGGGCGACCGCGCGGGCGTGATCGCGGGCGGCCGGCTGATCGAGATCGGCGCCATCGACGAGCTGGGCGGGGCGGATGCCCGGGTCCCCGTCGTCCGCTGGCGCGAGAGCGGCGTGCTCCACGAGGAGCGCACCACCACTCCCGGCGCGGTAGTCGCACGGCTCGGCGAGCCCGACGGCCTGGAGGTCATCCGGCCGTCGCTCGAAGACATCTATCTGACGCTCGTCGGAAAGGACGCATGATGACCACCCTCAGGCTCGGCTACAGCCGTATCGGCTACGAGGTGAAGACGTACTTCCGCCAGGGCGACTCGGTGTTCTTCACGTTCCTGTTCCCGCTCGTCATGCTGACGATCTTCTCCGTCGCCTTCAGCGAGCAGAACTTCGGCCCGGATGACGCGCCCCTCAGCGCCGCGGCGTTCTACCTGCCCGGCATGATCGCGGCGGGCATCCTGCTCAGCGGGCTGCAGAACCTCGGTGTCGACATCGCCGGCGAGAAGGGCGACGGAACGCTCAAGCGCTTCGCGGGAACCCCCCTGCCCGTGCTGAGCTACTTCATCGGCAAGATCGGGCAGGTGCTCGTGACCGGAGTGCTGCAGGCCGCCCTCCTGCTGCTCGTCGCGCGGTTCGCGTTCGGCGTCGAGCTGCCGACCGAGCCCGGGCAGTGGCTCACGTTCGCGTGGGTGTTCCTGCTCGGTGTGATCACCTCGGCGATCCTCGGGATCGCGGTGAGCGCGCTCCCGCGCAGCGGCAAGAGTGCGACCGCCGTCATCATCCCGATCGCCCTCGTCCTGCAGTTCATCTCGGGCGTCTACCTCGGCTTCTCCCAGCTGCCGACGTGGCTGCAGAACGTGGCGAGCGTCTTCCCGCTCAAGTGGATGGCGCAGGGCATGCGCTCGGTCTTCCTGCCCTCCGGCTTCGAGTCGCTCGAGCCGGGCGGCGAGTGGAACCTCGCGGGCGTGGCCATCGTCACCGGCATCTGGCTCGTCGTCGGACTCGTCGTCGCACGCATGACTTTCCGGTGGATCCGCAAGGATAGCTAGATGAGGGAGCAGCGCTGGTGGCACGTCGCGATCCTCGGGGTCGCGGGCGTGCTCACCGCGCTCGCGCTCGTCAACGCGCAGGGCGAGCCCTTCCCGGTCGGCGCGCTCGTGACCATCGCCGTGATCGTCATCAGCTGGTTCACCTTCGGCCGGTACGCGGAGGGCAACCGCACGGCGCGACTCGTGTTCGTCCCGCTCCTCATCGTCGCGAGCGGGGTCGGCACCGCGTTCGACCCCTCCTTCGCCGTCGTGCAGTGCGTGGTGTTCCCGCTGCTGTGGTCGAGCGTCGAGGGCAGGAGCAAGGGCATTCTCGCGAGCATCGCGGTGGCCGTCTCGGTCGGTATCGGCACCTGGGTGAGCACGGGCTCGGTGGTGCAGGCGCTCGCGGTCCAGAGCATCTCCCTCGCCCTGAGCATCGGCCTCGGCATCTGGATCTCCGGCATCGCCGACCAGAGCCACGAGCGGCAGCGGCTGCTCGACGAGCTGCGCGCGACCCAGGAGAAGCTCAGCGCGCTCGACCGCGACGCGGGCATCACGAGCGAGCGGGAGCGGCTCGCGCGCGAGATCCACGACACCATCGCGCAGGATCTGACGGGCATCGTGATGCTCTCCCAGCGCGCTCAGCGAGAGCTCGCGACCGGCGGGGCGGCCTCCGAGACGCTCGGGCTGCTCGAGGAGAGCGCCCGCACCGCACTGGCCGAGACGCGCGCGCTCGTGGCATCCGGGGCGCCCGTTGCTCTTGCCAGTGGCGGCATCGCGGATGCCCTGCGCAGGCTCGGGGAGCGCTTCGAGCGCGAGACCGGCGTGACCGTGGCCGTGCGGGTCGACCTGGGCGCCGTCGACCGGGACTCCGAGGTGGTGCTGCTGCGATGCGCGCAGGAGGGCCTCGCGAACGTCCGCAAGCACGCGAACGCGTCGGCGGTGGAGCTCGACGCGTGGACGAACGCGGGGGCGGTGGGCATCCGGATCGCGGACGACGGCGACGGCTTCGACCCGGAGACCGCGGGCGACGGCTTCGGGCTCGCCGGGATGCGCGACCGCCTCGCCCTCGTCGGCGGCGCCCTCGACGTGTCGAGCTCCCCCGCGGGCACCGTGCTCACCGCGACCCTGCCGGTGGCGGCATGATCCGCGTGCTGGTCGCCGACGACCACCCCATCGTGCGCGGCGGCATCGTCGCGCTGCTCTCGGCCGCCGACGACATGTCCGTGGTGGCCGAGGCCTCGGACGGCCTGGAGGCCGTGCGCCTCGCCGCCGAGCACCGGCCGGACGTCGTCCTGATGGACCTGAGGATGCCCGGCCTCGACGGCGACGAGGCGACCGCGCGGATCCTCGCCGCGAACCCCGCGGCCCGGGTCGTGATCCTCACCACCTACGAGTCCGACGCGAGCATCCTCACCGCCATCGAGGCGGGCGCGAGCGGCTACCTGCTGAAGGCCGCCCCGCAGGAGGAGATCCTCGCGGGGGTGCGCTCCGTCGCCCGCGGGGAGGTCGCCCTCGCCCCGTCGATCGCCGCGATGCTCGTGCAGCGCGTCGCGAGGCCCGCCGTCACCCTGAGCCCTCGCGAGACGGAGGTGCTCGCCCTCGTCGCCCAGGGCTCGAGCAACCCCGCCATCGCGGCGGCGCTGTTCGTCAGCGAGGCGACAGTCAAGACGCACCTGCTGCACGTCTTCGAGAAGCTCGGCGTGAGTGACCGCACGCGCGCGGTGACCAGGGCGATGGAGCTAGGGCTGCTCTAGCGCCATCGTCCTGGCGCCCTCCTCCTCGCCGGTGAAGGCGAAGCCCAGCTTCTCGTAGAGCGCGATCGCGCGGGCGTTGGTCGGGATCACCCGGAGGGTCAGCGTCCGGATGCCCCGCTCGCGCGCCTCGTCGAGCACCGCCCGCAGCAGCAGCTCTCCGAGACCGCGGCCCTGCCGTGCGGGGTCCACGAGTACACGGGCGATGCGGGCGACCCCCTCGCCCGTGGACACCAGCTCGATGTGGCCCACCACGGCGCCGTCGTCGGTCGCGGTGAAGGGCGAGATGGCGGCATCCGCGCGGATCTCGTCCAGCTGCTGCGGCGTGAGCGGGAACTCCAGGCGCGGACCGGTGAAGAGGTGGAGCTCCTCCGGTGTGCCCAACCAGCTGATCAGGTCTGCGTCGTCCGCGGGCTCGAAGGGCCTCAGCCGCATCTACAGCTCGACACCGACGGCGACGGGCTCCACCTGCAGGGCGATCCCGAAGCGCGCGAGCACGATCGCCTGGATGAAACGCGCGAGCTGGGCGACCTCCTCGGCCGTGCCGTCGCCGCGGTTCGTGATCGCGAGCGTGTGCTTCGACGAGATGGCGACGTGGGAGCCCGGGAGGCGGAACCCCTTGCCGATGCCGGCCTCCTCGATGAGCCAGGCCGCGCTGACCTTCACCGCGGTGTCGTCGACGAGCCACTGGGGGGTCGCGGGCGGGAGGCTGCGGGCGAAGTTCTCGCCGACGATCGGATTGGTGAAGAACGAGCCGCACCCCGCCGAATCGGGGTCGTCGGCGTCGAGCACCATGCCCTTGGAGCGGCGCAGCCGGAGCACTCCCTCGCGGATCTCGGCGATGGGCGCGGACTCCACCCCGAGCGCCGCGGCGAGCTGGGAGTACTTGATCGCGCCCTCCACGGACTCCTCGAGCCGCAGTTCAATACCGAGGACGATGCCCTCGAGGCCGGCCTTGATCGCCGACATCCGGTAGCCCAGCCCGAGGTCCTCCGCGAGGATGCGCTGCCGCTCGCCCGTAACCTGGTCGAGGAAGTCGATCGCGACGAGCACGTCCGACAGCTCCTGCCCGTAGGCGCCGATGTTCTGGATCGGGGCCGCACCTGCCGTGCCGGGAATGCCGCTCAGCGCCTCGATGCCGGCCCAGCCGTTCGCCACCGCGTGCTCGACGACCCCGTCCCACGGCTCGCCGGCTGCCACCCGCAGCAGGACGCCGTCGCCGTCGATCCGCTCGATGCCCCGGGTGGCGACGTGGATGACCGTGCCGTCGAATCCCTCGTCGGCGATAACCACGTTCGAGCCGCCGCCGAGGACGAGCCAGTCGTCGGTCGCCCAGGCCTCGAGCGCGGCATCCACCAGCTCGTCCGTCGTCGTCGCCGTGATGAGCGCGCCCGCGGGACCGCCCACCCGCATCGTGGTGAGCTCGCTGAGCCTGATTCCGTCGCCGGACTGCATCAGGTGAGGCTGACCCTGACCTGCGCCTTGCCGAGCACCGTCGCGCCGTCGAAGGTGACAGTCAGGTCGATGCGCGTCTCGTCCTCGCCGAGCGCGCCGACCTTGGCCACCACCGTGACCGTGGCGCCGTCGGCGGGGTCGACCACGACGGGGCGTGTGAAGCGGACCCCGTAGCCGAGCACGATACCGCGGTCGCCGAGCCAGTCGACGACCGGCTGCACCGCGACGCCCATGGTGAGCATGCCGTGCGCGAGGACGCCGGGGAGGCCCACCGACTCCGCGATGTCGTCCCGGTAGTGGATCGAGTTGAAGTCGCCCGACGCCCCCGCGTAGCGGACGAGGGAGTCGCGGGTGAGGTGGAAGGTGCGCTCCGCGACCACGTCTCCGACGTTCATGCGTCGTCTCCTCTCACCACGAGGGTGGACGTGGCGGTGACGACGTGCGCGCCGCTCGAGTCCACGATCGTGGACTCCGCGGTGACCATCGAGTTGCCGCCCAGGGTCTTGATGCTCGTGACCTCGAGGGTCGCCGTGAGCTCGTCGCCGGCCACGATCGGGCGGGAGTACGAGAACGACTGCTCGCCGTGGACAACGCGCGAGAAGTCGATGCCGCCGTCGGGCTCCGCGAGGAGCTGCGCGAGAGTCGACTCCTGCACGACGACCGGGAAGGTCGGCGGTGCGACGACGTCCGCGTACCCGGCTGCCTGCGCGGCGGCGGGGTCGAGGTTGAGGGGGCTCGTGGCGAAGACCGCGCGGGCGAACTCGCGCACCTTCTCGCGGCCGACGAGGTACGGGGCGGTCGGCGGGAAGACGCGGCCCTGCAGATCTGGGTTGACTGGCATCCACTCAGCTTAATGAGGGAAGCCCCCGTGACCACGGTCACGGGGGCTCCTCGGGAAACTTTTAGTAGTTCCCTACTGGCAGCTGTCGCACTGCAGAAGATCCATGGGATCGACCGGAACTGCGTAACCGCCGACGTTGTCTTCGTTGTCCATATCGGACCTCCCCAAGTCTAAAAATTTGTCCCGCGTTGTGCGGGTGTTTCACTATATAACCGGAATGACACCGATGTCATTCCCCTAGATGTAGTGGTTCGGCGTGTCGCGCGATTTCTTTTAATCTAGGCCCAGCCACTGACATCCCGACCACGTTCCTCGCCGTTTCCTTCGAGTTCGCCGCAACCCCTCGACAAGGCGCGCAACGGAGCGTTTACTCATCGGTACAGCAGCTTCTCCCCTCGGCCCGCACCCGGCGTCCTACAACTTTCAAAGGCGAAAGTGAAGGAGCACGACATGACCATGACCACCCCGAAGCCGTCCGCGGGCGCGTCGCCGCTGCGCGGCGCCATCCAGTGGACTGCGGTGCAGTCCGGCCTCTGGGTCGGCAAGATCAACGGGGAGTTCGCCGGCATGATCGAGGCCCGTCGTGGCGAGGGGTTCTCAGCAACAACCCACCTCGCGAAGCACCTCGGGGTGTTCGCCACGGTGGATGAGGCGAAGGCGCGTTTCCGGGAGTAGATCCGCCTCTAGACTGGCGCTCTCACCCGACCCCACAGACCGGAGCACCAGTGTCATCTGACGCGACTACCGAGGGCCGCCAGGGCCTTACCTTCCTTCGTAAGAACACCGAAGTCATCATCGCGATCCTCCTCGGCATCGTGTCGATCGGCACCGCTTACGCCTCGTTCCAGAGCTCGCTCTACGGCGGCGTGCAGGCGCAGGCGTACACGAACGGCACGAACCTCGCCACCGAGGCCGAGTCGCAGTACCTCGAGGGCAACCAGCAGTACGTGCAGGACTCGCAGCTCTGGCAGACGCTCACCGAGCTGCGCCTCGACATCGCCAACCCCGACCCCGCCATCTCGGCCGCCGCGCAGATCAAGTACGACACCGTGTACTTCCAGTCGGTGTCCGACGACTTCGACGGCGCGATCCAGCGAGCCGACGCGGAGAACGAGGCCAACCCCGACTTCTACGTCGACCCGAGCGACGACGAGGACTACCAGGCGGCGCTGTTCGACACCTACGCAGACACCCACGAGCAGGCCCAGGCGAAGATCGCCGAGGGCGACCAGGCGAATGCCTACGGCGACAGGGACACCCTCGCGACCGTGATCATGGCGGTCTCCCTGTTCCTCCTCGGTATTGCCGCGGTCGTCACCGCGTTCCGCGTCAAGATCATCATGGGCGCGGTGGCCGTGGCGATCTTCATCGTCGCGATCGTGATCGCCGCCGCGGTGCCGCAGCTGCCGCTGTTCTAGGTTTCGATACGGGGCCTCCTCAACCGGCCCAGGCGGCGCGCTCGTCCTCCCGCGGGGCGAGCGCGACGCCGCTGGCGGGTGCGTCGAACACCTGCACGGGCCGGCTCGCGCTCCACGCGGGCCAGCCCGGGTCGCCGGTGGTGGCGAAGCGCACCCACGCCGAGTGCATGTCGTCCGCGAGCTGCTGCGGGGCATCCCGGCCGTTGAGGCGCACCGCGTCGTCGGAGGCCAGCCGGTCGAAGACGAAGCCGAGCTCCACGGCGTGCGCCGCACCGAGTCCCTGCACGGGGCTGGGCCACGCGAACTCGTAGAGGTGCGTGGTCGCGGGCCCCGCGAGCCGGGCGTCCGCGATGCGGTTGAACGGCAGGCGCAGCAGGAGGTCCGTCGCCAGGGCGCCGAACAGCTCGCCGCGCGAGGCGCCGGGCCGGTTCGCCCGGTACACGCCGAGTATCCGGCCGCTGATCCGGAACTTCAGCCGCGCCCCCGCGAAGAGGGCGCCGCTGATCTTGTCCATGAGGCCGGTCGGCACGAACCAGAGCCGGTACTCCTCCGTCGTGGACCCGAGCATGATCGGGATGCCCGAGCCGCCGCCCGCGAGGATCGCCGTGAGCGGCTCCGCCGGCACGAGGCCGTCGCCGATCGCCAGCGCGAACGCGGCACCGCCCGTGATGGGCGTGGAGCCGGCGGTCACCGCCACCTGGGCCGCCACGAGCTCGCCGGCGGGGATCGCCGCGAACGCGTCCCGGGTCGGCGCGATGCCGAGCTTCTTGGCCATCAGACGCGTGATCCGACCGGCCTTGGCTCTCGGCGAGGCGGACGGCGGGCCGCTCTGCAGGATCGCGCGGGAGAACAGCCCGGGCGGGTTCGCCACGAGCGCGCTCAGCAGGATGGCGCCCGCGGACTGCCCGAAAACGGTGACGTTGGCGGGGTCGCCGCCGAACGCCGCGATCTCGCGCTGCACCCAGTGCAGCGCCTCGACCACGTCGGCGAGCCCGAGGTTGAGCGGGGCGCCCTCGAGCACCGAGAATCCCTCCGCCCCCACGCGGTAGTTGAGGGCGACGAGCACGATGCCGTCGCGCGCGAAGCTCGTGCCGTCGTACGCGTCAAGCGCGTTGGACCCGTGCGCGAGGGAGCCGCCGTGCACCCACACCATGACGGGAGCACCCTGGGCGCCGGTCGGCGCCCACACGTTGACGTTGAGGAACTCGTCACCCTCGACCACGACGGTCGGCAGCAGCGCCTCGATGCCGCCGGAGTACGGCGCCTGCGGAGCGGTGGGGCCGTAGGCCGTGGCATCCCGAACACCCGTCCACGACGCCGGCGGCACCGGCAGCGCGAAGCGGCGCTCGCCGACCGGGGCCGCGGCGTACGGGATGCCCAGCCAGCGGCCCACGCCCCCGCTCGAGCTGCCGCGCACGGATCCGGAGGAGAGGGTGACGTCGTTGGCCATGCTTCAGCCTAGGGCGGGCGGAGTGCGGGGATAACGATTGATAGCGCGTGCGCACTCCACCGCGAGTGTTCACACGGATGTCACCGGCATGGTGCACGATTACCCCTCGTGACCTACACGGAGCACTTCTATCTGATCGAGGACGGGCACGGTCGCTGGACCATTCGCCACCAGATCACGGACATCGTCGCGGGCACCATCCTGCGCACCGCCGGAGGCTTCCGGCTCAAGAACGAGAACTCCCGCACGGTGGGCAACTTCGACTCGATCGAGAGCGCCCTGGAAGGCCTCTACGCCGTGGTGTGACCCGCCCGGGCGTCGTTGAGCCCGGGGAACTTCGCGTCGAGCTCGGCCCGGCGCAGCCGGGTCAGGCGGTCACTCGCGGGGCGGGTCGAAGAGGAGCAGCTCGGGTAGCGACGTCGCGAAGTAGTCGGGCGCCGCTCCCGGCACAGGGGCTACGGGATGCCCGGCCGCAACGGCCTCGTCACCGCGGCCGAGCGCGCGCAGGGCCACCGCCCGCACGTCCTCGATGTGCCCCGTGGGCGCGAGCAGGTGCCTCGCCTCGCCCAGGGTCGCCGGCGGCAGCAGGGCGCGGTCGGCGAGGGCCAGGGCATCCGCCGGGTCCGCGGCCGCGCGGGCCAGCGCGAGCCAGGCGTTCTCCCACGCCGCGAGCGCTCGGCCCTCGCCGCCCTCCCAGGGCGCGAACGGGCGCGACTCGAGGAT
Source organism: Rhodoglobus sp. GW821-FHT12B09 (assembly GCF_058809925.1). Lineage (NCBI taxonomy): Bacteria > Bacillati > Actinomycetota > Actinomycetes > Micrococcales > Microbacteriaceae > Rhodoglobus > Rhodoglobus sp. GW821-FHT12B09. Next base: position 18,475 of record NZ_JBXATB010000009.1, on the reverse strand, counting down.
CGCCGCCGCCTCGTCGGCTCGGCCGGCGGTGACGAGCAGCTCGCAGTACTCCACGGCGAGGTCGTCGCGGTCGAGCACGATCGCGGTGTCGAGGCGCTGCAGCCGCTCCTCCGCGCTGGAGCCGGCCCGCGCCAGCAGCTGGTCGGACTCGTACCAGAGCCGTGCGTCGCGGGGCGCGAGGGCGATGGCCCGCTCGTACAGCGCCGCCGCCTCCGCGCCGTCGCCGGTGGTGTTGTAGGTCGCGATCGCCGCGTTGCGCAGCGCAACCGGGTCGGCCAGCCCGCCGGCGATCGCCGAGCGCCACAGCTCCAGGGCCTCCCCGGTGCGGCCTCGGTCGTAGAGGAGCATCGCGAGCATCGCCCGCGCGCGGCCGTCGAGCGGGTCAGCGGCCACCGCGGCGACGAGCGCGTCGTGGTCGTCGAGCCCGTGCGGGAACGCCCGGTCGGCCGGAGCGGCCGCGGCCATCGCGCGCACCGCTGCGGCGGCGGCCCCGTCGAGCAGGCGGGCCAGGTGGTACAGGGCGATCGGCCGCGCCGCACCGACGGCGGCGCGCTCGAGGAGCTCGGCCGCGCGGTCGCGCTCGCCCATGGCGACGAGCTCGAGCGCGATGTCGACGAGGGTCTGCGGGTCCTCGGTGGTGGGCTGGCCGCTCAGGTGCAGGGCGAGCTGGTCGAGTGGGTCGCGGGCGAGGGTGGCGTCGAGGACCCCTTGGGCCTCGACACTGCGGCCGAGCCGCTCGAGCATGACCGCCTCGATCCCGAGCGCACGGGAGTCCTCGGCGCCCACGGAGTGGGCCCTGCGCACGCGGTCGAGGGCCTGCGCCGAGCGCCCCGCCGCGGCATCCATGCGGGCCAGCTCCACCAGCGCGGCGTGCTCCCACTTGCCGTCCCACGCGGCCTTCGCGAAGGAGTCGTAGGCCTCCCCCGCGCGGCCGAGCCGGGCGAGGACGAGGCCGCGCAGGTAGGAGGCCTCGCCGTCGGCCGGGTTGAGGTTGCGGGCCGTAAGGCGCACGAAGGCGCTCTCGAGGTGCTCGAGCGCGCGGGCGTACTCCCCCGCGCGGTAGTGGTGGTCGGCGAGCGCGACGTTGCAGCGCACGTCGTGCGGGTCGCGCGCTATCGCCTCTCGCCAGTAGGGCAGCGGCGAGCGTGTGGGGTGCCGGTACTGGGCGAGGTGGATGCCCGTGAAGTAGAGCTCGTCGGTGGAGGTGATCGCCGCGGGCAGCGGCGGCTCGGTTGCGGTCGCCGGCTCGGGCTGGCCGGATGCCTCGGGCCGGGGCTGCCAGCGCAGAAGTTCCACGCCGCCCTGCGCGACGACCAGCACGACCTCGCTCGGGGCGCGGCCGTCCACCTCCACGCGCTCCTCGTACGTGGACCCGGGCCCGAGCTCCCCCTGCCACAGGGAGAGCACCTCGCCGGTCGCGGCGTCCCTCAGGGTGACTGTCGCGTTGCGGCGCACCGAGGTGGCGGTCGCCCCGAGAGCCGCGACGCCGTCGGCTACCTCGAGGTGCACGGCGGCGTCGAGGTTGGCCTGATGCACGACGCCGATGTTCTGGATCGGGTACCAGGCCTGGGTGAACGTCTTCGTCTCGCCCGGCATGAGCCATGCGAAGTCGGGCTGGTTGTCGGTGTACACGCCGGCCATGAGCTCCACGTAGGGGCCGTCGCCGTCGGTGAGCAGGGCGTCCCACGCGTGGCCGAAGGGCGCGTCGCCCCACGTCCACTGCTTCTTGCCGGGGGCGACGTGCCGGTCCGCGACGTGCACGAAGCCCGCCCGCGCGGCGTGGTCGTAGCCGCCGAAGAAGTCGTCCGCCGTGTCGACGATCATGTACGAGGTGGGCACCGGGATGTTCCGGTAGAAGTCGAGCCGGTCGCCGCCGCCCGCCGCCCGGGCCGGGTAGTCGACGCCGTAGTACGGGCGGTCGGCCGCGGGGAACGCGGTGATCGCACGGCGCGCGTGGTCTGCGACGAACCGCACGTCGGTCGGGAAGAACGACTGGTAGTCCTCGTGCACGCGCGCCGCCACGTTGGCCCACCAGAGGAAGGTGTGCACCTCGCTCGTGCGGTTGTGCAGCCTCACCACGAGCTCGACCGCCGCGCGGTCGGGGTGCAGGCGCACCCCGTGCATCCCCTTCATACGGTCGAAGGGGTCGTGGTCGGAGTTCCATACCGTCACCGAGCCGTCCTCCCCCTCCTCGATGCTGACGTCGACGGGGAGGAACGTGCCGGGCCGGTGGTGCTGCGGCCAGTTGAACTCCACGCCCCCCGAGATCCACGGGCCGGCGAGGCCCACGAGCGCGGGCTTGATCACGTTGTTGCGGTAGAAGAAGTCGTACCCGGCCACCTTGTCGAAGCCCACATGGATGCGGCCGCCGAGCTCCGGCATCACCATCAGGCGGATCCAGCGGTTCTCAAGGTGCACGGCCTGCCACTCGCGGGGGGCCGGCTCCGTGGCAATGCGGTCCGTGAACGGGATCGGGTACACCCGCCCGCTCGAGCCCTGGTACACCCGTCGATCGAGGAACATCGGGTACCGGTCGGACTCGTGCGGCTCGTACGTCGGGATTGTGACCGGCTCGCTCCACGCGACCGCGCCTCCGTCGGCGAGGCGGGCCGCGAGGCGCTCAGGGACGGCGGGGAGGGCGAAAACAGCGTTCATGGTCCCCCTAGTCAAGCGGCGGCCCCGGTCCCCGTGAATGAGGGAAAGATCCGCACCCATGGACAATCCGCTGACAATGGCATACTGGGCGCGTGCCCATCCAGGAAGGCTTCCGAGACCAGCGGCTGAGCGTCGTTCCGCGGCGCACCGTCGTCGAGGCGCTCGCGCGCCCCGTCACGCGCCGGCTCGTCGTCACTGACGGCGGCCACTACCCGCACGCGGTTGATCACCTGATGCAGCGGCCCGCCGGCATCGACGAGACCATCGTGATCGTGTGCGTGAGCGGCACCGGCTGGGCGAACGTCGCCGGCGCGCAGCACCGCATCGGCTCGAACACCGCGCTCGTCATCCCCGGTGGCACGCCCCACGCCTACGGCAGCTCAGAGGGCTCACCATGGACGATCTGGTGGTGCCATCTGCGCGGCAGCGACTTGCCGGAGCTCATCGCCGAGATGGGTGTTTCCGGCACCCGGCCGGTCGTGCCGATCCGCCATATCGAGCGCGCGGTGGCCCTCCTGGACGAGATCGTCTCCACCCTCGAGCGCAACCACGCCCCCGCCAGCCTGATCGGCGCCTCGGGCACGGCCTGGAAGCTCCTCACCCAGATCGTCATCGACCGGTCGCTGCCCTCGCCCGGCGATCCCCTGCAGCGCGCGATGGCGTACCTCTCGGAGCGCTACGACAGCACGGTGCGCGTCTCCGACCTCGCGGCGCTCGTCGGCGTCTCCCCCTCCCACCTGAGCGCGCAGTTCCGCCGCGCGACCGGAGGCGGCGTGCTCGCACACCAGACGGCGCTGCGCATGGCCCGGGCCCGGCAGCTCCTCGACACCACGAGCGTGCCCATCAACGAGATCGCCCGCGAGGTCGGCTACGACGACCCGTTCTACTTCTCCCGCCACTTCCGCCGGCTCCACGAGGCGAGCCCGACGGAGTACCGCGAGCGCGACAAGGGCTAGCCCGCCCCGGCGCACCCCGCCCCCGCCCCCCGGCCCCCGGCCCCCGGCCCCCGGCCCCCGGCCCCCGGCCCCCGCGAAGGCTATGCGGAGCTTTCGGCACCGTGCGGAGGCTCCGGAGGCCGCACGGTGTCGAAAGGTCCGCATGGGCGCGGAGGTCGGGCACGCCGCCACGGCGTCAGGCCAGCCGGATGCCCCACGCCGCCGTCCACGTCTCGCCCGGCTCGAGCCACCGCAGCCCCTCCCCGGTGCGCAGCGCATTGGGCGGAGCGGTCATCGGCTCGACGGCGATCGCGCCGCCCTCGGCACCGGGGAACTCGTCCGTCACGTACACCTGCACGTACGCGAACACCTCGTCGGCCCAGAGCTGCACCTCTCGGGAGTCCGGCGCGCGCAGGCGGTGGACCACGGTCCCGTCCTGCGCGCGCAGCGCGGTGTAGCACGCGTGCGGAACGGCGTCCCTCACCGCCCGCCCGCTCCGGAGGTCGAAGGCGGTGCCCGCGACATCGAACGAGCCGCGCGGGATGTGCCGCTCGTCCAAGTCGAGGGCGCGGTCGGCCTCGATGGCGAGCACGAGATCCCCGGCGGCGGCATCGCCGACGCGCAGGTACGGGTGCGCGCCGATCGCGACCGGCGCCGGACGTGCGCTGAGGTTCGTGATGCGGTGGGTCACCCGGATCCCGCGGTCCTCCAGCCGGTACTCCACGCTCGTGTCGAGCTCGAACGGGTAGCCGTCACCGCCGTCGACGGCGGCGGCGAGCGTGACGCCCGAGGCTGCGGCGACGACCGGGACGTACCGGGTGCCGGTCAGCAGCCCGTGGTTGGCGTTGCCCAGTTCCGGCTCCGTGAGCTCGAGCTGCTGCATCCGGCCGTCGAGGGGCCAGCGGCCCTCCTCCACGCGGTTGGGCCACGGCACGAGCACCATGCCGGCGCCGAGCGGCGGGTGCTCGTCAAGGGTTCCGCGCACGAGCTCGACCCCCTCGACGGTGAGGCGGCGCAGGCTCGCGGCGTGCTCCGAGACGACCGCGGTCGCGCCCGTGGCGCCGCGGAGCTCGTGGAGCGCCGCGACCTCGGTGCCGGTCACGCGCCCGGAACGGCAACCGCGCGCAGGAGCACGGAGCGGTCCGGGTCGAGCGAGGGCGCCTCGACGCCGACGGTGCCGAGCACAGCGCCGCTCAGGACGACGCCCTCCGCGAACCACGGGGGCAGCACGCCGCCCGGCACGGTGCCCGGGAAGACAGGCTCGACGCGGTAGGCGGTGGCGGGGTCGAGTCCGGGCAGGCGGATCCGTCCGGGCGGCCAGGTCGCGGGCCGCTCCACGACGGAGAACGCGTACAGGGCCGCCGAGGCATCCCGAGCGACAACGCCCTCGAGGCGCAGGCCGTGCGAGAGGTCGCCGTGCACGACGGAGCCGGTGTGCAGCAGCCCGCGGCTCTCCTTGTGGAAGCCGACCCAGCCCCTCACCGCGGCGAACTCCTCGTCCGACGCCTCGAGCAGGTTGATCTCGACCCCGAGGTGCCCCCAGAGCGCCTTCTCGGCGCGGTAGTCGAGCGGGTGCACGCGGTGCGTGGTGTGCGACTCCTCGGCGCCGATGTGGGTGCCCTGCAGCTCCGGCGGCAGGAGCAGGCCCGTCCACCGCTGGATCTCGAGCCGCTCGTGCGGGTCGTTGCAGTCACTCGGCCAGACGCGGTCGGCGAACTGCATGATGCCGAGGTCGATGCGCCCGCCGCCGCTCGCGCACGACTCGATCTCGAGCCCCGGATGCGCGGCCTTCAGCTCCCGCATCATCCGGTAGACCTGCTCGACCTGCCGTCGCACGCCCGCGCGGCCGGTGGGAGTGTGGCCGGCGTCGAGCAGGTACCGGTTGTGGTCCCACTTGATGTAGGCGATGCCGAGCGACTCGACGAGGGCCGAGACCTGCCCGAAGACGCGGTCGTACGCCTCCTCGTGGCCGAGGTCGAGCACGTGCTGGTGCCGGCTCGGCAGGCCGGTGCCGTGGCCGGCGTCGAAGACCCACTCGGGATGCTCGCGCGCCAGCTCAGAGTCGAGATTGACCATCTCGGGCTCGAACCACAGGCCGAAGTCCATCCCGAGCTCGCGCACCCGCCGGGCGAGCGGCTCGAGCCCGGACGGCCACACGCCCCGGTCGACCACCCAGTCGCCGAGGGAGGTGGTGTCGTCCCGGCGCCCGAGGAACCAGCCGTCGTCGACGACGAAGCGCTCAGCGCCCAGCTCCGCGCTGCGCTCGGCGAGCCGCAGGAGCGTCTCGGGGTCGTGCTGGAAGTAGACGGCCTCCCACGTGTTGACGATGACCGGCCGTGCCGTCGAGGGGTGCGACGGCCGCGATCGCAGGTGGCGGTGGAAGCGCCCGGCGAGCTCGTCGAGGCCCTCGCCCCAGGACGCGTAGAGCCACGGCGTCTCGTAGGTGCCGCCGGTGTCGAGCACCACCTCGTCGGGCAGCAGGAGCTCGGCACCGGAGAGGCGCTGCGTCCCGGCCGGCACGCGCTCGGCCGCCGCGACCTGGTTGCCGCTCCAGGCGACGTGGATGCCCCAGACCCGGCCGCGCCGGAAGCCGAAGCCCTCCTCGCCCGCCAGCAGGAGCATGGTGTTCTCGAGCCCGGGCTTGCCGCCGCGCGACTCGCGCACCCACGCGCCCACGGCGAAGGGATGCCGCTGCGGCACCCGCTCGAGCGCCCAGCGGCCGGTGAAGTCGAGCAGCTCCGTCGCCTCCGGGGGCACGGGCACTGCGAGCTCGAGGGTCTCGACGCGCCAGGGCTCGCCCTCGTTCGTGATCGCGGCGCGCTGCCGGAGCAGCCCGCTCGGCAGCAGCTCGAGCTCGACGCGCAGCGCGAGGGAGTACTCCCGGTCGGAGGCCTCGCAGGTGAGCAGCGTGCCGTCGAGCACGTAGCTGGCGTCGCGGAACCGCGGCGCCCACCGGGTGCCGCCGCTCGACCCGGCCACGCCCGGGCGGCCGAGCCAGCCGTCCGGCAGCTGGGCGACGACCGGCACGGGCTGCGGATAGGTGACGGCGGAGTCCCCGATGGCGGGGAGTGCTGCACGGGCGAGATCGTCGAGTGCGGCATCCGGCAGCTCGCCCAGGTCGGGGCCCCAGTGCAGGATTCGGGGCAGCCGCCCGCCGTCGGTCGCGACGACGACGCTCGTGCCGCCGGCGCGCAGGTGGACCACGGCGCTCATCCCTTGAGCCCGCTCGAGGCGATGCCGGCGAAGAACTGCCGCTGCAGGGCGATGAAGACGACCACGAGCGGGATGGTGCACACGAGGGCGCCTGCCATGAGGGTGGGGTAGTTGGTACCGAACTGCCCCTGCATGCTCGCGAGTCCCACCGTGAGCGGCCGGTTCGCGCCGGCCGGGTTGACGATGAGCGGCCAGAGCAGGTCGTTCCACGAGTAGAGGGAGGTGAGCACGGCGAGCGCCGCGATCATCGAGCGCGCCATCGGGAGCATCACGGACCAGAACGTGCGCAGGGTGCCCGCGCCGTCGAGCCGGGCGGCCTCCTCGTACTCCTTCGGCATCGTCATGAACGCCTGGCGCATGAGGAAGGTGCCGAAGGCCGAGAAGATGCCGGGTATCGCGAGCGCCGGGAGGGTGTTGAGCAGCCCGAGCCCCTTCATGAGGTCGAACTGCCCGAGCAGGAACAGCTGGCTCGGCACCATGAGCATGAGCAGGAACAGCACGAAGAGCACGTTGCGGCCCGGGAACCGCAGCCGCGCGAACGCGTAGCCCGCGAGGGCCGCGACGAGCACCTGGCCGACGACGCGCATCACGAGCGAGATCGCCGACACCCCGAACTGCGCCCAGAACGGCACCGAGGCGAAGAACGTCTCGAACGCGAGGGTCGTGGGGTGCGCGGGGATGATCGTCGGCGGGAGCGTCGACACCTCGTTCGTGGTCTTGAACGCCGTGAGGATCTCCCACACGAACGGCACGACCATGAGGGCGACGGCGATGATGAGGATGACGTGGATGCGCCACTCCCCCCGGCTCGCCGCCGAGCGACGGCTAGTCATAGACAACCCACTTCTTCTGGAGCCGGAACTGCAGGGCGGTCACGGCCATGATGATGATGAGCAGCACGATCGCGATGGTGGCCGCGAAGCCCTGCTTGAACTGGACGAAGGCGGCGTCGTAGAAGAGGTACACGATCGTCTTGGAGTCGCCGAGCGCCGTGTTGTTGACGCTGCCGAGCATGACGAAGACGAGGTCGAACATCTGGAACGCCGAGATCGTCGTGAGGATGGTCACGAAGAAGATGCTCGGGCTCAGCAGCGGCAGGGTGATCGAGAAGAACTGCTGCACGCGGTTCGCGCCGTCGAGCGACGACGCCTCGTAGAGCTCGGTCGGGATCGACTGCAGCCCGGCCCCGAGGATGATCAGGTTCACGCCGAGCCCCATCCAGATGCCGACGACCGCGAAGGCGTAGATCGTGAATCGCGCATCCGCCACCCAGTACTCGCCGGGGATGCCGACAAGCGACAGCACGTAGTTGAGCAGGCCGAAGTCGCCGTTGAGGATGAAGCGCCACACCATGCCGACCGCGACCGGGAGCGTGACGACCGGGAGGAAGAACAGCACCCGGTAGATCGCGCGCCCGCGCGAGACCTGCTGGATGAGGGCCGCGAAGACGATGGCGATCGGGATGCCCAGCAGCACCAGCGCGGTGTACAGGGCCGTGTTGCCGAGCGCCTGCCAGAAGCCGGGGTCGCCCAGCAGCCTCGCGTAGTTGTCGACGCCGTTGAACCTGCCGGGCCCGAAGACCGGGACGTTCATGAAACTCTTGATGAAGGTGGAGACGAACGGCCAGAGGTAGAGGGCGGCAAGGCCGATGAGCGCCGGCGCGATCATCGCCAGCGCCCACCAGTCGGTGCGCGCCCCGAGCCCGGTGCGGCGGCGCTGCCGCCCCACCGGGCTCGAAACGTTGCTTGTCATCAGCCCTCGGCCAGGACCTTATTGATCGCTTCGGCGTAGGCCTTGGCGGCGTCCGCGGCGGAGACCTTGCCGTTCCACGCGTCCGTCAGGTAGTCGCCCTGGATTCCCTGCCACGCGGCAGCGTTGCCGTTCACGGGCAGCGGCACCGAGTAGGCCTGCGCGTCGATGAAGACCTGCAGGTTCTTGAACTCGGGCATCGCGTCCATCCAGGTCTGCGCGGTCCCCTTGTAGGCGGGCAGCACGGCACCGGACTCGGCCTGGATCTTGGCGGCCTCGGGGCCGCTCGCGAACATCAGGAACTTGGCGGTCTCCTCGGGGTGCTTGGTCCCGACGTAGCCGACGTTCTCGATACCGCTGCTCACCGTGGCCTGCACCTTCCCGGTGGGGAGGGGAGCGACGTCCACGTTGGGGCGGAGCTCCGTGTTGTTGTAGAGCTGGAGCGCCCAGTATGCACCAGACATGTACATCGCGACCTTGCCCTGCTCGAACTGGGTCTCGGCCTCGGTGTCGGAGAGCTGCTGGAGCGTCGGCGAGGAGCCGTCGGCCTGCAGGTCGGTCCAGAACTTGATGCCCTCGATGGCCTCGGGGCTGTCGATCGCGGCGGTCTTGCCGTCATCGGAGATGACCTGGCCGCCCGCCTGGAAGATCGTGTTGTAGTAGCCGCCCTGGTAGTCGATCGGAGCGGCGACGCCCCACACGCCGGCCGCGGGGTTCGTGAGCTTCTTGGCCGTCTCGCGGAAGTCCGCCCAGGTCCAGTCGGCGGCCGGGTAGTCCACGCCCGCGGCGTCGAACAGGGCCTTGTTGTACCAGACCGCGTTGGTGTCGAAGTCCTTCGGCAGGCCGTAGAGCTTGCCGTCGCCCTGGTCGTACAGGTCGAGGACGGCCTGCGGGTAGTCGGCGAGGTCCACGCCCGCGCTCTTCACGGCGTCGGTGATGTCGAGCAGCTGGTTGCCGGCCGCGTAGGGCTGGATCTGCTGGGCGAGCATCCAGAACGCGTCGGGCGCGGTGCCGCCGGCGGCGCCGGTCTGCAGGGTCGACCAGTACTGCGGCCAGGGCAGTTCCTGCACCTCGACCGTGACGTTCGGGTTCTCCTTCTCGAAGGCGTCGGCGATGGCCTGCATCGCCGGAGTCTGGGTTCCGGCCCAGATGCCGTACGTGATGGTGACGGGCTCGTCGGACCCGGTCTCCGCGGCGGGCGTCGAGCACGCTGCGAGCATGCCCACGGTCGCCACGGCTGCTGCTGCGGCTAGCCATTTCTTGTGCATTGGGTTTCCTTTCATCGCGCCGGTCAACGGTGACCGGCAGTAGGGTGCTGGCCGTCGTCGACGGCAGTCACGGTGAGGAGGGCGTCAGCCCAGTCGATGTGCGGCTCCCGGTCGGCGGAGGTCGCACGGAGTTCGAGCATCCGGCCGCCCGAGACGTCCACGGACACCGCCGTGGCGGCGCCGCCCTGCACGAGGTCGAACGACGCGCGCTCCACCCCGTCGACGAGCACCGTCGCGCGGGCGGTGAGCGGGTGGTCGGGCACGGGATGCGGCTGCTGACCCATCCCGACGAAGGGGGGCTCGTCGTCGATCCCGACGAGGGCCGAGAAGCTGCTGGCCCGGCCGCCGAGGTGGAACTGCACCCACCCGGGCGCGGCCATCCCGATCCCGCTGTCGAACGCCCGCCCGCCGATGGACTGCTGCTGACCGTCCCGGGGGTTGCCGCCGCCGTTCGACTGGTCGCGCTCGACCGGCCCGCTCGCGTTGCGGAACGCGAGGAACGGGAGCGCGGAGAGGCGGTGCTCGCCCGCGGGGAGCGGCCGGAAGACTCGCGCGTGCGCAACCGCCGGCACGCCGTCATCCCCGGGGCCCTCGACCGTGACGACGCCGAAGTCGGCCCCCGCGAGGGCGCGGACCGTGCGGGTGTCGCCGTCGGCGGTGCTCGTCCAGCCGGGCGGCAGGCGCAGGGTCGCCCCGGCGCTCACCGTCAGGGTCGCCACGTCTCCCACGAGCTCGGCGACGGCGGGGGTCACGGTCGGCGGCGCGACGGCTGCGCGCGGTGCAGCGCGGTGCAGCGGCGCTCCCGCGGCGGCGACGATGGCGGCGAACCCGCCGTCGGCCGCGAGCTGCACGGTGAGCTCGGTCACGCCGGAGAGCTCGGCCTCGGCGAGGTCGGCCGCGGCATCCGTGACGACCCACGCGTCGGCCGCGCCCAGACCGAGCCGGTCGAGCGGAACAGTGATGGTGCGGGCGGCGCCCGTCGCGATGCCGCCGACGAACCAGCGGTCTCCGTGGCGGCGCGCGAGCACGGCCTCGGTGTCGGGATCGCCCGCGAGCAGGAGCGTCTCGTCCCACCACGGCGCGAGCTCGGCGAGGAACCGCGCAACGAGCGGCCGGGCCAGGTAGACGGAAGTGTCGTCGGCGAAGTGGGTGATGCCGCACTCGAACGCCACCGAGAGAGCGAGCTCGTGCGCGTCGCTCGTGCGGCGGCCGGGGGCGGAGAGCGCGACCGGGGTGTAGTCCATGGCGCCCAGCACGTTGCGGGTGAACGGGAGGATCACGTTGTGGGCGGGCTCGAGCGGCTCGTCGTAGAAGACGTAGTACTCGGCGCCGCGCGCGGCCTCGTAGCCGATGAGGTTCGGCCAGGTGCGCGCCCACCCGCGTGGGATCACGGAGCCGTGGACGTTGACCATGAGTCCCACGCGGGCGGCCTCGGCGAGGAGCGCGTCGTACCAGCGGTAGCGGTCCTTCGACTCGGACTCCATGAAGTCGACCTTGATACCGGCGACTCCCCACGAGCGCCACAGGCCGAGCCGGCGCAGGTTCTCGGGGCCGTTCAGGTCGCGCCAGACCGTCCAGATGTGCACCTGGATGCCGCGGGCGCTCGCATACGCGACGATCTCCGGCACCCAGCTGTCGTCCCAGCCGCAGTCGATGAGCAGGTGCTCCCAGCCCAGCTCGGCGGCCTCGTCGACGAAGCGCCTCTGGTGATCGAGCTGCGCGCCGGAGTAGAAGTCGCTCCACCACGACCATGCCGCCCGGCCCGGCCGGACCCAGGCTACGTCCGCCAGCTCCGGCACCACGGGCGGCGCGAGCTCGTCCACGAGCTGCGACTCGACGATGGCGGCAAGGCTGCCGACGATGAAGACGCGCCACGGGCTGACCTCGCCGCGGGTGACCTCGATGGCGGCGTCGGCGGGCACCAGCCGCAGGCCCGCGGGGGTGCGGTCGAGGTGCGAGCCGCTGAAACGGCCGTCGATGCCGGACTCCGTGACGAGCACGTGGTCGCCGGCGGCGGAGCGGATGAGTGCGGGGAGGCCGTAGGAGCCCTCGGCCAGCGCCGGGGCATCCGTGCCGAATCGTGTCGTCTCGTACCAGGTCTGGTAGTCGAGCATCCAGAGCCGCTCGGTGCCGTCGAGGGGCAGTTCGAGGCGGTCGCCCTCGACGCTCGCGACGCCGTCGAGCAGCGGGAGGCGGTACCGCACGGCGACGCCGTCGGCGGCGACGCGGAGGACCAGCTCCCAGGGTGTGCCGTCGGGCTCGCGCAGGGTCACGACGGACTCGCTGTGCTCCGCGGAGTGCAGACCGCGCTTCTTGCCGGATGCCGCGGAGAAGCTCTCGACGAGGGTGCGCCGCGTGACGCCGACGAGCACGGCGGACTCGCCGTACGCGGAGCCGTTCACGACGGGGCCGACCGGGATCGCTGCCAGGACTGTGCGGCCCTCGGTGGTGATCGTCAGAGTGACGCCGCCGCCCGCTACATGGACGAATGCAGCAACGCGGCCGCGGCGCTCGGCGCTCGCGATTGTTGCGTCATCCTCATCGATCACGGGGGAACTCCATCGGCCATATCGGGTATCGGAAAGGGCAGCACCCTCTCGTCTCCAGCGACGCTACCCGCGACCGCAAGGGGCGCGACATGACCGTATTGCGAAGGTGCATGGACAATCCGATGACGTGAGAGGGCGAGGACGCCCTGGCTGCCGGGGAGTCCGCGGCAGTGCATGGACAACCGGTGACTCAATCTTCGCCGATTCAGCCGCGGGGCCCCGCGGCCAGTCGTCACCCCACGGGGTGAGGTTCCCGGGGCGCACCGCGACGGAGGAGAGCCCGTGCTCCTGGCAGTGGTACTCGAGCAGCTTCTCGCCGATGCCCTCGGCCGATGTTGCCCCGGGCGCCCGTGACGAGGATCTTCACCAGCTGTCCTTCTGGCGGGCGGCCAGCACGTGCACTATCGACGCGGTGGCCGGGTACAGCTCCCGGTAGAGGGAGTAGAGCTCGTGGTAGTTCGCGGCGAGCTCGCGGCGCGGCGAGACCGTGCGCTCCACGGCATTCCACACGCCGATATCGACGGATGCCACAGCCCCCGCCGCGAGGAACGCCGCCCCGTAGCTCGCGCCGATGGTGACGGAGGGCACGATCTGGGTGAGGCCCGTGACATCCGACACGATCTGCAGCCACAGGTCGCCCTGGGTGCCCCCGCCGACCGCGACCACGCGCTCGATCGTGCCGCCCGCCGCGCGGATCGCCTCGACGTTGTGCCGCACGCCCATCGCCGTGGCCTCGAGCGCCGCGCGGTACAGGTCGCCGCGGGTGTGCTCGATCGTGAGGCCGGCGATGATGCCGCGGGCGTCCGGGTCGGCGATCGGGGTGCGCTCGCCCGCGAGGTACGGGATCATGAGCAGCCCGTGGGCACCGGGCGCGCTGTCCGCTGCCTCGGCGAGCAGGGTCGGGAAGTCGGGCGAGCCGAACAGCTCGCGCAGCCAGCCCGTGATCGCTCCGGACGTCGCCATCCCGCCCGCCAGGTTTCGCGTGCCCTCGAACGCGCCGACGGTGCCCCACAGCTCGGGGATCGTGATGCGGTCGGCGATGGTGTTCACGAGGAACATGGTCGTGCCGTACATCAGCATGAGGTCGCCGGGCGTCTGGGCCCCGACGCTGACCGCCTCCGTCCAGGCGTCGATGGTGCCGGAGACGACCGGGATGCCCGCCGGGAGCCCGGTCTCGTCAGCAGCAGCCGCGCTGACCGACCCCACCACGGTGTCGGCCCACACCAGCCGCGGCAGCTCGATCTGCCCGACGATGGGCGCGGCCCACGGCTCGTACCACTGCTGCGCGACAGAGTCGTAGAGCGGGGAGCACTGGCTCGCCGACTGGTGGTCGAGCACGTACTCACCGGTGAGCTTGAACGCGAGCCACGACGCCGGCATGAACAGCTTGCGCGCGGCCGCGAACACGTCGGGCTCGTTCTCGGCGACCCACGCGATCTTCGGCCCCGCCGCCTGGGTCGAGAGTGCGGAGCCCCCGCGGGAGAGGATCTCGTCGGCGCCCAGCGAGGCCGTGAGCCGCTCGATCTGCGCCGTCGCGCGGGTGTCGACGCCGTAGAGGATCGCCGGCCGCAGCGGCGCGCCCGACTCATCGGCGAGCGCGACGCACGGACCCATGCCGCTCACCCCGACCGCGACGACGGGCTCGGCGGCGGAGGCGGCCAGCTCGCGCGCGATCGACGCGAACTCGTCCCACCACACCTCCGCGCCCATCTCGACCCACCCGGGCCGCGGGCGGTCCACTGAGTGCGACCGAACCGCCGTGGCGACGACGGTGCCGTCGAGCGCGACGAGCACGCCCTTGCTGCTCGAGGTGCCGATGTCGACACCGAGGACTACTCCCACTACGCGAGCGCGACGTCGCCGATGAGGTGCACCTTCACGCCGAGGGCGGCGAACATGGCCGCCTTGGCGGTGAGGGCGCTGTCGGCCGTGGCCGCGTCCGGTGCGTAGACGACCTGCGCGTGGTTCGCCTTGTGGCGGGCCATGAACTGGTCGCGGGTCACGCCGTGCAGCACGACGTGGGCGATCGGCCACTCGGGGTTCGTGGCATCCTTGCGCCGCTTCGTCTCCTCCGCGGGCAGCTCGACGACGCTCGCGCGGCCGATGTCGATGTTGAGGGCGCCCTCCGCGATGTACACGCGCGACCACACGATCTCACCGGGCTTGGAGACCCCGTTGATCGTGCTGCCGCCGGCCGGGAAGAACACCGGCCCCTGGCGCCAGCCCTCCGCGTTCTGCCAGCCGCCGAGGTGCGACGCCGGCACGGAGCCGGAGATCTCGTAGACCCACACGAAGTCGTCGCCGACCTGCTCGCCCCACCGCACGTCGTGGAGCGTGTTGTCGGGCACGAGGCCCATCGCGCGCCAGACGCGGTCGGTGACGAGGGAGTCCACGGCAACCCCCTCGTCAGCTTCGTTGAAGTGCGGCATGGCGAGGCCGGCGTGCAGCTCGCGCTTGCCGTCGCGGCTGAACACCGGCGGCCGGTCGGTGGTGTTCAGGATGCCCTCGGCGAGGTCGCTCGCGGGCACGAGGTCCTTGAGGCCCTGCTGGTACTGGATGCCGATGGCGTCCAGCCCGAAGTCGTCGGCGATGCGCAGCGCGGCGATGTACATCTTGTACTGCCAGGTCAGCTGCGCCTCGGTGAGCTCGGTCTCGTCGTCGGTGCCGGTCAGGAACGTCATGCCGGCGTTCTTCAGCCAGGTGCCCACCGCCGCGGCATCCTCGTCGCTCACCGTCAGCATCTCGGCGTACAGCGCGCTCTGCGAGAGGCGCTCCTTGTAGATGCCGATCGGGTTGAGCAGCTCGTCGTCGAAGATCGCGTTGTACATGCCCATGCAGCCCTCGTCGAAAACGCCGATGATGGCCTTCTCCTCGAGCAGCTGCCGGGCGAGCGCCTCGCCCAGCTGCTTCTCCGGGCTGTCGCCCAGTGCGGGGAGGGGATGCACGTGCGAGGCGTCGTGCGTGATGTGCCGGGTCTCCACCCACTCGCGCAGGCCGCTGAGGAACCACTCGTCGGTGAAGTCCACGCTCCAGATCGTGGAGTACTCCTTGCCCATCTTCGTGAGGCCGGCGTTGAGGCCGAGGAGGCCCACGAGGCCGGGCCAGTCCGGGGCGAAGTTGGCGATCGTGAGGATCGGCCCGCGGTGGGTGCGGAGGCCGGCGAGCACGTGGTGGCTGTACTGCCAGACCGCCTCCGCGACGATGAGCGGGGCATCCGCCGGAATGTTCTTGAACACCTCGAGGCCCATGCGCTGGCTGCTGATGAACCCGTGCCCGGTGGCCGGGTCGACGGGGTTGGCGCGCTCGACGGACCACCCCAGCGTCCCGAGCGCGGCGGCGATATCGCTCTCGAGCTGCTGCTGCGTGGGCCAGCCGGCGGTGTTCGCCGAGGGGCGGAGGTCGCCGCTCGAGATGAGCCAGGCGGTCTTCGGCCGGACTGCCGCCGCCGTGCGCTCTGCCGGGAGGGTGTACGTCATTGTGGTGCTCCTTCGTAGGTGAATCGCGTGCTGTCGCCGGCCGTGAGGATGCCGGGCGTCGGGTTCAGGGGGCGCCCGCCGACCGTCAGGCGGTCGAGCGCGAGAGTGCCGTAGTCGAGGGCGAGGGTGACGCCGGTGCCGTCGATCGACACCCGGCCCCATCCCGTGCCGGTGCTGAAGAACGAGTCGAGCGGCCCCGCCGCGAACTCGAGGCTGCGCTGCGCGGCGTCGTACTGCGCGCCAGTCAGGGCGACGAGCACGGCCCAGCTCGCGAGGGAGCGGGCGTAGTGGTTGCCGCACTCCACCTCGTTCCACGGGCTGCGGTTGCGGCCGTTGTGGCGCGCGCGGACGGCGCGGACGATCGTCAGCCCCTCCTCGACGAGGCCCTCGAACACGAGGTGCGCGGCGACCTGGTACTCGATGCCGGTCCACACCTCGTCGGAGTACACGAACGGGATGCGCGGCCGGCCCCCGCGCGGCCACGAGCACAACACCAGCCCGGCCTCTTGGCCGAGGGCGTAGGTGCGCTGCACGCTGTGGTGGCGGCTGAGGTCCTCGCGGAAGTTGTGCCGGTAGACCGCGTGGATCGCGGACTTCACGTGCGCCTCCGGCAGCACGTGCCCGAGGCCGGTGAGGTGGGCGAGGTACTGCCCGAACAGCTGGTCGCTCAGGACCCCGGTGCCGTACTGGTACCGCACCGCGTCGACATCCTCGATCTTCTGCTCGTAGTACTCGCCGTTGAACAGCAGCTCGTCCATGCGGGCCGACCCGCGCTCGGCGGCGGCCAGCCAGCGCGCGGCGGTCTCGTGCTCGCCCAGGTGCTCGGCGAGCTTCGCCCCGGCGTGCAGCGCGGCGAAGAACACCGAGTTGCTGAGCGAGTTCTCACCGTAGAACTCGATGTCGTAGGTGTTGTGCTGCTTGCTGTCGAGCACGTCGTCGCCGTTGCTGTCCCACTCGGTGAACGCGAAGTCGAGGGCGCGGGATGCCCCGGGCCACACCTCGCGGAGGAACTCGTCGTCCCCGCTGAAGCGCCACTCGCGGTACAGCCTCACGACGGCGCCGAGCTGCCCGTCCACCGCGGGGTGGAACTCCCACGGCGGCGAGTCGAAGACACTGTTTGCGCGGAAGTTCATCCGGCCGTCCTCGCGCGTCTCGTGCAGGAACTCCGTCCGGCGGGCGCTGCGCTCGAGCTCGGGGAAGAGGTAAGCCAGCCCCTGCGCGTAGTTCCACACGTGGGTGCAGGTGCCCTCGCAGCTGCCGTGCTGGTCGAAGGTGCCCTCCCAGGCGGCGAACGTGCCGTCCTCGAGCCGGAAGCACGTGGTGCTGCGGATCACCGCGAGATTGGATCCGGCGGCGTCGATGACCTCGGGCGGGAGGCTGCTGCCGTAGAGCGCGGCATGGAAGGCGCGCGTCGAGGCCTCGAGCCCCGGCAGCGCGCGATCGAGCTGGCCCGCGACATCCCACGCATCGGTGAAGCGCGTCGCGTAGTGGTTGCGCACGATCTCGTCCTTGTGCGGGCTCGGCAGGTTGATGTTGCCGAGCCACGCCTTCGGGCGGTTGGGGAAGTACCACGCCAGGCGGAACTCGAAGTCGCGCGTCTCGCCCGGCGCGAGCTCGTGGTGGATGCCGAGGGAGCCGACGCGCAGCCGTGTGATCCACTCGGGCAGCTCGCCGGTCTCGAGCGTCTCGACGGTCTCCGGGGTGAGGCGGCCGTCGTCGCGCAGGTCGTCCCAGAACACCTGCGCGCCGTCCTGCCAGAAGCCCCACAGCCACTGCGGCTTGCTCGTGACGCTCTCGTCGGCCGTCGTGAGGCTCGCGCTGCCGAAGGCGAGCGAGGTCGCCGGGAGGTCGCTGGCGAAGTAGACGCCCCGGATGCCGTCGCCCTCCAGGTACGTGTTGACCGGGTGGCCCTCGAACGTCGGGAAGTGGAACACGTCCCCCTTGCGGCTCGCGCCGACCGGGTTCGCGAGGGAGCCGACGACGGAGACCTGCAGCGGTTCCGCCGTGGGGTTGGTGACCCGGTACCGCAGCACGGCCGCCGGGATGCCCGACGCATCCGCATCGAGGGGGACGAAGGGGGTGAACGCCTCGAGCGCCACGGCCACCGGGAGGTCGTCATCCTCGAACTCGACCTCCACGAAGGGGTACTCGCCGCGCAGGCGGGAGTCGCGCAGCCGCGGGAGGCCGCCGAGGTCGCCGGCGTAGTAGCCCTGGTCGGCCTCGTGCGGCTCGCGGAACCGGGACTGCAGCACCCGCGTCACCGGCTCGGCGGAACCGCCGCGCACGTCGATCGCGAACAGGCTGAACGGGAGTCGGCGGCCCTTGGCCGGCCCGTTGTCGAGCTCCCAGTCGCGCAGCTCGCCACGAGCGCCGATCGAGACGTTGCCCGTGCCGATGCCGCCCAGCGGGAAGGCCGCTGCGCTCGCTCCCGCGCCCAGCCACGGGGTCGCACCACCGATCACCAAATCCTCCTTGATTACGGCACTATCGTTACAGAAATCGATTTCATGCACAAGTCGAAAAGCGAGCCTGTTTGAGGCGCCCGCGGGTCGGTGCTGCGCCCGGCCCCGCGCCCGGCGGCCGGCCCCGCGCCCAGCCCCTGCGCCCGGCCCCGCGCCCGGCCCCGGCCC